>PGZR01000104.1 GCA_002841405.1 Firmicutes bacterium HGW-Firmicutes-4 | reverse complement strand
AGCAGGCGGAACCTACACAATAGGCAGTGATGTAGAAGCAGGCAGTTATGTGGCAAGAATTGCAGCATCAGCAGGCAGTTACGCAGCATCCAAGGCAGACGTGACCGTTTCAGCAGCGGATGTAACTGATGCAAATATCATACTGGTGGCGGAAGAACCCGCACCAGAAGTAGAAATATTGACACCATTAGCAGCTGCAACGAACGTGGCTATAAGTAGTGAAGTAAAAGTTCAATTTGATCGAGACATAACAATTAACGATGTAAGTGGTATAACGATAGTAGGCAGTGATTTTTCAACACCTATTATTGCATCGAAATCTGTAGATGTCGATAATCGCACATTAATCATTATCCTAGATGGAGGATTTGATTACATGAAAGAGTATACTGTGACAATTCCAGCAAATGCTGTTGTAAATTCGAGTAATATAGGTAATGCCGAAATTGTTTGGACTTTCACCACAACAGCGCCGTAGTGATAAAATACCTATTATATGCTACATAGCTCAAGTATTAAAACACTGAGCAATGCTCGATAGAATCTGAAAGCATGTCGAGCCGGTCACACAACAATGGGCAAGGCCTGAATTAAATAAAAGAGAAGCACATTCCCGGTTGGCTATTCCAATGCGGGTGGGTGCTTCTTTTTTTGTATCGTATCGTTTCACCTTATATTTTCCACAACATTACTGGTCCGCTATGGGTTACCTATGTCTAAAGCGAAAACATTTGGGGGGCGATCTATCGATGCTTTTTACCGATGATCGCGGTGGTATTGGCGTTGATGGTTGTGATGATGTAGAAGCTATGCAAATAAAAAAATCTCCGATCCCCCTGGGTTTTACGTCACAAAAAAGAAAAAACAGTGGCAATAAAAAGAGAATCAGTTAACGACAAGAGCATAACAACCACGAACAAAAAAGCCGAAAGATTAAAGAAGGGAAATACCAATGAAAAAGGGTTATTTGATTATCTTAATTTTGGTACTGAGTGCTGTTTTTATGTCTGACTTGTTTTAGCCGCTGACAAAAACGAAACGGTGACTGAAATAGGGGTCGCTTTCCGCAGTCATGTTCAGGATTACGGTGACTGCCCGACCGGTGGAACGTGGGTGAAAGATGCAAATATGATTGGCACTACCGGAGAGAGTAAGAGATCGAGGGATTTTGGATCAAGCTAACTGGAACCGATCAATTGCCGGCGGGAACCAGCATCCGATACAATGTCCATGTGCAAAATCAGGGATGGTTGGCTTCAATTGATTGAAGTCAATCACCCAATTGGATAGCAGATGGCGATTTTGCCGGATCTCAGGGAAAAGGTCAACGAGTCGAAGCGATTCACATGACAAAGGGACGTTTTGCTTGTCCCACATTCTTAAGTAGGAATCGGAAGAACCATCAAGATAAAAAAACGAAAGAAAAACTTTGCAGGTGGAACACTCCACGGCAAAGTTTTTCTATTTTTACGGAAATGAGAAACCTTTATGGTAAGCGCTCAATAACAAGGTGCCTTATATCCTGAATAAATCCATGAGATAATAGACTCCAAACATAAACTAAAGTTTTGCAAGTTGTAGTTTTTCGAGTTTTTCAAGTGACTTTGAAATACTGCACAGGAGGGTATTGCAAATGGATGAAATTACTCCAGTTAAAACGAAGTTCCGCATGGAACAGCGGACATAGCTGAATCAGGATCAGCAGGCGAGCGGGATGTCAATCAAAGCTGGTGTCAGCTAACACAAATAAAAGAGACATCCAGTTACTACTGGCTGAAACGGATCCGAAAGCAAATGTGCAGACCTGAAAAGATGAGTGCACAACTGGAAGCGGATGATCTGGTTACTTTTGCCAGTCTGCCGATCAGTCTGGAAAAAACAAACCGGAATGCGAAAATTGTAATCAAATTTCCATCGGCAACTGTAGAAATAATGGATGGTGCAGCCGCGGAAACCGTCGAAGCTGTTTTGTTGGCAATGAAAGTGTTATGCTAGGCGACATTACCATTACAGAAGAAATATACATCGCCTGTGGTTATACTGATATGCGTAAATTCATTGATGGACTGGCTGCGCTGGTGCAGGAATCAATGGGGTTGAATCCTTTTTCACCGGCACTTTACTTATTCTGCAGAAACGTCGGGATCGGATTAAGGCGCTGCTTTGGGAAGGTGACGGTTTTGTTCTGCTTTACAAACGTCTCGAAAATGGCAACTACAAATGGCCCCGGACCGAAAATGAAGTTCGAACCCTGTCCTGAAAAGAATTCAGGTGGCTGCTGGAAGGATTTTCGGTTGATCAACTCCGAGCCATCATACCGGTGGAACCCGGTGATTTCTGTTGATCAAAAATGCTTGAAACCCCATAACAGCTGGTTTTTTCAACGTTTATAAGGTATAATAGATTCATAAATAGACGGGAGAAATAAACCGGATAGATGAACGGGACACTTATATTAAACAGCTTGAAACCACCATCAAAAGCCTCGAACAGCTGGTAAACAACCTATCGGAAATGATTCTGCTACTCCGGAAAGAGAAATTTGGCAGCTCCAGTGAAAAAATGCCAAAATCAACGCTGGATGGACAAATTTGACTATTCAATGAAGCGGAAGCCGAGGGAAATCCCCACGCCCCGGAACCGGTGATTAAGGATGTCCATAGGGGAACAATGCCTGACATTACCTTATAAACTCATTCGGATTAAATCAGACATGGTCAATAATTCACTGAAAATCTCGCCGACCTTTTATCTTTCCATTGAAGCCGACCAGGCCCTAAAAATCGTCATGCGCCAGGCTGAAAAAATGTGCGGCAACATGGTGGTCGAATGGTTCTGGTATGATAAGGTGGCCGAGGAAAAGGGGAAGTATCGGGTGACATAACAGCTAAAACCGGAAATTCAAGAGTGTTATTATTAAGGTTCTGGTAGCTAGGTACCACTTAACAAAGACTGCGCTGTTTACGTTTTTAGTGAGTAGCAATTTAAAAGGAGAACGAGAATGAATAAAAATAATTCGGTTGAGAATACTGATCTGACAAGCCTGCCAAACATTGGCAAAGAAATGAAAAAGCAGCTTAATGCAATTGGGATCAATATGCCTGAGGATCTGGTTGCAACAGGAAGTCGGGAAGCCTGGCTAAGGATCAGAGCCATTGATTCATCGGCCTGCTATAATCGGCTTTGCGGGTTAGAGGGCGCAATTCAGGGAATTCGCTGGCATTATTTAGATGATGAACTAAAAAAAGAATTGAAATCTTTTTACGAAGCCAATCGTTAACTGAAAAAGTAAACTAGGTGAGTAGTTTAACAGAAGGAGAGCATTATTAAAAAGTTTTTATCTAAGCGATTGCTGTTTATCATACCGGGAGTTGTGGCATATATACTTAATAAATATGCCCAGAATCATCCGGATTGGGCGGAACAATACAGTCGGTCAGTATACCCGGTATTATCTAATGCCGTGGGCTTTTTACCTTCGCTGGTAAAATTTTCGGTTGGTGAATGGCTGGTGGTATTGGTTTTATTATTTTTGCTATTATATATTTTTTATTATGTGCGTAAGGTGATCATCAGTAAAGGAACCCGTCGGATGGAAGTTTATCGTGGTGTGATCGGCATCGTTGCGATGGGTAGCATGATCTATTTTTGTTTTACTGTTTTGAGTGGATTAAACTATCATCGGGATTCTTTCTTGTCTTATACCGACTATCCTGAGGAGAAATACAGTGTGGCGGAACTGGCGGAATTGTGTCAGTCACTTGCCGATGATATGAGACTGGTAAGAGCGGAACTGAGAGAAGATACGGACCTTTTGGTCCAAGTTCCAGATGATTTTGATTATTATGCACAACACTCAGTGTTGTCACTGCAAATGTTGTCAAAGCAATATCCTGTTTTGGAGCGATCTTTATATTCCGCACCAAAACCAGTGATGATGTCAAAACTGATGTCTCAGGCAGGTATTGCAGGTATTTTTTTCCCTTTTACGTTGGAATCTAATATCAATGTTGACATGCCAGGTTTCATGATACCTGTCGCAATGACCCATGAACTGGCACATCAGTGCGGTTTTATGCAAGAGGATGAGGTGGGTTTTATATCCTATCTGGCATGCACGCAGCAGGATGAACCAACGTTCCTTTATAGCGGACTTTTTCTGGCGTTTGATTATTCCATATCGGCGCTGGAGAAAGTTGATCCGGATAAGGCTTTGGAGATAAAGTCCAGTCTGTCACAGCAGGTCCAGCAGGACCGGATGCAGAATGAGCAGTATTGGGGCAAGTATAAAGGTATTGTTTCAAATGTTTCAAAGCGTGTCAATGATGTCTATCTGAAGGCAAATAACCAGACAGACGGTGTGAATAGCTATAATAAAATGGTAAATCTGTTGCTGGCAGAGCAGCGCTATAAACTGTCGAGAACGGCCATGACTTTGAGTGAAAAAAATTAGACTAGACAGAGTGAGGTTAAGGATGATTAGAGAAAACGATGAGCGAATTCGCTCCCAGGAGTATTTTTGCGGATTTAAAAGAATGGAGCACCTGTGACAGATAAAAATAAAAAATCAATGCGAGTCGACTATCAAGCCATTTTTAAAAAAGCCTATCATTTGATGGATGAAGCAATCATCGCGGGTAATTGTGGTGAACGATGTGGCTATCATTGTTGCCGCCGTAAAGATGGTGACGGTAAGCGATTGGGCATGTATTTATTACCGCTTGAATATGAATATATGCAATGTGAGGTCGCTACCGATTACGATCTGCACCGTCATCAGGACTACAATATGCCCCCTAAAATCAAGAAATATTATTATATCTATTGCCATTTGACTGAAGGTTGCCTGAGAGACCATCGGCCCATTCAATGCCGGACCTACCCCTTTGAACCCCATCTAGAAAATGGTGCCTTCTCACTTGTGATTGAAAAAGAGCAGATTCATGGCTGTGTAATGATTAGACGCCGCTCAGAGTGGCGCCAGGTCTTTATCGATGGTGTTTATAATGGTTGGCTTGAACTGCTGAAGATCCCGATCATTAAGTATCACATTGAGTATTTTTCAAAAGAACGAATCGCCGCCAATAACATTATGATACGCTATACTCCAAATGGATATGATCATCCGTTTTCCCAGCGACTATTGCCAAAGTAAAATCAGACGAAGGCTCGGAAAGCGCGTACCGGACACCACCTTGATGCTATTTGGAGGTTCTTTTAAAAGTAGTGCCAGCCAATTAAAAGCAACAACCAGAAATTGATAGATTGAAAAATGATAATGTAAAATTGAAGGGAAATGTGATTCGTGATAAATTTGATAATGTCAATCCCGATGAGGTGAATCAAACACTGGGGATCACATCAGAAAATAGCCAGGAAAGCACTGGTGTCAGCATTAGCGCATTGGATAAAAAGGCCGAATATATTGTCATCAAAAATTCGAGTGCGACTGCGGTTGACCTGACCGGATGGAAAATTGTCTCGGTTTTAGGCAATCAGTCGTTTACCTTTCCGGCCTTTAGTTTAGCAGTCGGTGCCTCGGTTAAGGTTGGTGATTCAGCCAATAATTCAGGTATTGATTTTTGTTGGCTCGATGGTGGCGGCACCTGGAACAACAGCAAGAGTGATCCGGCGGAGTTGTATGATAGCGCTGGTAAACTTGTTGATGTATATAGTGATTAAATGGAAGTCTGCCCTGTCACCAACTTAAAAAAGACTTTTGTCGACAATCATTCTAAACAATGAATTTAAGGAGAAAACCATGGAAAAAAGAATGAATCGTTCGGCTTCGGCCGCCATTTTGTCCGTCTTCCTCATCATTACAATGCTGCTGTACGGATGTGCCCAACAACCGGCCGGAGTGGATTATACAAAATCGGAGAACTGGGCTTATTTACCGCTTGGCGAAACAATCACAAAAAACTGCGATGTGTTTTTTGTAGCGCCAACGGTTTATCTGGGTACCGAGACTTCCCATTCGATGGACATTGGGGATGAAGAAACAAAGACTCAGTTTCTGGGTGCGACCAATATGGAAAAAAGTCTCTATGACGGGGAAGCTAATTTTTTTGCTCCTTATTATCGTCAGGCGGCGTTGAATGCTTACACCATGGATGCATCCGAATCGAATCAGTATTTTGATCTGGCCTACAAGGATGTTTCACAGGCGTTTGATCTGTATATGAAAGATTATAATAATGGGCGGCCGATTATTCTGGCCGGGTTTAGTCAGGGTTCGGAAATGCTGGTGCGCCTGCTGGCGGACAAATTCGATGATCCGACCTTAAGTGGTCAGTTGGTAGCGGCCTATATCATTGGCTGGCGCGTGACACCTGAAGATTTGACTAACTATCCCTTTCTGAAAATGGCCCAGAATTCCGGGGACACCGGCGTGATTATTTCCTTTAACTCGGAGGCGGAGGGGATTCAAACCTCTTTGATTGTTCCGGATAAAACGCTGGGGATCAATCCTTTGAACTGGAAAACCGATAGCACTCCAGCTTCTGCCAGCGAAAATAGCGGCGCTGTGTTTACGGATTACGCTGGTGGTATTGTTAAAGAAGTGCCAAATTTGACTGGTGCCTATTTGGATCCAATCCGGGGAACCCTGCGGGTAACCGATGTTAGCCCAGCTGAATTTCCGCCAGTACTCGATATTTTCCAGACTGGGGTTTATCATCTCTATGATTACCAATTTTTCTACCGTAACCTCCAGGCCAATGTCAAAGAACGAATCGGCAATTATCTGAAGGGAACTGTGCCAGACACCAACTTGTAACTTATTTGGAATAAGTCAGACATGATCAAGAGCAGAATCCAGTAACCCTTCATCCCGGAGGCCATCACTGCCGCCGGTTTTGTTAATCAGCATGGTGTGAAGACGCAACACCTGCTGACGGGACAACCGTTTCATTTGGCCAATTCCTCAAAGGCGGCCTGATGTTTTTTAAAAATCCGTTTTAAGAGCACAAGGTGACGGAGGTGTTGTGCACGCCCTGGCCTGATGACTGCCGCCCTGCTGGTCGAAAGAAACGGTATTATCTATGCCAAAACGCCGATTGATGTCAAGGATCATCATGACATAAAATTTATTACCGATATAAAACAGGGCGAATCGGTCCGGATTGGCTATGGGAATCCGGCCAAGATCATTAAAAATGCCAGGGATATTCAGGACCGGGTGCAGGCCTTTAATCCGGAAGGGATTTTTAGCTACTCCTGTACCTGCCGTCGCTTCCTGCTTCAGAATGAGGTGGAGTCGCTGAAAGATTTTATTGACCGGGCTGATAAAGCCCTTTACGAAGCGAAACATAAGGGCCGGAACTATGTCGTGCTAAAGTGATGGCTGCGGTGCTTAAAATACATCAGATTGGATATATAAAGAAAGAAGATGGGGGTGCCGTCTTTTTCTGTCCGTTACGCGAGGCGTTAGCAGGTTCAACGAATAACAATGAGAGGGTGACTAAATGAGTGAAAATGGCGTAATGATGCAGTATTTTGAATGGTATCTAGCAGATGACGGGAACCATTGGCAAAGACTGAAAGATGATGCCAAGCACTTAAAAGAAATCGGCATCAGTTTAGTGTGGATGCCACCGGCAACCAAGGCAACGGGCACCAATGACGTGGGTTATGGGGTCTACGACCTCTACGATCTGGGCGAATTTGATCAAAAAGGCGCAGTCCGGACCAAATACGGAACCAAAGCCGACTATCTGGCCGCAATTACGGCCTTGCATGATCAGGGCATCCTGGCCATTGCCGATGTTGTCTTAAATCATAAAGCCGGAGCCGATGCCACCGAACGCTTTCCGGCCTACGAAGTCGATCCCAATAATCGTCAGAAAAAAGTGTCCGATGACTATGAGATTGAAGGCTGGACAAAATTTGTTTTTCCCGGGCGACAGGGCCAATACTCCGAATTTCAATGGAATTGGACCCATTTTTCCGGCACTGATTTTAACAATGAAAATGATAAAAAAGCGATTTATATGATTAAAGGCACCGCTAAAGGCTGGGCCGAAAATGCCGAGGTCGACTCGGAATATGGCAATTATGATTACCTGATGTATGCCGATGTGGATTATGATCATCCGGATGTGCGTGATGAGGTAAAACGTTGGAGTGAATGGTATGTCAACGAAACCGGCGTCGATGGTTTTCGGCTGGATGCGGTTAAACATATTGAAGGCCAATTTATTGATGAGTTTATCAAGAATATCCGCGAAAAAATGGGTGATGATTTTTATGCGGTGGGCGAATATTGGAAGCAGAAATACGCCACCTTGGATGATTATATTGAGGAGACCGCCTGCAATGTTGATTTGTGCGATGTGCCGTTGCATATGAAATTCTCAGAGGCTAGTCATGCCGGAAACAGTTTTGACATGAGTAAAATATTTCAAAATACCTTGATGGAGAAAAAGCCCATCAATGCCCTAACCTTTGTCGATAATCATGATTCGCAACCATCCCAAGCCCTGGAATCATGGGTCGATGACTGGTTCAAACCGTTGGCATATGGCATGATTTTATTGCGCGAAGGTGGTTTGCCGTGTATTTTCTATGGCGACTACTATGGCATTGGCGGCGAAAATCCAATCCCCGGCAAACAGGATTTAATCGATCAATTGTTAATATTACGGATGCGTGCTGCCCATGGCCTGCAAAACGATTATCTCGATCATCCCAACTGTATCGGCTGGACCCGGGAAGGTGACGAAGCCCATCCCGGTGGCCTGGCCGTTTTATTAACCAATAGTGATGACGGCTATAAAGATATGTATATCGGCACCCAACACGCGGGCAAAGATTATCGGGATTATCTGGGTCATCGGGACGAAACCGTGACCATCAATGAAGCGGGGATCGGCACCTTTTTTTGTGCGCCCGGTTCGATTTCGGTCTGGACCGAAGTGTTGGCCGCGCCGGAAAACGGGCAATGACCGGAATCTGCAAAATCGGCCGCGCTCGCTCTAAAAAGATCCCCCAAAAAAAGAGCCGGGCTGCCCCGGCTCTGTCCCCTGACCGGACGCCGAACGTCCCAGGGGTTTGCTGATTGAATGATATTATTTAATGGAACAGATGAAAAGCTACTTCACCACAGCTCCAACCGCCGCCATAATCGCCTCAAACAGATCCGGCTCCCAGGCGCTGCGGCCGATAAATAAGCCGTCGACGTTATCCAGCCGGGCATAATCACTGGCGTTATTGATATTGACGCTGCCGCCAAACAGCAGCGG
>PGZR01000103.1 GCA_002841405.1 Firmicutes bacterium HGW-Firmicutes-4 | reverse complement strand
TAAAAGATTGACGATGGTGACCTTGATATTTGATAAATGACGCCGGTATTCTTCATAGATGATTTCGTTTTTGTCGTCGATAACCACTACCTTAATGGTAGTGGAGCCGATGTCGATGCCCATTTTATAATTGCTTTTCATTGTTTTTTATGACCTCTTCTCTAACATGTCGGTTGCGATCCTATCTGAATCTTTTCTGATTTTATTCATACGATTGATATAAGGGTTTTATCCGACGATATAATTGCTTGTATAGTTTATTATAGATTCCTGTATATTTTATGGCATTTTCGGAGTTGGGTTCAAAGACCCGGGATTTTTGGATCATCGCTGCCCCGGCGGTTTGAATATCAGGATAATGGTTTAAACCCACAAAGGTCGCGATGGCGGCACCTAAACCAGTGGTTTCAAAGGTCTGCACCCGGTAAACCGGCCGGTTTAAAATATCAGCCATGATCTGAGCCACCCCATCGCTGCGGGAGCCCCCGCCAGACAGGCCAACGGCCTGAATCGGAACCTTTGTTTTTCTTTCAATCAGTTCCAGCCCTTCCAATAAGGCATAGCCCAGACCTTCGATGATGGCCCGGTAAATATGCCGTTTATCATGACCCTCGCTAAAACCCATAAAGGTTCCTTTGGCTTCAGGTCGAAAGGCTTCCCGGCCCCAGTAGGGCTGATGAATCAGACCATCAGCTCCCGGCCGGGTAGTTTCCAGATAGCCCTCCAGGATCTCATGAATCACTTGAGGATCAGACTGGGCAAGAAATTCTCGGACATACCAGTCCACCATCCAAAAACCGTGATAAATAGTAACCTCGGGATTATAAGCATCATTCTCCACCGCCGCAAAGGAGGGATAGAAGGGATACAGCTCTACGTATTTTTTGGTGGTAATCTCCACCGTAGCTTGAGTTCCCAGTGAGATGCTGGCAATATCCGGGGTCAATGCGCCGACACCAATCGTCTCACAGCCTTTATCTGTCCCCGAAGCCACAATCGGTAAATCTGCCGGCAAACCGGTGATTGCAGCGGCTGCGGCTGTCAGGTGACCAATGATTTCGCAGGATTCGGTTAGTTGATAACATTTTTCCAGCTCTACCTGAAGTATTTGACTTTTTACATGATACTTACCACACCATTGCTTCTTTTTGGTATCAAAGGGCAGATGACCGGCGGTATTAGAACGGCTGTCGGCGATGTTTCCGGTTAACAGGCTTAAAAAATAGGTCGAAAGAAAAACGACCTTGTGGGTTTTGGCCCATATTTCCGGTTCCTGAACCTTGATCCAGTTGACATGAGCGGTCTTGCTGAATGATTTGGCATACGCGCTGAAACCGATGCACTTAAAAAGCAGGGCATAAGGCCAGGGATAGGGCAGCGGTTCTGCCAATTCCCGGCGATCCAGCCAACTGATGAAATTGCGCAACGGTTCACCCTTTTCGTCCACCACCGTGATGACATCCCGCTGACAGGATACCGTCATCCCCTGGATTGTCAGGAACAAGTCCGGATCCTTGGCCTTTAGTTTCTGAACCACCTTAACCAATGCCTTCCAGAACATTTCCGGCGATGCTTCCTTCCATTGGAAGTGCTTTGAATAATAACCATTGAACAGTTCTTCGCTTTTGGCCAGCTCGTTACCATTATCGTCAAAAATAATTCCCCGAAGTCCTCGGGTGCCACAGTCGATGGTCAAAACCGAGTTCTTTTTATGAATGCTCTTTTTTTTGTTCAAAATTCATTCTCCCGCCATCAACTCATTTGTTACTATTATATCAAATAGTTGTTAAGTGTAAAACAAAAAGCGTTGAATAAAAAGATTTATCTTTTTATTCAACGCATGATTCTACATTATTTTAGCCGATTCGTCCAGGCTTTTTTATAGTTTGATGTCTTTGAAATCCTTAACCTGTTTGGTGATGGCAATTTCGGTTGGCAGCCGTTCGATGCTGGATGCTCCGAAGAAGCCACAAACACCTTTGGTCCGATCCAGTACATATTTGGCATCTTCCGGTTCAGCCACCGGACCGCCATGGACAATGACCATAATATCGGGATTAACGGCTTTTCCGGCATCACAGATATCTTGGGTTAACTTGACGCAATCATCAAGGGTTTTTGCTGATGATGCCCCGATGCTGCCTTTGGTTGTCAACCCCATATGGGCAACCAGAACATCGGCTCCGGCTTTGGCCATTTTTTCGGCCTCTTCGACGTTAAATACATAGGGCGTGGTAACCAGATCCAGTTCATGGGCTTTCTTGATCATCTCTACTTCCAGGTCATAGCCCATGTTAGTTTCTTCCAGGTTTTGTCTAAATACGCCATCAATTAAGCCGACTGTCGGGAAATTCTGAACCCCGGAAAATCCCGCTTCTTTGACTTGTTTCAGGAACATTTCCATATCTCTAAACGGATCGGTTCCACAGACCCCGGCTAGCACTGGGGTATCCTTGACAATCGTCACGACTTCTCGAGCCATGTCCATAACAATGGCGTTGGCATCACCATAGGATAACAGCCCGGCTAATGAACCCCGACCCGCCATCCGGTAACGGCCGGAATTATATATTATAATCAGATCCACGCCACCGGCTTCAGCACATTTGGCCGAAATCCCGGTACCGGCTCCGGCACCAACTACCGAAATCCCTTTTGTTTCTTGTTCTCTTAACCGCCTTAAGACTTCTTCTCGTTTTATTGCCATGTTATTTTCTCCTTTTCGCGATGTTTTTCTTTATCCTTCGATCATTGAAATCAATTTTTTCGCCATTGCCAGGGCAAAGGACTCATCGTTGATATCAGTATCCATTTCCACCAGTTCGACTTTTTCGTCGATGTTTGCCCGCAATTGTTTAAACAGTTCCGCATCTTCCTCCGGACCGTAGAATGGCGCCCCTTCGACATCAATAGCTGAAACCCCTTTTAATGGCAGGAATAAAGCAACCGGGCCGGTGGCCATATTCAATTTGCTGGCGATAATTTTGCCCATCTGGGAGCATTCGTCAACGGTGGTTCGCATCAGGGTGACGCTGGCATTATGTTTATAGAGGTTTCTGTTTTTATATTTTTCGGGAACGGTTTCTATCGCCCCAAAATTAACCATATCCAAGGCTCCTACCGACACAACCTCCGGAATTCCGGCTTTGGCAGCGGCTTCCAGTCTGGTTGGTCCGGCTGTGAAAACGCCGCCGGCCACCTCATCGCACCATTCGGTGGTAGTCGCATCGAAAACACCTTTGATAAAACCGGCTTCAATCAAACTTTCCATCGCCATGCCCCCAGCACCGGTGGCGTGGAACACCAGCACCTCATAGCCCTGACCTTCCAGATATTCTCTGGCGACAGTGACGCAAGGGGTGGTGACACCAAACATGGTGGCCGCCAGCAATGGTTTTTCTTCTTTAAGCGCTGGGATATCAAAACTGGCCATGCCGGCAATAGCATTGGCGGCGTTGGCTAAAATATGATTGGAAATACTGTTAATCCCGGAAATATCCACCACCGAATACATCATGGTGATGTCTTTTTCCCCCACATAGGGACGGGTATCTCCGGAAGCGACAGTGGATACCATAATTTTCGGCACGCCTACCGGCAGACTACGCATCGCAAAGGTTCCGATGGTGGTTCCCGCCGATCCGCCCAGACTGATAACCCCATCAACCTTACCCTGATCATAGAGATCTTTGGTGATTTTAGCCGCTCCGGCCATCATCACGTCAATGCCCAGGCCACGATCGTGTTGTTCTTTCAGTTCCGCCAATGACTTACCTCCTGCAGCAGCCACGGTATCACTTGAAATGTCCGGTTCAAACAAAGGTTCACCGATAACCCCGCAGTTGACGGTGGTGGTACTGAGACCCCGCTTTTCGATTAATTCTTTAATAAACTGGAATTCATGACCCTTGGTATCAAAGGTCCCTACTATTAATACGTTTTTCATTCCATGCCCCCCTTGAATTTATTTTTTTATAGACTTTTCTCAATTATATAACTCGCAAGGTTTGTGCCAAGTATTAGAATCACCAGATCCTGTTTTTCCGCCGTTCTTAAATCAGGAGTGGGAAAGCCCTTTCCCAGACAAATGTGAAGTGGGCAATATTTTCTCACTTCGAGTAAATATTGCCCAATCCGTTATTCCATCGATTCTTGTCCTTCCATCGATAAATTAAACTTGATTATTTTATTGTATAAGGTTCGTCGGGATATGCCGATGCGGTTGGCTGCTTCGGTGCGGTTCCATTGGCAGGCTTTGAGAACGCCCAGAATATAGGTGCTTTCCAGGTGTTCCTTACTGGTGACCAACATGTCGGCCCCCTGGATATCACGGGACTGGGATTTAGGGGCGCTTTTGGGTTTATGTATTTCTTCCACCGCCATGTCATCCCGGCGGATATATTTACCTTCACTGAGAATTACCGCTCTTTCCAGGACATGTTTCAGTTCCCGAACATTTCCGGGCCAGGCGCACTCCATCAGATAAGCCATCGCATCGGGAGCTAACCGTTTTTCTTCGAGCTGGTACTTTATTTTAAATTCATCTAAAAAGCGATTGCAGAGTAGTGGAATATCCTCGGTATGCCGCCGTAACGGTGGGGTATTGATTTCCACCACATTCAGGCGGTAGTAGAGATCTTCCCGGAAATGATTATCAGCCACTGCCTGTTTAATGTCGACATTGGTAGCGCAGACAATCCGCACATCCACATAGATGGTTTTCTCGCCCCCCACCCGTTCAAATTCCTGCTGCTGAATAATCCGCAGCACCTTCGCCTGGAGATCCACATCCATTTCACCGATTTCATCCAGAAACAGGGTGCCATGATTGGCCAGTTCAAATTTTCCTAGCCGTCGTTTGTCGGCCCCGGTAAAGGCCCCCTTTTCATGACCAAACAACTCACTTTCCAATAAATTGGGCGGCAAAGCGGCACAGTTCACCTTAATCAGTGGACCCAGACAACGTTTACTGTTAAAATGCAGGGCTTTGGCGACCAGCTCTTTTCCGGTTCCGCTTTCACCCTGAATCAGAACATTGACATCCTTATCAGCGACCTTATTGATTAATTCATACATGTCCTGCATGATCACACTTTGGCCGACAATTTCGTCAAAGCCCCGCTTTTTCAGCAATTCTTTTTTGAGATGCTTATTTTCCTGCTTTAATTTATAATAATTTTTAAACTTATCCGTGGTTTCCGATATCGCCAGCTCGGTGGGAATCCGCTCAAAGCTGGAGCCGCCGATATAACCGATGGTCTGGGAATTTTTATAAAAATAATAGGCATCCTCCGGGGAATTAATCGGGCCGCCATAGATCATTTTATAGGTTCGGGGATTGATCTCATCCACGGCTGCAAAAATCGCTTCGGTCATTTCCAAACATTCGTTAATGGTTGAAAAAACCTTGCCCGATTTCTCGCCCCCTCGAGTCCAGCCAAAATGAGCACAGACCACATCGACGCCCACCCGGGTCATCGCTCGGGCTTGTTCCTCATCAAAGACAAAGGCAATGGTAAAAAGGTTGGCAGCCACCGCTTTCTCCATAAATTCAATTTCCTGGTCATAGCCCAACCCCTTTTCCTCCAACCACTCCCGGAATTGTCCATCAACTAGTCCAATGGTAGGAAAATTATTGACCCCACTAAAGCCCAGATCCCGGACTTTTTGAATCAGTTCCTGATGGGTATAATTGGGATCGGTGGCGTTAATGCCGCAGATCACGGCCCGATCTTTAAGTTTAGGCAGTATTTCGCGGCTGGAAAAGTCAAATACCAGCTCATTGCTGTTGGAAAATGGCATCATACAACCAATCGAGGCAATCCCCGCTGATCGAAACCGCCCGGCACTGAGGGCCAGCAATAAATCAGCCCCTCCCTTAACCGCCTGCTTGGCAAAAAGCCCGGACCCCACGGCCACCCCAATCACTGGTTTATTCATCTTCAAACTATTCTGGATCATTTTCTCGATGGCTTCTTTTTTCTTCATGGTTTTCTCCCACTCAAATCAATCTGACTTTATTATACAACCCCCTGTCAAAAAACGCAAAAGGACTATTGCAGAGTCCTGCAATAGTCCTTACTTACATTTGTGATTTACTAAATCTATAAGCCGAGTTCTGTTTAAATAGTCATCTATCTCGATTTATTGTTACCAATAAATTCTAGCGACCTACCATAGGACAACGACGAGCAGCCGTCTTTCAAGATCCGTTCTTGGTCTTCTTACCTCACCCTTTCATCCTTACCATTGCTGGCGGTATACTTTCTGTTGCACTTGCCTTAGAGTCGCCTCCACCGGGTGTTACCCGGCACCCTGCTCTCTGGAGCTCGGACTTTCCTCAACCGGATTGCTCCGGGTGCGACTATCTGATTTACTAAATCGCTATAGTATACACTATCTGTTCTAAAACTTCAAGCATTTTTTACTGTAACCCTTAATAATTCACAATAAAATCCCGGGCCGTTTCGGCCACGATCATTTCCGGACAGGCATCTGCCAGACCTGCCGTCAGTATTTGCTGGAAGCAGTCGGTTACCCATTTCTCGGTGCCATAATGGCCGGCATCGAGGACCCAGATGTTGTTTTCCAGGGCCCGTTGGCCATCGTGGTGCTTGAGGTCACCGGTGATCAGCACATCCGCTCTTTTGGCTTTGGCCAGACCGATCATGTCGGCCCCGGCACCAGAACAGATAGCCACCCGTCGGACGATGTCCGGCATCTGGCCAGCCCCTCTTAAGGCTGTCAGACCCAACCGGTCTTTGGTCTGGGCAATAAATTCGGCCGCTTCCAAGGGTTGGCTTAACACGCCAATTTTTCCCAGCCCGTTTTCATTGATCAGCTCGCCATTTTCCAGAGCAATGACATCATAGGCCATTTCTTCATAGGGGTGATTTCTTTTTAAAGCCATAATCAGATTCTTTAAATCTGGCGCCGCCACAATGGCCTCGATCCGGTCTTCGGCAACACAGATCAGTTTATTGACTTCCCCAATAAATGGCTTGGCGCCCTCCAGCGGACGAAAGGTACCGGTGCCAGGTGAGCGATAGGTACAATAATCATAGTCGCCAATGGCTCCGGCGCCATTTTTCCCTAACACCTCAATGATTTTCTGGCTGGCTTCCACTGGCGTAAAAACGACCAGTTTATAATAACGAGCTGGATTGGAAGGCTCCAAAGTTTTGATCTTTTCCAGCCCCATCCGCAGAGCCAAATAGTGATTAAGCCCTTTTGCCGCCTTATCCAAATTGGTATGGGCCACATAAACAGCGACCTCATTTTTGATCAACCGGGCAATGATTTGACCTTTTTCCCCATCTGTTGACAGGGTTTTTAAGCCATTAAAAATAAACGGATGATGAGCAATAATCAGATCGACCTTTTTTGCAACAGCTTCTACTACCACCTCGGCGGTGATATCCAGGGTCAGCAGGATCCGCGTGATGATCTGCTGCCGGGACCCCACCTGGAGACCCACGTTATCCCAATCTTCGGCCAGTTTTTCCGGAGCTTGGGCTTCAATTGCTTGGATGATTTGATTTAGTTTAACAGACATCTTTTCACCTCATTCAGTTTTTCGATAAACAAACTGCTTTCCTGCCATTGTTTCGTGGCAACTGCTGTGGTTTTTCCCCGGGTATTAATGACAATCTGCTGCTCCAGAAAGATCTTTCGATCGATCAGAGCGATGAGCAGCGGATGTTTATGAGTGAAAAACTCAAAACCCAATTCGTATTCAAGGGGATTAGTAACAATCATCTCTCCCGGTTCAGCAACAATTACCTCATAAATCCGATCACCTTCCCGGGCCAGCTCTTCTCTACTGATGCGAAACCCGGTCATTGCCAGATACTTTCGCAACACCGCCTGGTTATTCATCGGCTGGAGCACCAGTTTTTTCTTCTGCCTGGCCACATCTGGCTGAGCTTCCAACAGGTCCCGGATCAGCAGCCCCCCCATGCCGGCCATCACGACGGCGTCAACCTCCCCGGGTTTAAGCACAGAAAGACCCGAACCAAGTCGGGTCTCTATCTGCTTTTCCAATTGTTGTTCACTGATAATTTTTTGAGCTTTTTTAAGCGGCTGTTGATTGGTATCACTGGCGATGGCGCGGGCAACCAGCTCGTTTTCCACCAGGTATACCGGTAGATAACCGTGGTCGGTGCCAATATCGGCCATCGACTTTACTCCCGCCACACAGCCGGCAATAACCTCAAGTCTTGGGCTTAACTTAATCTTCATTTTAGGTTAGGTAATCCTTTAATTTCTTGCTGCGGCTGGGATGTCTCAGTTTGCGTAAGGCCTTGGCTTCAATCTGACGGATTCGTTCACGGGTAACATTGAACTCTTTGCCGACTTCTTCCAAAGTCCGGGCCCGGCCATCATCGAGGCCAAAGCGCAATCGCAGCACCTTTTCTTCCCGTTCGGTCAGGGTGTTTAAGACCTCAATCAGCTGTTCTTTCAACAGCGCATAAGATGCGGCTTCGGCTGGTGCCGGGGCATCTTCGTCAGGAATGAAATCACCCAAATGGCTATCCTCTTCTTCCCCGATTGGTGTTTCCAGAGAAACCGGATCCTGGGCAATTTTTTGTATCTCACGAACCTTTTCTTCTGAAAAACCCATTTCCTTGCCAATTTCTGCCGGGGTCGGTTCCCGTCCATATTCCTGCAACAATTGTCGGGAAACCCGGATCAGTTTATTAATGGTCTCGACCATATGAACCGGAATCCGGATGGTTCTGGCCTGATCGGCAATCGCTCGGGTAATCGCCTGACGAATCCACCAGGTGGCGTAGGTACTGAATTTAAAACCCTTGGTATAGTCGAATTTTTCAACCGCTTTGATCAAACCCAGATTTCCTTCCTGGATCAGATCCAGAAACGACATCCCCCGTCCCACATAACGTTTGGCAATACTGACGACCAGACGCAGGTTGGCTTCGGCCAATTCTTTTTTTGCCGAATCGTCGCCTGCTTCCATCCGGCGGGCCAGGGCCATTTCTTCATCACCCGTCAATAAGGGGACCTTACCAATTTCTTTGAGATATAAACGAACCGGGTCATTGACACTGACCGAGTCAGCCAGTTCAAGTTCTTTCTGGTTTTCTTCTTCCAGTTCTGCGGCTTCCAGGGCTTCTAGTTCGAGATCGGTAAAGGCGATTTCGATTCCTTCCTTTTGCAGGTACAAATAGATTGAATCAATTTCTTCGGGATCAAGATCAGCCTTATCCAGAAGTTCTTCAAAATCGTGATTATTTAAATTTCCTTTTGATTTCCCGCGCTTTAACAGCTGCTGCACTTCCGGCATCAGCTCAATTGCGACTTTTTCAATCTCAATGATGTCGTCGTCAATATCTATGATCACATCGTCGGTTTTTGCTTTCTCTAGTTTCATCTTAGTGCCTCCCGTTTTCTTTCATCATTTTCTTAATCTCTATGAATTGATTGGTGAGCCTGGCCACCGCATCGTCGTTACCATTTGATGATTCTCTTTTTATTTGTTCAGAAAGTCGGTCAAGCTGAGCTTCATTGTAAAAACGATTCATTATTTCCAAAGCATCTTGATAATCTGACCGGGAGACTTCATCCTCGTTCATCATAAACTCAACTATTTTTTTGACTTCTTCTGAATCTTCAAAATGTGACATAATCTGATTGACTTCAATCCGGATCCCAGTTTTCCGCTTTTCTGAAAGAGTCCTCAGCAGTTCTTGATAAAAGGGATCGGTCAGATAGTCCATCGGGAAGTCATCAATGATTTCCGGTGTTTTTAAGCAATAGCGGATCGCCAATTCCTGGGCCTTTTGATATGCCCTGGGAATCTTTTGCGGCAAAATTTCGTTGCGGGTTAATTCCATCAGCGGAGAAAGATTCTCGGCTTTCCGGGTTTTTGAACGCATGACCTCGCGCCGGATCACTTCCTGATTGATTCCCGTATCGCTGGCAACCATTTTGCTGTAATAATCAATTTCTACTGAAGTTTCAAGCTGTCGCAGTACCTTAATTGCCTCGTTGCCAAAGCGGATCCTGCCATCAGTTTGGGACAGGTCAATATTTCTTTTTAATAATTCCAGTTCGTATTCAACAATCGTTAAGGCCTTGGCCACATACTCCTTAAATCCCTGCTGGCCATATTTCTGGACCAACGAATCGGGATCCTCATTTGTCGGCAAGTTTAATATTTTAACATTTAAACTGGTCTTTTTCAAGATATTCATGGCTTTTTCAGTTGCCGATTTCCCAGCGCTGTCTCCATCAAAGGCAATAATCACCTCATTGGCATAGCGCTCCAGGATTTTGCCGTGAAAAGGGGTAAAGGCCGTACCCAATGCTGCCACGGTATTTTTGATTCCCTTTTCATGCAAGGCGATCACATCCATATAGCCTTCAACGATTAATATTTGCCCAGCTTCCAAAAAGTTTTTGCAATGATTTAGATTATAGAGCTCATAGCCTTTAGAAAAAATCGCAGTTTCGGGGGAATTAAGGTATTTAGGTCCGTTTTGTTCAGTTGCCATCAAGCGACCGCCGAAGCCGACAATCTGGCCCCGGGGATTAACAATCGGAAACATGATCCGACTGCGAAACCGATCATAATACCGTTTGTTTTCCGAAGCTAAAACCAACCCTGAATCCAGCATTTCTACTATGGAAAAACCTTTGGTTATGAGAAAATCGGTTAATCGGCTCCAGTCTTCACTGGCATAACCCAAGCCAAATTCCCGGATGGTTTCCTGACTGATCCCGCGCTGCAACAGATATTCCCGGGCCGGCGGGTTTGTTTTTAATATTTTATAATAGTAGTTGGCCGCTTCCCGGTGCAGTTCATAAAGGCGCTTCTTTTTTTCATAAGCCTGGTGGTCTTCCTCTTGGTTCTGCTTTTCCGGTAAAACCATATTTACCCGCGCAGCCAGAAATTTGAGAGCGTCCACAAAGGGCAGTTTTTCCATTTCCATAGTAAAGGTAATCACATTGCCACCTGCGCCACAGCCAAAACAATGATATAATTGTTTTTCCCGGGAAACCGTGAACGATGCGGTTTTTTCATTATGAAACGGACATTTGCCTTTGAAAGAATTCCCCACTCGTTTTAAGGTCATGTAGCCCGAAGCGATATCCACAATATCATTTGCTTCGATGACAGATTGTATCAATTCTTCGGAGTAGTAAGTTGTCATTTGTGTTTTCCTTTTATAAATAAAGTCTTGACTTTTAAGGGTCTATTATCTCTATTCTAAGTAAAATTCCATTCTCCTTGTTTTAATATCCTTTATTTTTAAATTTAAACAAAAATAAAGTTTCAGTAATCTTTCAAATAATCATTATCAATGGATAAAATTTGATTATCGGGGTAATAAAAAACTAACTACAATATTATTAGGAAAGAGGTATTATTATGGAAAAGAAACGTGTAATTGAAGTCATTCATGAAAAAGTGAAAGTTGCCAATTTTGATGATCATGGCAAAGCCGTTCTCAACATGGATGATGTGGCCGACGGCCAGATGATTATGGATGTGCTTGAAGAATTAAAATCCGACACGAGCTTTGATTTTGATTTTGATTTGGACAAAATGTTATTAACCGTTCATAATCCTGAAGATGACCTGGACGGATTTATCCGAAGACACCCATCTCCCCAAAAATGTAAATAAAATTGATCTTAAACGACCACGTTTAGTGGTTAATACCCTAATAAAAAGCTCCATTGGATTAGACCAATGGAGCTTTTTTGTGATCAAACGAAAAAAGTAGTACCGACAATTGTTATATCATGTTGTACGCATCGGAGCGGACACGGCGAAGCCTGTCCGATTCTGCGCGCAGGCAACGAGCCAATCATAAGTTTGTTTATCGTTGGCGACTGCCCGCGACCAATGCGAAAGGAGCAAAGCGGATTTCGCATGGCGCGGCGAACAACAGATTAACAATTGGTCGGTACGGTAGTTTATGGATAACCTAAGAGAAACCCCGAGGGGTTTCTCCAGTTACTGCTTTAATTACATTTCTGATTTTTGTTTATAACCCATGTAACGTTCCAGGGCCTCTTCTTTTGCCTTATCATAAAGGGTTGCTGAAACTTCTGGGAAGGTCAGTTTTAATGAGGTATAACGAACTTCTGAATCCAGGAATTCGGTAAATTTGTCCATATCCGGTTCTTTAGAATCGAGAATAAATGGATTTTTCCCTTCTTCTTTCAAGGTTGGATTGAAGCGGTACAGATGCCAGTATCCAGATTCCACCGCGAATGCTTCGTGGGTTTGGGTACGGCTCATGCCACCTTTAATACCATGGTTGATACAAGGAGCGTAAGCAATGATCAGTGATGGACCATCGTAAGCTTCGGCTTCCTGAAGGGCTTTCATAAATTGATTTTTATCTGCACCCATGGCCACCTGAGCCACATAAACATAGCCGTAGGTTGCTGCCATCATACCAAGGTCTTTTTTCTTAATCCGTTCCCCAGCTGAAGCAAATTGTGCCACTGCCGCGGTTGGTGTTGATTTAGAAGCCTGACCACCGGTGTTGGAGTAGATTTCGGTATCCAGTACGAAAACGTTGATATTCTTGCGTGAAGCTAAAACATGATCCAGTCCGCCGTAGCCGATATCGTAAGCCCAGCCGTCGCCACCAAAAATCCATTGGGATTTTTTAATCAGGTACGCCTGATTATCAAGAATAAACTTGGCATAGGTTGCCAACGCTTCGCTTGGGGTATAAGCGGTTAAGGCTTCTACCAGCTTAGCTGAGGCAATTTTTGACGCTTCCGCGTCTTTGCGGCTGTCGATCCAGGCCTGACCAGCAGCTTTAACTGCTTCTGGTGCATCGCCGGCGATGATTTCTTTGAGGTAGTTTTCAATCGTATCGGCCATTTTTTCAGTGGCCAGCATCATCCCAAAACCATACTCGGCATTATCTTCAAATAAAGAGTTGGCCCAGGCTGGTCCTTTACCTTCGGCGTTTTTACAGTAAGGTGTCGATGGTGAGGATGCTCCCCAGATTGATGAACAACCGGTAGCATTAGCCACCAGCATGCGATCCCCAAACAATTGGGTAATGGTTTTGATATAGGGGGTTTCGCCACAACCGGCACAGGCACCGGAGAACTCAAGCAAAGGCTGACAGAACTGGCTGCCTTTGACCGTTGCTTTATTCATCAGGTTATCTTTAATTTTTACTGTGGTCGCATAGTTCCACATTGGAATTTGTTCTGCCTGGGTATCAATTGGTTCCATTTCCAGGGCTTTTGTTTTTGCCGGACAAGCATCCTGACAGTTGCCACAACCGGTACAGTCAAGGGTACTGACCTGGATTCGGTATTCTAGGCCATCAAATTGTTTTCCAGTGGCTTTAATTGTTGTAAATCCTTCTGGTGCCGCAGCTTTTTCACCAGCATCCACTAAAACTGGACGGATGGCCGCATGCGGGCAGACAAATGAACATTGGTTACACTGGATACAATTTTCCGGAATCCATTTTGGTACATTAACAGCGATTCCGCGTTTTTCGTAGGCTGAAGAACCCGACATAAATGTCCCGTCTTCCACGCCAGTAAAGGTTGAAACCGGAATATCATCGCCTGCCAGTCGGTTAATTGGACGCAGCATTTTGGTGATGAATTCTGGTACATTTTCTTCAGTTGTGGTTTCAGCTTTAAGATCTTTCCATGATGCAGGAACCTCAATTTTAACCAGGGCATCAATCCCCTGATCAACAGCCGCGTTGTTCATATCAACAATTTTCTGACCTTTATTACCGTAGGATTTCTGAATCCCCGCTTTAGAGAAGGCAACTGCATCCTCAATTGGAATAATGTCAGCCAGTTTAAAGAACGCTGATTGCATAATCATGTTGGTGCGACGACCCAGGCCAATTTCTTCAGCAATTTTGGTGGCATTGATGATATAGAAATTAATGTCGTTGTCAGCTATATATTTTTTCAAGGAAGCTGGTAATTTTTCATCCAGCTCGGCGCCTTCCCAAACGGTGTTAAGCAGGAATGTTCCACCTTTTTTCAAACCTTTTAACAGGTCATACTGGTGAACATAAGCCTGAGTTGAACAGGAAACAAAGTCTGAGTTGACAATTAAGTAAGTCGACTTGATTGGTTTTTTACCAAATCGTAAGTGGGATACGGTAACCCCGCCGGATTTCTTGCTATCATAGGAGAAATAACCCTGGGCGTATAAATCGGTATGATCGCCGATGATTTTAATGGCTGATTTATTGGCTCCAACGGTTCCGTCAGATCCCAGCCCCCAGAATTTACATCCCTTGGTTCCTTCAGGAACAGTATGCAGGTTTTCACCCAGTTCCAGATTGGTATGGGTAACATCATCCACAATCCCGATGGTGAATTTATCTTTTGGCTGAGCCAGTTTTAAATTATCGTAAACCGCTTTAATTTGAGCTGGTGTGGTGTCTTTTGAACTGAGTCCATAACGACCGCCAACAATCAATGGCTGGAATTCTTTACCGTAGAAAACAGTACAGATATCCTGGTATAAAGGTTCGCCCAATGAGCCGGGCTCTTTGGTACGGTCCAGAACCGCAATTTTTTTAACGGTTTTAGGCAGTACATTCATTAAATATTCTGGTGCAAAAGGTCTGAATAAACGAACCTTAATCAAACCGATTTTTTCGCCCTGAGCCACTAAATAATCAATGGTTTCTTCAATGGTATCGGTCACAGAACCCATGGCAACGATGATATTTTCGGCATCGTCAGCACCATAATAATCAAACAAATGGTATTCTCGACCGGTTTCAGCTGAGATTTTTTCCATATAGTCAGCCACAATCGCGGGAATATTATCATAGAACGGATTACACGCTTCTCTGGCCTGGAAGAAAATGTCCGGATTCTGAGCGGTTCCCCGGGTTACCGGATGTTCCGGATTCAGGGCATTGTTTCTGAATTCCTGGATGGCATCAAAATCGGCCAGTTTTTTAAAGACATCATAATCGATGACTTCAATTTTTTGAATTTCGTGTGAAGTTCTAAAACCATCAAAGAAATGCATAAATGGTACCCGGCTTTTAATTGCGGCCAGATGGGCAATCGCGGCCAGATCCATTACTTCCTGGACACCGCCGGAAGCCAATAAAGCAAAACCAGTTTGACGGCAGGCCATAACATCGCCATGATCACCAAAAATGGATAATGCCTGAGCAGCTAAGGTACGGGCAGTTACATGAAAAACGCCAGGCAACAATTCGCCGGCAATTTTATACATATTTGGGATCATGAGTAATAGTCCCTGAGAAGCAGTAAAGGTGGTGGTTAAGGCTCCCGCCGCCAATGAACCGTGAACCGCGCCAGCAGCGCCGCCTTCGGATTGCATTTCGGAAACTTTTACTGTTTCACCAAAGATATTTTTTCGTCCCTGGGAAGCCCAAACATCCGCATATTCGGCCATTGGGGATGAAGGGTGAATGCATACGCAACGTGTGCAGCCGCAGTATTTCCATCCATTGTCATCATTTTTTTAGGCATGATTTTCCTCCTTGAAATTAAAACAAAATGTTTTGTTGATGGTTAAAATAGCAAAATTTTATCTATGAAATTATATCATATTAGTTTTTGGGTGTATACACTTTAATACGGGTAATTTTTTGTTGTAGTTTTTTGGTAGTTTTTCTACTTATTTATCCGAAAACGATTAATGTTAACTTTTTTATCGTTTAGGTCTTTTTTATGAGAGTAAAATTGTTCCTCCGAGAACTTTTTTCCCTGCAAATTAATTTTTCACAATAATTCACTGCGGATGAACTGTCAAAATACTTATTAACAGTTCATCAACAGTAATTTTTGTGAAGTGATAACTTTTTATATTTTTTTTATTGCTCTAAAATCATTATTTCTTATTAGCTTCTTTAAATGCCAGTTTCTCTGGTATTAAGAAGTCTGACTGGAATTCGAAACATTCCTTGGCGACCACGCTGCTCAAGACAAGCAGACTGATTAAGTTTGGAATGGCCATCAGCCCGTTCATGGCATCTGATAAATTCCAGACGATTTCCAAAGCGGTGGTAGCCCCAACAAAAACAACCAGACAGTAAAGAATCCGGTAGATGGTTACGGCGATTGGTGCTTTGATTAAATACTCCAGTGACTTTTCGCCATAGTATTCCCAACCTAATATGGTTGAAAAAGCAAAGAGAGCAATCCCCAAAGTTACAATATAACCACCAACCGGTCCTAGTGCTGATTGGAAGGCGGCAATGGTAAGATTTGCACCCATTAAAATTTCACCGCTGGCGTCCAATGTTCCTAAAGCCCCTGAAGACGCAATAACCAGACCGGTGATCGTACAAACAACGATCGTATCAAAGAAGGTTCCGGTCATATTGATATAACCTTGTCGTGACGGATGATCGGTTTTTGCTGCGGCTGCAGCAATTGGTGCCGAACCTAAACCAGCTTCGTTGGAGAAGACGCCCCGGGCTACGCCCCAGCGCATGGCCGTCAGCATCGATGCAATAATGGTTCCGCCAACGCCGCCAGCCATTGCTTGAGGCGAAAAGGCCATGGTAAAGATTTCAGCAATTCCAGCTGGTACGTTTTGAAAATTGATGATGATGACAAGAAGTGCTGCTAAAACATAGAACACCGCCATAAACGGCACGATGACGCCAGCAACTTTACCAATACTCTTAATGCCGCCGAGAATAACCAAAAATGCCAGAACCGTCAGAATCAGACCGGTTATCCAGGTGGGTACGCCAAAGGTACCATTTACTGCCCCGGCAATAGAGTTGGCCTGGGTCATGTTGCCGATACCAAAGGATGCCACAGTGGCAAACAATGAGAACAAAAACGCCAATACTAAACCGAGTTTTTTATTCTTAAAGCCATTTTTCATGGCGTACATTGGACCACCAGCCATTTCGCCTTTAGCGTTTGTTTCCCGGTATTTAACCGCCAGAACACTTTCGGCATATTTGGTAGAAAGTCCGAACAGGGCTGAGATCCACATCCACACCAGCGCTCCCGGGCCGCCCAGGACCATCGCTGTTGCGACACCGACGATATTTCCGGTTCCGATGGTGGCCGCCAGAGCTGTCATCAGCGATTGGAATGGTGAAATATCCCCGCTGGAATCATCTTTATGGGTCTTGTCCTGTTTGACGAAGACTGATTTTAACGCATAGCCCAGGTTGAGCCATGGCTTAAATTTTAAACGCACGGTTAAGAACATACCAGTACCCATTAGCAGTGCCAGCATAACGGGTCCCCAAACAAAATTATTTACAGCTGAAATGATATCCGAAAAATTCATATTGCCCCCTTAAAATTATAAACTTTGTTATCGATTACATATTTGGTTAGAATTTTCTTAAATAAGGGCTTCACCATTAAATTTAACAGTGTCACCCTTATCATCAGTTATTTAGAGCTAAATTTCATGTCTAAACTTTTTCGTTTTTTTTATTTCTAGATGCTGATCATTAAAATTTTCGTTTCTGGGCTGACTAGAGTATTTCTTAATTTATAGCAAATCTTCTGCGGGTACGTATTCTTTATTTAAGCCTTCTGCTACCCCTTTACAGGTAACATGTCCTTTGTAGGTATTTAACCCTAATAGTAATGCGGGATCTTCCTTCATCGCCGCTTCTGGTCCCTTGTTAACAATTGCCATTAAATATGGCAGGGTTGATCCGGTCAGCGCATAAGTAGATGTTCGAGGAACAGCTCCTGGCATATTGGCAACTGAATAGTGGATTACGCCATGTTTTTCAAAACATGGATCATCATGAGTTGTGCTGTGATCAATGGTTTCTACTGATCCGCCCTGGTCAATGGCAACATCGACAATTACAGATCCTTTTTTCATGTTTTTAACCATTTGTTCAGAAACCAGTTTTGGTGCTTTTTCGCCGGCAACCAGTACCCCGCTGATCAGCAAATCTGATTTTTTGGTCAGTTCAGCCATATTATAGGGATTACTGATTAATGTCGAAACCCGACCATTAAAAACGTCATCGACATAGGTTAATCTTGGTTTGCTGATATCGATCACGGTAACATGTGCGCCCAGGCCAACTGCCATTTTTGCAGCATTCATACCCACAGTACCAGCTCCGATGATCATTACTTCTGCTGGTAATACGCCGGTAACACCGCCTAATAACATACCAACACCACCGTGATAGCGCTGCAGCATGGTAGCACCAACCTGAACTGACATTCTGCCGGCTACTTCACTCATGGGGATCAGTAATGGCAGCGATCGGTCTGCTAATTGAACGGTTTCATAGGCAATCCCGGTAATTTTTTTCTTCATTAATATATCGGTTAAAGGCAGGTTTGGAGCAAGATGTAGATATGTAAATAAGGTCTGGCCTTCTTTCATCAGTTCATATTCTGACTCAATCGGTTCTTTTACTTTTACAATGATATCGGATTGCTCAAATACTTCTTTTGCCTGTTGCAGGATTATTGCGCCTTCTGCTACATATTCACTATCTGCAATTCCGCTTTCAAGGCCAGCCTTTGTTTCGACAAGAACCTTATGGCCACTGGCCACCAGGGCATGAACACCTGCTGGTGTTACGGATACGCGGGACTCATTGTTCTTAATTTCTTTTGGAATACCTACAATCATGTTAAAAACCTCCTGTTTTATAATTTGAATTTGAAAATTTTGATTTAAAAAACCTTTACACATTCTCACCTTCATTACGGAAGAATGGAATATGTATTCTTGACGGTTGACAGGGTTACAATCGTTTTCGTCTTTTGCACCCCGGGAACTGTTTTAATGCAATTTAGCACCGCTTCCAAACTTTGGGTATCTTTAGTAATAATTTTAATTAAATAATCATAATCTCCGGCCAGGTAATCACATTCAATGATTTCACTCTCATCTTCAACCAAGGCAACAAAGCCATCAATAAAACTGGGATGCTTAAGTGAAATAAACATATAGGCAACCAAATTTTTATTCATTTTCTGGGTCGATAGAATAACCGTATATTTTTGAATGATCCCGGAAGAATCTAATTTTCGAATTCGTTCGCTGACTGCAGGAACCGATAAGCTGACTTCACTGGCAATTTCGGAAGCCGTAACTCTGGCATTTTTTTGCAACAGCTTGAGGATTTCAATATCAATTGAATCCATTTATACTCCTTTCTATTAAAACTATTGATATCATTATACCCGACTTATCAAGTGTTTTAAACGTTTTCAATGAATAACAATAGATCTTTTTGTTAAAAGAACATATCGCTTTAAACATTTAATCATTTGTGGTTCGTCTTTGTTCCCACACTTAATTATTTTTTTCTATTTTTGTTTTCCATTGAAAAAATTAGGCTAAATCTAGATACGCTTTAAAAGATATACCCTTTATCGAAAGTATTTAATCATTATTATTCAATAAGTCGCATAATTAATGATCTCAATCATTAATTTTTCATTCATTTCACGTAGACCATCAATAACGACAGTCTTATGTGATTGTTTAAGGTGTCAAACCTTTGTCGCGGTCATCACTAAGCTATCCTAAAAGAGTAGCGCTAATTATTTAAACGTTTTTCGATGGCAGCGATGGTTTCGTTAAGTACCTTGATCCTGGCGTAATACTTATTCTGGGCTTCCACAATTATCCAGGGGGCATGGACAGTTGATGTCTTCAGTAGCATTTCATCCACAGCTATTTTATAAACCTCCCATTTATCCCGGTTACGCCAGTCTTCGTCAGTGATTTTCCAGCCCTTATCAGGATTTTCCTCACGTCCGGTAAACCGCCTTAACTGTTCATCCTGATCGATCTGGAGCCAAAATTTGATGACGATCGCGCCCCAGTCAGAAAGTTGTTTTTCGAATTCATTGATTTCCCGATAGCTGCGATCAAACTCTTCCTGGGTACAAAACCCTTCAATTGGTTCTACCATCACCCGACCATACCAGGTTCGATCCCATACCCCCAGATGACCATTTTTAGGAATATCCCGCCAAAAACGCCAGAGATAATGGTGCTTTTTTTCAATATCACTGGGGCTGGCGGTGGGATAAACGGTGTAACCGCGGGGATCAAGATTTCGGGTCAGCCGTTTAATACAGCCACCTTTACCAGCTGCATCCCAACCTTCAAACCCGGCAATCAAGGGAATACGGCGGCGATACAACTCATATTGAAGTAACCGGATTTTTTTTTGGCATTCTTTTATCTGGATCTGATATTCTTCTTCACTGATGACCTGATCCAGCCCTATCCCATCTAGTATTTTAGATTGGAAGGGCATATCGCCCTCATGGATCAGCGGCTTGAGTTCCACAGCAGGGGTCATTTTCACTGCTTCAATGACTTTTTCCAGACGTGTCTCCAAAACGCTCAAGACCTTAATCAGAGCATAGTCTTTTTGTTCGCCTTCGATAATCACCCAGGGAGCACAATCGCTGTCGGTCAACTCCAGGCCCCGGTTGACTTTTTCATAGAGTTTATCGTAGTGCTTGTTCTCTTTTTTATCCCGGGGAGTCACCCGCCAGGCGGTGGCATCGTTTCCCAGCAGCTTGTTAAAGCGTCGCTTTTGTTCTTTTTTGCTGATATGAATAAAAAACTTAAAAATAATCATACCATCTTCGGATAAGGCCTCTTCAAATTCATTGGCCTGTTTCATCAGCCCCTGCATATTCAAGGCATCGATGGATTTGCGATAAACCAGGTCACTGTAATAACTGCGATTAAAAATGGCAATTTGTCCCTTCTCCGGGGTCTTGGTCCAATAACGCCATAAGAACGGACGAAAGATCTCATCCTCATTTTCCTGCTTTTTAAAATTGTGAACCCGGAAGGATCGCGGGTCCATGGGCATCAGCAACTCATTAATCAGGGTTCCCTTCCCGGCCGCATCCCAGCCTTCAAAAATAATTAAAACTGGGATCCCCATGTCGTGAAGGGTCCGTTGCAGCTCTCCTAATCGGATCGATAGCCGCTCTTTTTCCAGACGGTAGGTTTCTTTGTCAATTGTTACACCTAAATCAATTTTCTCCAGCACGATAGCCTCCTATTAAATATAATTTTTATTATTGAGATAGTATTTTAAACACCAGCATTCCTTTTATGGTTAACTAGTGTAGTGATAACAAAGGAATTCATTTCGTCAGGTGATATCCTGACCGTTTGCAAAACTTTCGATAGCTGGACAATCGGTTTTACCGCAAAAAAAGGGCGTCTTAAAAGACGCCCCTCATCAGCTATATAAATTTTGCATAAACCGCGTCCAGATTAGGGTTGGACAAGGTTTCCATCACGTAATCGGCATATTCTGAACCGGTTGCACCGGTTTCCCGGCCTGTGAGTACTAACTTTTTCTCGTATAATCCGCAGACATCCAAAGCTTTTTGTAGCTGTTCCGCTTTTTGATTATAACCAATATGCACTAACAGCATCCCGGCCGCCCGAATAATGCTACAGGGATCGGCGTATTGGCCACGGCCCTCTTCGACCATTCGTGGGGCTGACCCATGGATGGCTTCAAACATCGCATATTGTTTCCCGATGTTGGCTGAACCGGCGGTACCAACACCGCCCTGGAACTCAGCCGCTTCATCAGTTAAGATATCGCCATAGAGATTCGGTAAGACCATCACCTTAAACTGACTGCGTCGTTTTTCATCAACCAGTTTGGCCGTCATAATGTCAATGTACCAGTCATCCATTTCCACCGTTGGATAATCTTTGGCAATGGCTTTGGCGGTATCTAAAAATTTACCATCGGTGGTTTTGATAACGTTGGCTTTGGTAACAACGGTGACCTTATTCTTGCCCGATTTTTCAGCAAAATCGAAGGCTGCCTTAATAATTCGCTCTGATCCGTCCTGGGTGGTGACGGTAAAGTCAATGGCTAAATCATCATTGACATGGATGCCCTTGCTGCCAACAGCATAAGCCCCTTCGGTGTTTTCCCGATAGAAAGTCCAGTCGATATTCTTCTCAGGTACCGAAACCGGGCGTACATTGGCAAACAAGTCCAATTCGCGACGCATGGCCACATTAGCACTTTCGATATTTGGCCACGGATCTCCTTCTCGGGGGGTTGTGGTCGGTCCTTTTAGGATGACATCGCAGGTTTTCAGTTCTGCCAAAACGTCATCAGGAATCGCTTTGCCACATGCAGCGCGGTTTTCAATGGTCAGACCGTTGATGGTTTTAAAAACAATCTTTCCGGTTTTAACATCATCAGCCAGTAAAAACTCTAATACCCGTTGGGCTTCTGAGGTGATAAAGGGCCCAATACCATCACCGCCAACAATGCCGATAATAATTTTATCTTTGCTTGTGAAATCGGTAAAATCTTTTTGAACCTTCATTTTTTCAATGCGGGTCAATTGTTCTTTAATCAGCTCACCAAAGTGGGCCTTTGCTCGTTCGATCTGTTCTTCGATCATATTTCCTCCGTCAAATTTATTTATTAGTGTCATATCTAAGCGCTTAGGATAAACGCCGGTTAAGCTCTGGACATCATACTCTTAAGCCGTTTAATCGGCTGGGTGTTCTTAAAAACCAGTTCATTGGTTGCCACAAATTTATCCACTGCGGTGACAACCCAGCTCCCCAAATTTGCCGGTGGAACGGGTGTTAGCGGAAACATGTGTTTCACAATCATATCAGCCTGACGTTCGTCAATATCAAAATATTTTTCGGCATTTTCCAAGGCTGTTTTTGGATGGGAAAAGCCATGCATTTCCTTGATCCGATTCAGTCCTTTGCCTGTTTTTACCTTACCCTGCCATGATTCCAGAAAAAAATCATGGAGCGTTGCGCCCCGGGCGATGGAGGCAAAGTCCATGCCTAAATTTGGAATTCACTGTGTGTAATAATATCGCCAACAATGGTTTCAAACTCACTATAATACTTTTTTGTTTCCATTGAGACCTTTCTTTGATTGTAATTTTCGATTCAGCCATGCTGAACAGATTCTGTGAATATTATAGCATAATATCTTTATTTTTAGTTAAAATTATAAAGGATGTACTGAAAAAAAACAAAAAAAGATTCGGTTATTCTTAAAATCATGTTAAACTAAATAAAAAAGATCAGGAAGGAAAAACCATGAAAATTAAAAAAATACTCCTTGGAACCAGTGTTGTTTTGGCAACCGGGATGGCTCTTTATCATGCTTGTGTGATCAAAAAAGCGCGAGATTTTGAAGCTGGCTTCGATAAAAGTCCCGGATCAATGGATGAAACAGTTCTTTACGGCGGAAAAATGAAAGACTACCGGGATCAGACCATGCGGAATACCAAAATTGGTGCTTTCTTCGGGGGCATGCAGCTGGATTTTTCTGATGTCGTCACCGAACAAGATGATTATCGCATGGATATCAGTATCATCAATGGCGGCTTGAATATCATCGTTCCTGATAACTTTAAACTAAAAATCGTGGATACCTGCAAATTTGGTGGTATTGCCGATCACACGGTATGCATCGATCCGGACAATTCGGTCGCTCTTGCGGTTTATGCCGACGTCACCTGCGGTGGTCTGAATTTTGAAAATGCACCAGAATCAAATCCTCATCAGTAAAATACGCTCATTAAAATCTTCCTGAATAAAATCAGTGAGATTCAAAACCACAAAAACTGAAACCGGCCTAAGCTGATTTCAGTTTTTTGTTGACAAATTCTTCAAATTCATCGACATTCATGGGCTTGGCATAAAAGAAACCCTGAGCGATGTCGCAACCCTTTTCTTTGAGAAAATCCACCTGTTCCTGGGTCTCGACCCCTTCAGCTACCGTAATCAGATCTAAGTCCTTGGCCATATTCAACATACTGGTGATAATCTTTTTGCCGCGCACATTATCTGTTGATTCGCTGAAAAAGGCCTTATCCAGTTTTAGAATATCCGCCGGCAGATTTTTCAGGGTGTTGAGGGATGAATAAGCCCGTCCAAAATCATCGATGGAAATATGAAATCCAAAATTTTTTAAGTGATTCATGATATCAACCATCTGAACATCATTGTCAAAAATGGTTCCTTCAGTCAGTTCAATTTCAATCATTTTGGGATCAATATGATAGCGGCTGGTAATCGCCAATAATTCATCTGGCAGCAGCATGTTTTCGAGATGGAGCCGCGAAAAATTGACCGAAATAATCATATTCGTTAGTTGATCCATTTCTTTTTGCCATTTTCCCAGCAGTTTGCAGACCTCTTCAAACATATAGGTATCTATTTTTTTTACAAAGCCATTTTTTTCAAATAAGGGAATAAAATCATTGGGGGGCAGCATCCCCCGTTCCGGATCATTCCACCGTACTAAGGCCTCGGCACCAATAATCTGCTCGTCTGAAAATAAATATTTAGGCTGAAGATAGACTTCAAACTCATCATTACGGAGGGCCATTTCCATTCTGTTTTCAATCTCATTCTCCAGAATCATTACCTGACGCATCGACTCATCATAAAAGGCATAACTCACCTGGGAGTTATCTTTAATCGACCGTTTGGCCATATTGGCCCGGTCGCTGAGCGTGTTGATATCCAATTCTTCCGATCCGATCAGATAAATACCCATGGAAATATTGACGATAAATTTCTGGGAATACCCGTTGATCTCGCGCATCAAATTTTCCACCCGCTGAGAAAATTCGCCATAGCCTTCGTATTTCATCAGCATACTGAAATTATCGGTGGCCATTCGGGCAAATAGTTCCTCTTCTTTAAGATGCTTTTCTAAAATTTCGGCAATCGCCGTGAGTATTTCGTTACCCACCTGATGCCCATATAAATCATTGATCGCCTTGAACTTGTCAATATCAAAAATAATCATCGCATAGTGGGAAATCTGATTGGTGGTGAAAATTTTTTCGCAGTCTCTTTTAAACTTGATCCAATTAGGACAGCCGGTCAACGAATCAAAATCCTGGAGCCGTCGCAGGGTGATGATATCTTTTTTCAGGTCGCTGACAGTAAAATTGCTAATCAGGCTGATAATAAAGATTCCTGAAAATCCCAGACCATAAAATGCCAGCCGATAGGTTTCACCCTGAGAAGGCAGGGAAAAAGAAATAAAGTTAAACAGCGCCGTCATCATGACCAAAAAAAACAACGCAAAGCTGAGAATCAAAAACTTTTTTTCGTCATACTTCTTCACCATTACCTCCTAATCGTCAAATCTTTTTGAGTAACTGGCTGACTTACAAAAGTCCCTTTAGCTTTGCGTCACTGTTTCACAACAGTTTTGCCCTAATATTCTCTATTCTTTTTTGATGCACCCGTTAATCTGTCATATGCTGTGTCGCTGGTACAAAGCGGTGATTTGTATTATATTTTTTAACATTGTATCATAAATGTAACAATTTGTCTTGTGTTAATTGTTACTTTTTATTTATTTTGACGCATAAACCCTTCCCTATAATCGTTCTTCCAGCTCGGCCGTCAATTCTTCATAGCCCGGTTTATGGAGCAGTGCAAACATATTCTTTTTATAGGCTTCCACCCCTGGCTGATCAAAAGGATTAACACCCAGCAGATAGCCATTTAGCCCGCATGACTTTTCGAAAAAATAAATCAGTTTGCCAATGTGGAAAGCATCCAATTTTTTGAGCTTAATAATGCCGTTGGGGACTCCGCCATCAACATGGGCCAGAAGGGTACCCATAAAGGCTTTTTCATTGACCGCATCGATTTCCCAGCCGGTAAGGTAGTTCAGTCCTTCCAGATTTTTTTCATCCTGGAAGACCTTAATCACCGATTGATCGTCCTCAATGACAATCACCGTTTCAAAATGATTTTTGGGACCATCCTGAATCATCTGTCCCAGCGAATGGAGATCGGTGGAGAAATGAACCGAGGCCGGAAAGAGCCCCTTGCCGTCTTTGCCATCACTTTCGCCAAATAATTGTTTCCACCACTCGGCCAGATACTCCAGCGAGGGATCGTAATCCACTAGTATCTCAATCTTCTTGCCGCGATTGTAAAGTACATTCCGATACAGGGCATATTGAAAACAGGGGTTTTTTTCTAATTTCGGTTCGTTATAATCCTCATAGCCGGATTTTCCGCCAGCCATCAGGGCATCAATATCAATTCCTGCCGCGGCGATGGGCAGCAAACCTACAGCGGTATAGACCGAGTAACGACCACCAATATCGTCTGGAATCACAAAGGTTTCGTAGCCTTCTTCATCAGCCATAAACTTCAGCGCCCCCTTAGCGGTATCGGTCGTGACAAAAATCCGCTCCCTGGCGCCAGCTTTGCCATATTTTTCTTCCAGAAATTTTTTAAAAAAACGAAAAGCCATCGCCGGTTCTGTGGTAGTTCCGGATTTTGAAATGACATTGACGCAAACCTCCTGATCTTTGAGCAGTACCAGCAGCTTCTCCAGATATTTCCCGCTGATATTCTGACCGGCAAAATAAATTTTAGGGGCCTTTCGCACCGATCGCGGTTCTTCATTATAAAAAGGGCTGGTCAAAGCCGTGATCACCGCTTTAGAGCCCAGATAAGATCCACCAATACCAATTACCACCAGGGCGTCACAGCGATCTTGAATTTTCTGGGCCGCCTGTTTGATCCGGGCAAATTCCACCTGATCATATTTAACCGGGTAATCAACCCAACCAAGAAAATCGTTGCCGACTCCGGTTTTGTTCATTAATTCTTCATTGGCATGAGCCAACTGATCAACCCGACTTTCAAATTCACTGGGGTCTATATTTGCATAAGAGAGATCAAAACGAATACTCATAATTTTTACCTTCTTTCTTATTTCGAATGAAATGTATTTTCATTTTACTACATTATTAATTGGAGTGTCAATTAATGTTGCCCTTTCAACCTGAAAGAAAGTTGAAATTCAGCGAATCTTCTGACCAACACCCTCATAAGAGGTGACTTTTTTTATTTGATATGTTAAAATAAGCAAAATTGAGAAAAGAAGAGGTGTAAAATGGAAACGCGAATACTGGGAAAAACCGGATTAGAAGTGTCCCTTATTGGGTTTGGTGGTATTCCAATTCAACGCTGTAACC
>PGZR01000102.1 GCA_002841405.1 Firmicutes bacterium HGW-Firmicutes-4 | reverse complement strand
GACGCTGGTGATTTTAGCCGCTGGAAATTCTCCGTCAACGGGGATCCAGTTTTCCCAGGGCAAGGCCTTTGTTTTCTCAAACAATTCATCAAAGGTTTCGGCTTTAAAGCGACCAATCTCCAACAGTACCCGATCGGCACAGCGGAGCCACAGGTTAGAACGGGGAATCGCTTCTAATGGACCGGCATAACGGATTTTTCCATTTTCAACTTCCGTTACTTCGTAGCCCAGTTTCTTTATTTCGTCCTTTACCACACTTTCGATTCCAAAAGCGACCGTGGCAATTAAATTTACTATTTTCGGCATTCATTTTTCCTTTATCGTTATTTTTGATCCATTTCAAACTATCAATATTACATTATAGCATAAGATTTCAATTTAATCTTAAAAATATCCACATCTTAATAAAAAAGCTAAAACAAAACACCGGTATGATCATCGCATACCGGTGTGTGGGTAATAAAAACTAATTTTCCTGAAATTTCTTTATTTCTTCATCCCGACCAAAGACCAGAAAACCTTCATATTGTCCATTATCCCAGACCGCAATCTGTTTGCCGAATTTTTTCTTCATCGCGACCAGATTCACCAGGTAGCCTTTGCTCCGCCAGAGATCGCCGGCACCGATGACATCCACCATGTTACTGGTTTGTGGGTCATAGAACAGAATCACTGCCGGGTCAACCTGCCGGGCATCTTTCTGTTCTTCCATGAGAATAGTAATGATCCGCTCGAAGCCAATCGAAAAACCAACCGCCGGCACCGAAACCTTGTTGTACTTCCCGATCATGTTGTCATAACGGCCGCCGCCGGCAATGGAATAGCCATAGGGGCCATAGCTGACTTCAAAGATCAGACCGGTGTAGTAACCCATTCCCCGGATCAGTGAAAAATCAAAAACAACTTCAAATTGTTCTTTGGACAGGGTTTTGACGGTGTTGATCACCTCGGTCAATTCGCCAATGGCAGCAGCATCTTCCACCCACTGATCCAAATTGTCCAGATTGATGCCAGTAACACAGGCCATCAGCTTGTCGACTTTTTCCTGCTCGTATCCCTTTTCCAACAATTCGCCAGTTACTCCGGCGACTCCGATTTTATCCATTTTATCGAGTGCAATACAGACTGTTCCGACCTGATCCGCGGGAAATCCCGCTTTTATAATGACTTCACTCAAAAGCCGGCGATGATTCACTTTTATCGTGAACCCGGCAAATCCCATCGCCAGCAACGCTTTGGCAGTGGTATCCATCAGCTCAATCTCAGCCGAAACGGTGGGATCACCGATAATATCGATATCACATTGCTTAAAGGCCCGGAATCGTCCTTTCTGAGGCCGTTCCGCCCGAAAGACGTTGCCAATCTGAATGGCTTTAAACGGGGTTTCCAGCCCTTCCTGGTTATTTGAATAGAAACGACTGAGCGGTAAGGTCAGATCAAAGCGCAAACCCATATCGCAAAGATCCGACACCCTGGCGTCCTGATTTAGCGCCAACTTTTCACCACGCTTCAAAATGGTAAAGAGCATTTTTAAATTCTCACCGCCATCACTGCCCAGCAGCAATTCCAGATTTTCCATTACCGGCGTTTCAATCCGGCTGAACCCATGCGCGCGATATACTGCCAATATCTGTTGTTCCAACCGATCGCGAATTTTCATTTCCTCGGGTAAAATGTCCCGGGTCCCTCTTACAGGTTTTGAACTGATCATCTGGTCACCTTCTATACTAAATTAATTTGCTTGAATGCTTTTTTGCCCTTTTTGAGAACAATTTTTCCATCTTTAAAATCTGCCGGGGTTACCAACAACTTAAAATCAGTTACTTTTTCGCCATTTAGCAGCACTCCGCCCTGTCCGATTAAGCGCCGTCCTTCACTGCGAGTCGGAATCAGTTTGGCCACTTCCAATAAGTCCAAAATGTCCATTCCATCGCCCAGCTCTATTTTTGTCAAATCGACGCTGGGTATCTCAGCATCCCCTTGATCTCCGGCAAAAAGTTTGCGGGCAGCATTTTGTGCTTCCTGGGCAGCTTCCGTGCCGTGAATAATCTCGGTGACCGTAAAGGCCAGGATTTCCTTGGCCTTGTTAATTTCAGAGTCTTTAAGAGCCCCCAGTCGACGCACCTCATCCATCGGAATAAAGGTCAGCAGAGCCAGACATTTTTCCACATCGGCATCGGCAATATTTCGCCAGTACTGGTAAAATTCATAGGGTGACGTTTTGTCCGGATCCAGCCATAATGCCCCTTTGGCCGTTTTCCCCATTTTGATCCCCTCACTGGTGGTCAGTAGCGAGAAGGTCATACCATAGACCTGCTCGGCATCTTTCCGCCGAACCAGTTCAACCCCGGCAATGATGTTGGACCACTGATCATTGCCACCAAACTGCATCTTACAGCGCTGTTCTTTATGCAAGACATAAAAATCATACGCCTGAAGCAGCATATAATTGAATTCCAGAAAGGTCAGTCCTTTTTCCAACCGCGATTTATAACAATCAGCGGTCAGCATCCGATTAACGGAAAAATGCGCCCCAATTTCCCGTAAAAAGTCAATGTAGTTAAGAGGCAACAGCCACTGGGCATTGTTAAGCATCACGGCCTTGTCATCTTCAAAGGTCAGAAACTTTTCAAAGACCTTTTTGAATTTTTCGCCATTTTCGGCAATCCGTTCCGCGGTCATCACCTGACGCATATCAGACCGGCCAGACGGATCGCCAATCATCGTGGTTCCGCCCCCGATCAAAGCAATGGGGCGATGGCCATGCCGTTGCATGTGAGCCATGACCATGATCTGGATAAAATGTCCAATATGAAGGCTATCTGCCGTTGGATCAAAGCCGATATAGAAAGAAACGGATTCTTCCGCCAGTAATTTTTTTATCTCCTCTTCGTGGGTACATTGTTCAATAAAGCCCCGCTCCTGCAATACATCAAATACACTTTCCATTAATCTATGTCCTTTCATTATTCAATGGGGTTTTCCCCTGCAATTATGTGATTTTTCTGTTGCTGATTATTCCAGTGGTTTCTCAAGCATTTCTTTTTTTCGTTCCCATCGGGTTAAGCCTTCTTCAAAAAAGACTTTAATCACGGCAAACATCGGTATCGCCACAAACATACCCGGAATGCCAAAGAGACTGCCTCCGACAATGACAGAGAATAACACCCAGAAGGGATTGAGCTCGACAATTTTCCCTAGCACATTGGGGGCTAAAACATTACCGTCAAACTGCTGCACCACCAGAATCCATATTCCTACCCAAAGGGCCTTGACCGGCTCATCGATAAAGGTAATGATGACAGCCGGAACCGCTCCGATAATTGGACCAAAATACGGAATCACGTTGGTAATGGCCACAATCACCCCAAATAACGGGGCATATTCGACGCCGATCACCAGCAGTCCCAAATAAAATAAAAATCCAATCAGCATCGAGGTTAATATTTTTCCAGTGAAATATTTGTAAAAAATTTCATCAATGGTCAGGATCGCCCAATGCGATCCGTTGTACAAGGTCTTATTCAGCACTGCTTTGGCAAAGCGATCGACCTGATCACTGATTTTTTCTTTATCAAGCATCAAATAGAGTCCCACAAAAAAGACAATAAAGAAACTGATGACAAAACCAATGGTTCCTTTTAAAAAGACAAAAGCAAAATTCCCGATGTTTTTAATGGAATCCGGATTTGCCCCAAAATAGGATGTGATCTGATTGAGCACATCCATTGCCGTCATATTTTGCAGACTGTCAATGGCTACTTTCAGTTCGGTTAAAATATCCTTTGCAGCGCCGCCTTTGGCCAGACTTTCACCCAGATAATTGTCAATGATTGTAAGATATTGGGGGGTTTGGGCAATCAGACCGGTGAGACTTTCAATGACTGACGGAATGGTGGCGTAAAAAAACAAGACAATTAAAATAATCGTAATCACATAAACAATCAAAATTGAAATCAGACGAACCGTCCGAGCGCGACTCTGACTTTTAGGAATCGTCTTTAACACAAACTTTTCAATCCCCCGCATCGGTCTAAACAGAAAATAAGCCAGCACCACGCCTGCAAGAATAGGCATCAGTACTTCTAATGTGCTGGTTATCGTTCCACCGATGGTGGCGGTAACCACTCCAAAGTTATCCAATAATTTATATATCAAAACCAGGATGAGGGCGCCAACTAAAAAGTAGCTGTATTTTTTAACAAGTTCCATATCAATTTTAAATTTCACATGCTCCTCCGTTACCGTTTTTAATTCGATTTATATCTTAACATTTAACTTGAAAAATTTAAAGCAGTTTCAAATAGATTCTTAAATTATGATTAAACTAAAATAAAACCGCCGTGAATTAAAGTTTTCCTTGTGTTTTAGCGAAAGTTATCATAATATTTTTATAGTCAATTCTTTCTACAAGGAGATACCATGATCTATATCGCTATTATCCTTTTTGCTATTTTTCTTGATCAGTATTCAAAATACCTGGTCATTGCACATATAAAACCAATTGATACATTGCCCTTGATCCCAGATGTTTTTCATCTAACCTATGTCGAAAATACCGGTGCCGCATTTAGTCTGATGACCAACAAACAAATATTTTTAATCCTAATGACCCTGGTTTTTATTGGTGTCTTAATCTATTTTTTAATTAAAATACCAGATTCTAAAGAGAATCGCGTCATCAAATTTTCCCTGGCCTTTATCATCGGCGGCGCTGCTGGTAATTTACTTGATCGACTGCGCCTAAATTTTGTGGTAGATTTTCTTGACTTCCGAGTAATCAAGTTCGCAATTTTTAATTTTGCCGATATATTTGTGGTATGTGGCAGCATTATTCTCGTCATTGCCCTGTTTAATAATAAAAATTTTTTGGAAAACAATGATTTCGGCACCCTGGAATAAGCCTATAAATAAAGTTGGCCAAATAAAACGCCTCCCCGGATACAACAATGATTGTTTATCCCATGGAAGCGTTTTTTATGATTGCCCTACTCTGTTTTTTCCAGCAAACTGAGCATACTGTCGCCGGTGGTATAAATGTGGTCACAGGCGGCAAGATTGGCTTTTCTGCACTCACCCTTTTCAATTTGTCTGATTATTTCCATATGCTGATTCACCAGCGGGGTTTTATCTTCGATGCGATGAACATATTCGGCCCGAAATCGCTGCATCTGTTCTCGTAGGCTATTGATCATCGTCTGCAGTTTGACATTTTTTGATGCTATATATATTGTCTCATGAATATGCATATCTTGTTTGATGATACCCTCTTCGTCATTATGCAGGGCCGCCTCCCCAAATCGTTCATTGGCCTGATAAAGCTTGCCGATTTCGTCTTTCGAGGCATTCATAGCTGCCAGTTCCGCGGCCAGTCCTTCCAACGCCCGCCGTATTTCCATCATTTCTTTGAGGTCATTCACTGACATCGGGGTTACGTAAACACCCTTTCTGGGTACCATTTTTACCAATCCTTCCAGTTCAAGCTTTCTGATTGATTCTCTCACCGGTGTTCTGCTGACTCCCATTTGTTCAGCTAGCTGAACCTCCATTAAACGTTGTCCCGGCTGAAGTTCGCCGGTTATAATAGCACAACGAATGGTTTCAAAAACGATTTCCCGCAATGGCTTGCAGGAGCTTATATCAAGGCTTAAACCTTTTTTTTCATCCCACATAGTTTTCTCCTTCACTTTCTTCGGTTTTACTTACAAAACACAACGGATATTTTTCTTTGAATTGTAGCCAGGATTTTACTGCCAATTGCCGATCCCGATAATAACCAATGACCGTTGATCCGCTGCCAGTCATGATGGCTGCCAAGGCTCCCTGTTCCAACATTTCTTTTTTTATCACCGCTATTTCAGGATAATCGGCAAAGGCAATGGCTTCAAAAACATTTCCTAGTTTTGCTTCCAACCGATCATAATCGTCATCTTCCAGCAGTGCTATAATCGCTGCAATATCCGGATGGTTTGCAATGGCCGATTCATCCAGTTTGTTAAAGGCCCAGGGGGTAGCGATATCGATTTCCGGCTTCACGACCAGAACCACCATCTGTCGCAGCGCTTTGATGGGGGTTATTTTCTCGCCTATCCCTTCCACCAGAGCCGTGCCGCCAACCAGACAATAGGGTACATCCGCTCCAATGGTTACGCCAATTGCCATAAGCTCTGACAGCGATAGACCCAATTGCCAAATGGTATTCAGGGCCTTTAAGGTTGCCGCAGCATCGCTGCTGCCGCCGGCCAGGCCAGCCTGAGCCGGAATTCGCTTTTCCAGATGAATTTTAACACCCTGTCTGACATTGAACTGGCATTGTAGTTTACGGGCCGCTTTAATCACCAGATTGCGCTCGTCCAGCGGGATCGTATCCTCATTGGAAGTCAACGTAATCCCCTCATCACAGGATTCAAAGGTCAGCACATCATCCAGATCGATGGAATGATTAATCATTTTCATTTCATGATAGCCATCTTCTCGAATCCCGATGACATCTAACGATAGATTTACTTTTGCTTTGGCTTTTAGAATAACCCTGTTCATATTCCCTCACATTGCACTCATAATATTGTATACTTTATTCATTATAACATAATCCCCTTTTCATTGGAATAAAAAACCATGGTTACAACCTGGTATTATAGTGTATAATCAAGGCATTACTTTCCTGAGGATTCACCTCAAACCAATTTTTAGGAGCTTGAACCATGCCGATTCATTTTGATAACGATTGGGAACAACCCATTCAACAGGAATTAAAAACAGAATACTATCTGAACCTGCGACATTTTTTGATAAAAGAGTATCAAAGCCGGGTGGTTTATCCGCCCATGCATGATATCTTCAACGCCTTTCATCTGACGCCACTATCACAGACCAAGATATGTATTATCGGCCAGGACCCCTATCATGGTCCGGGACAGGCCCACGGCCTGTCTTTTTCGGTCAAACCTGGAATCGCAATCCCACCTTCGCTGCTTAATATCTACAAAGAACTGGAAGCTGATTTGGGCTGCCCGATTCCCAACCATGGCTGTTTAACGGCCTGGGCTAAACAAGGGGTGTTGCTGCTTAATGTTGTTCTGACCGTCCGCGGCGGTGAAGCCGGTTCCCATCGAAATGCCGGTTGGGAGATTTTCACCAGCCGGATCATTGAACGATTAAACAACCGGGCCGAACCAGTTATTTTTATTCTTTGGGGTCGGGATGCTCAGAATAAAAAGGTCCTGATTACCAACCCACGGCATCCCATCATCGCATCCCCCCATCCCAGTCCTTTATCGGCTCATCGGGGGTTTTTCGGCAGTCGGCCTTTTTCCACAGCAAACGACCTGCTGATAGCTCAAGGAAATACACCCATCGACTGGTGTATCCGAAATCTTGATTCGCCGGTTAAATAGAAAAATGGCTCTGATTTTATATCAGCGCCATTCTTTTTCGCATATCAATTATCTCTTCTAGACTTAGCTGCCCAGGGGCTGTTTTCCCGGCTCCCGCCGCAAAGGTCAGGGACCCGCCGCACAGATCAGGTGCAATTCTGGTTATTGCCCCCAACGATCCCATCGCAATGGCGATCATCGGTTTCCGGGATTTCTCGTTGTAGGTGAGGGTGGCCTGGATTAGATGACGAACGTCATCCATTGACTGGGGCATCACTGCCAGTTTAAGAACATCGCCGCCAACCGCTTCCATGGCTCTGAAAACAGCGTTTATTTCCTCTGTAATCGGGGTTTTCGCAAAGTTATGATAGGAAACCAACCATTGGCAATCACTCACTTCTAAAACGCTTATAATCCGCTTCAGAAAAGCCGGCTCGCTATTAAGTTCCATGTCCACATAGTCGACCCGGTTACTTTTTATTGCGGCAATCACTGCAGCAGCCCGGATCTCATCCGAGGTTTCACAAACACCGCCTTCCAGATGACTGCGGTAGGTATAAATAAGCCCCTGATCAGGCATTCTGGTTTTTATTTCAATTAATAGTTCCTGTTCTTCGGCAGCCGTAAGTCGTTCCCCTGGCATGAAATGATCCCGGCGCCATTCCAGAAAATCACAGCCATTTGCCACTCCCACTTCAACATCAGATAATAATTCATCGCGATTGGCACTGATCAATGGAATACACGAGATAAAGGTGTTTTTTTTGATTAATTTAAATGCTTTTTTCGACTTCATAAAATTCTTCCTTCCACATCTATGATTCATCATTGCATAAGTGTACTCCGGTTAACGAAGCGACTATTTATTTCTGGTTTAGCAGTCCAATATTCTTGATTTCCACTGAGATGGTACCATCCGGATTATTTTTAAACTCAATGATATCATTTCGCTTCAGCTGGTCCATCGGAATACTGATTTCAATGCCCGTATCGGTAACAAATTTTTGTTTGCCGAAGATCTTCTTCTCAATATTCGGAGTGACCGGAATCTTCTTTTCATAAAGGCCTTTTTCTTCCAGAGATGACCTGAAACGATCCTGAATGGTCGAATCTCCATCAAAAACCGTTTTAGCCAGATTGTCCACGTCAATTTCGCTTTCGGTTTCATAGTCGTCAGCCAGCACTGTTTTAGCGGCATTCAACTTTTCATAATCACCGCCATATTCTCTGACGATCACTTCCTTTACCGTTTTATCAATGATGTCGAAGGCTTCTTTTTCCGAAATCGCCGGCTCACAAAAAATTAATTGATTGGAAATATAATAGTCTTTTTCATTATTGATCGGATATTTTTTTTCTTTGATCAGCACCTCGTCACTGGCCAGATTGATGAGAATAAATTCATCCAATTTCTGACTTTCCGTTGGCAGTACACAGGGCTGCACCAGAATATCATTGGTCAGGCCGTTATCGGTATTCACAAAGTGGATATAGCCTTGCTTATAGTTAAACTTGAAAATGCCCAGATAGGTTTCGTGTTCCACATTAAAGTCCACAAAAACGAGATCAGCAGATGGTATTTCAATGTTTTCCAGCATATAATCGAAAAATAGCTGGGATATTTCAGCACTGACCCGAATGAGCTCATGGGGATTATTTTTATAATCAACGATACGCTCTTTAAAAGGACTGCCCGAACGAAAGACCGTCCGTTTGATCTCCGGATCCTTCAAGGATCTTTCCACATGTTTTTCCACATATTCTTTTACCGATACAGTCATATTCAGGAGCATATCTGACAACACTGGGATATTTGCGTTGGTATCCAATACATGTAAGATCGCTTTGTTAATACTTATTTCAGATTTCATTTACTTTTCCTATCTGGCTACAAATTGTTTAAAACAAATTTTTGGTAAGAAAAAAACAGCCACGAATGACTGTTTAAGCACGTTTATGGTACGCCCAGAGGGGCTCGAACCCCCAACCTACTGGTTCGAAGCCAGGCACTCTATCCAAT
>PGZR01000101.1 GCA_002841405.1 Firmicutes bacterium HGW-Firmicutes-4 | reverse complement strand
CCTGCGGTGAGGTTTTGAGTTGTGGTAGATTTACCAATACCACCTTTACCATAAATAGCGATTTGTCTCATAATCGTTCCTCCTGAGTGTGAAAAATTTAAGATCCAATGCAAGTTTTTCGGCAAAAAGTAAAGAAGTCTTGGCCTTTCACAACAGTGTAAAAGCTAAGACTTCCTTGTCTAAAAAACTTATTTTGTTTTGCATAAACGAAAAGATCTTAATTGGCAGCATTTTTCAGCAGCGAATTAAGACCTCATTGTCTAATTGAGTGGATGATGAGAATAAAGAAGGCCTCAGCTCTTACCTAATTGTAAGGAGCTGAGACCACATTGTCTTCGTCAAATCCGTATTGCATTGTTTTCTATGGGCTTATTATCCACGGAATGGGGGGATAAGTCAAGCAGCTTCGGTTGTAAACCCTTTTCAAAGTCAAATGGGTTTAAGAACTGGCCGGCGGTGCGACTATTTTCATTTAGGACTAAACCAGGAATGTACTTTAGTTAGTTGATGTTTTTTTCGAGTGATAGGTAGGCTGAAATCATTTTCACGGGTTCACGATGTTTTTGGGTTGGACTCACTTTTCTTTGCTTAAATAAAACTTAAGTAATTCTTAAGTTGTTCGCGGATTCGGGCAGATCAGCCGCAGCTTGAGCAGGAAGAACAGTCACCGCAGGACTTTTTCATCGGATCATGAACGAGAATGGCCCGGACAGTGGTGGTTTTTAAATTCACCGTGACGATGTCGTCCTGAATAATTTCCATTTTGTCATCGCTAAAAACGATGCTCATCGGTTCAGGAACCAGTATTTCCGGATCCAGGGTGCCTGGTTTCATCAGTGGTTGGACGAACTGCTTACCTTCCGGTGCGGTGATCATCAGGCCGTTATTGCCGGTGATCAGAGATCTGATCACCCCGGTGGGGGAATAGTTGACTGAATTTTCGTCGCAATTAATGCCGTGGGCATTGCTGTCATAAGCGATCACAATCCCGATTGGGGTCACAATGGGTTCTGGCAGAGCGGGCTCAAAACTTTTTAATTTGCCATTTTCATATAAGGAGAAACCGTAGCGCACCTTTATCAGGCCATCGGGACTATTAATTTCGATGGTTTCCTGGGGCCACATGGTCAGGCTCTTGAGGGCACCGCTTTCATAAAAGCAGAGGCTCACGACCTTGGCGGAAAAGGCCCCCACTGCCAGATCAAAGGTAATTGGTTTGGCTAGCGTGTATTCGTCATTTTCCGTCCAGTAGCCGTTGATCCGACCGTTTAAGGGAAACAAACGGTGGATCCGGCCGTTTTCATAAAAGCTGATCCGTTCGGCGGACAGGGTTCCCAGGGCGGTGATTACCTCGGTGGCATTTTCCAGATCGATGCTTTTGATCTGGCCGTTTTTGAAAAATTCCAGGGCCAGCCCCTCCCGATTTCTCAGGTTGGCAGGGCTGTAGTTGGGAACCAGAATGCCTACCGGGGTATTGATGGTATTGGCTTCGCCGAAGGCACAGCCTTTGGGCGAACCATCGGTATAGGTTTCTAAATAAGTGATTCCGGTGAGGGGACCGTATTTTTCAGTTTGACAGGTTGACATAACGAGCTCCTTTTATTCACACTCAGCATGGGTGATGACCACGTGTTGGGCGGAATGGTTTTTATTTCCTTTGGATTTTTCGGCAATGCTATATTTAAGCTTCATACCCGGTAATTGCTGTTCAAACCAGGGTGGGATATGGTCACAGACCACTTCCAGAGCGCAAAAGGCAGTTTCTTTTAAGAACGGCAGCAGGACCATTTTTGAACTCAGCTCCGGGTGCTTTCTCTGTACTTGGGTCAAATCAAAGTGGTAATAACCGGGGATATCGGTTTCTTCTGGAGTACGGGCCAGTAGCCGCACATCGGCCTGGGCTTCATCGTCCTGCCCGATCAGATCAGCCTGGACGGCATCGAGTAAGGCCAGATCAAAAGCTTCGGACTCGCAGATAATAAAGCCGGAACGGTCAAAAATTTGATAGGGAATACCATTGATGGATGTGGTGATAATGATCCGGCAGTCATTGAAGGCGCCGAGCATCTGACTGATGTTTTCCCGGATTGAAGCTAAACCGCCTGACAAATCGCAACTGAAGGGAATCGGATCGGATTTGTGCCAGCCATCGTCGGTTTTGGTATAGAAAACAAAATTGGTCATTTCCACAAACCGGGCAATCTGACCGTTGTCATCACAAAATACAGCCATAAGGTTAAAGTTATCTTTCATTTGTCATACCTCTTTTAATTGAATCTGTTAACATAAAATCCAGTGTAAATTAATTGTAGTATAGCATAAAATAAAAAAGCGCGACTGAATTAACAATTAAATTGGCTAAAAAACGATTGCAGAAATTTCTGGGTTTAAGAAAATTCATACTGGGTTTTTAAGCAAAAAATAAAAAAAGAAAGCCCCCTGAAAAATCAGGGGGACAGGGCTCAAGGGAAAAAGCTATTCCAAATCATCATCGCCAAACTGGTCTTCCAGTTTTTTTTGGCGTTTTTTCACCAGGGTGCCAGTGACAAACAGGGCGACAAAGATCAGGGCAAACAGTAGTGCAAAGATAAAAGCCGTCAGCACACCCAGCGCCAGCAGATTGTCTTTTAAATAAGCGTGGTTCATATACATTGTAATGGCATAAATTAACGCAAAGGCCCCGGCGCCGATCAGGCTGTAGAGCAGGTAGTTTTTGGTGGTGGGTTTGCTGTAAAAATCCCATTGGCCTTTTTTATAACAGCCGACGATGACCCCGCCACAGCTGATCATAAAGATGGACCACTCAAAACCCCACTGGCTAAAAGGGGCGTTGAGAACCATTGACTGAACAATGATACTGCCCAGCAGTAGCCAGAAAACAATCCAAAAACAGACATGCTCTATTTTATATAGCTCCAGTTCCTGGCGCTCATCGACTACTTTTTTAAATTTCTTCATTGTCGTTTTCCTCCCAGAATAAATCGTTTAGCGTTTTTCCCAGGGCTTTACAGATGGCGATGCATAATTGTAAAGATGGGTTAAATTTTCCGGCTTCAATCATCCCGATTGTCTGCCGGGTGACGCCGACCCGTTTGGCCAGCTCTTCCTGAGAGATATCTTTCTCAGCCCGGGCCACCTTTAATTTTATATTTTTCATCTGATCACTCCTTACATGACATATAGTATAGTATATTCAATATAATGTCAAGTATATATTGCATAATGTCAAATATAAAAAGCAGATACGTTTATCTGCTGGTTAGGGAAAGGGTTTTTGGGGGACGGCTGGCGGTGCTGATCAATCATTAATCAGCGGTACGATTGCGCTAAAATAAAAATGACAATTGTTGGCTCCCGTGTTCCAGTTTGTACCGGGCGACGATATCTTCCATTTTGTAGAGCAGGCCCTGGCGCTGGCATTCCTGGGTGAAGGTTGTCCAGAGGTTTTTAGCCTGGGGGCTGGTGCAGCTGTAGGTATTACCGAAATGTTGCAGGTATTCTTTTTTAATACCGGGGAAATGAAGATCCAGCTGGTCGTAAAAATAAAGGCGCTGAGAATCCCGGAGGGTGACCCCAAAGGCAGGATAGATAAAGTGGGCACCATGCTCCGCGGCGGCGGCGACAATATCCTTGATGTTTGCCGGATTGTCATTGATAAAGGGGAGAATCGGCATCAACAAAACCCCTGTAAAAATGCCACTGTTGGACAATTCTTTGATGGCGGCAAAGCGGGCAGAGCAGGGCGCGACATGGGGTTCGATGATTTTGGACAGCAGATCGTCAGCACAGGTAATCGTGATTTTGACAATCACCGGCGACCGTTGCTGGATGGTGGCGAGTAGATCGTTATCCCGGGTAACAAGAGGGCTTTTGGTGGCGATGGCTACCCCGTAACCATAACTTTTAAACAGTTCCAGTGCCTGGCGGGTCAGCTGATAGTTCTTTTCCATAGGATTATAGGGATCACTCATGGCGCCGGTGCCGACCACGCCCTTTAAGGTTTTGCGGCGCAGGTTATCTTCCAGAATGATCAGGGCCTTTTCCTTGGCCCGAACCTGGTCAAAGGCTTCAATCCCATAACAGTCGCTGCGGCTGTCGCAGTAAATGCAGCCATGGGAACAGCCGCGGTAGATATTCATATTATAGTCGGTGCCGAACCAGAAATTATTTTTGGTCCGGGTCAGCATATTTTTAGCCGGGATGGTTTCCATAAATACCCTTTCTAAAGTAGTACCGTGAGCTTTGCTGCGGCTTTGCGGAAACCGACACCAAAGCAATTCTTGTTCGAATCTTAGAATGTTGCTATTGCTATAATTTTAACTGTTCTTAACAATCAGGCCGAGCAACTTGGCCAGTTCGGCGGCCTGGTAGGTGGAGACAACCGCGCCGCTTAATGCTTCAATGGAGACAATCAGGCCATCGATCTGGCTGCTGGTGAAGTCCAGTCCTTTGAGAGGGGTCTTAAAAAAGCTGGTTTGGCTGAAATTGACATCATCCAGTTTGATCTGGGTGAGTTTGCATTCGGAAATAGTGGCTTCGCTGAAATCACTTTGGGAGATTGCCAGTGCTTTGAGTTTGGACTTGCTGAAATTGGCATATTGGAAACTGGAGTCAGTGGTCAGGACATTCTCCAGCTGAGCCTGATGAAAATCAGCCCCCACCAGCTTGCAGGCAAAAAACTCACAGCGATTGAAGTAGCCCTCAGCAAAATTACTATTGGACAGGCTGCAGGATTGAAAACGGAGATCCCGGCAGTCGACTTTTTCAAAGTCGCAGTCAGAAAAATCACAGTTCTCAAATAGTGATTCCCGGAATGAAAGATGGGAAAAATCGCTGCCGTTTAGGGTTAAATCTTTAAAATGCCGGCCTTCGATATCCAGTTCTTCATTACGGGCCCAGGCCAGCAGGGCGGCGAGATCAGCGACCGGCTCAAGGGGAAGCGTCAAAAGAGGAGCTGTTATTTTAATCACCTTTGGTCTATTCTTATTCATCGCTTTTGATCCTTTCCAAATGCTTTTTGGGGGATGATTTTTTCAGTATCTTAAATTTTTACTTGATTAAGTTGGCAGATTCACCGAAGAGTCGATTGTTGATCAGCGATGCTAACCCGGAGGGCAAAAGCGCGGACCATTTATTTAATAAGAGGGGCTTGTTAATATTAAAAAGTTTTATTACATTATATCATATAAGTCAGTTGAGGTTAATCAAGAATCTTCCAGCTGCAACTGAGGGCAATTATGGGAAAACCAAAACAATAGTTACAATTAGCACAAAAATTGCTTGAAATTTAATTCACAGTTCCGATAGCTGAAGCCGCCGATATGGGGATGGCTTTTCAGCGGATCCGGGTCAATATCAGAGATATGATTGCCGCCAATGATCCCCAGGACATTCAGGAACAGGCCGATAAAACGCCGAACGCCGGGCCGAAACAGTATCCTGGCAGAGTCCTTTGCAGCTAAAATCATCAGTGACGAAATGAATCAGCTTTTTCAGGAGTTTGTTGATTCCCGAAAAATATATGGAACAGAGCTGGAAGCGGTGATGGCTCTGGCAGTGCTGATCAGAATGTACCCACCCAGCAGAGTATTAATCTGGCTGAAAAACTGACGGCGGTGTTGGGGAACGATCAGGTAACCCTGACTATTTTGGAGGGAGCCGGACATGGCGGCGCAGCCTTTGAAGCCGCCGATAATCTGGACAAGGTTTTCGCTTTTCTCGATGGAGTTCTAAAAAAATAGCGAACAAAAATAGCTTAATGAAAACAGCAGAATCGATCCTGCTGTTTTTATTTTGTTTTATTTCCTGAAGGGGGCAAGGTTTGCTTTTTACGACAATAAAGTTTATAATTTTCACAGAACCAAAATGCGAGTCAAACCAGCTAGTTGACAATCGATTCCAGCAAACTCAATGACGGGAAATAAAAAAAAACAGGAGAAAAAATGGAAACATCTCAGCGCATTCAAAAAATGGGGGAACCCGCCCTTTTAAAATACTATCCTCTGGTGAGCGAGGCTCAGAAAAAGGGGAAAAGGGTTTATTTTTTAAACATCGGCCAGCCGGATATCAAAACCCCGCCCGGTTTTTTAGAAAGTGTCAATTGTATTGACCAGGAAGTTTTGTCCTATCAGGCACCGGAGGGTATCGTGGAACTTCGCGAAGCAGCCTGTGATTATTACCGGCGGCTGGGTCTGGATTATGACATCAGCGACCTCTTTGTCACCAACGGCGGCAGTGAAGCGTTGCTGTTTACCTTTATCGGGATCTGCAATGCCGGGGATGAAATCCTCACTGCCGAACCGCTTTACAGCATTTACAAAGAAATGGCGGCTGCTACTGACGTCAACCTGGTTGGTTTTAAAACCTATGCCGAAGATGGCTTTGCCCTGCCGGATGCGGCGGTGATTGAAGCCGCCATTACCCCGCGGACCCGGGCCTTGTTAATGACTAATCCCGGGAATCCCACCGGCAAGGTCTTTTCCAAGGAAGAAATTGAGGTGATGGTGAAACTGGCCATCAAACATAATCTCTATCTGATTTCGGATGAAGTCTACCGGGAGTTTGTCTACGACAGCCAGGATTACTTAAGTCCGGCTCAGTATCAGGAACTGGCTCAACATTTTATCCTGATCGACAGTATTTCCAAGCGTTACAGCGCCTGCGGCGCCCGGATCGGTTTTATTGTGTCCAAAAATAAAACCTTGATGAATCAGCTCAAAAAGCTGGTCCAGATGCGGCTGTCGGTTTCCACCGTGGATCAGATCGGGGCGGTTTCGTTGCTGCGGCTGGATAACCATTTTTTTGATGGGATATTAAAGGAATATACTTGTCGCCGGGAGATTGTTTATGCTGCTCTCCAGGAAATTCCCGGGGTGATCTGCAAAGAACCTCGAGGTGCCTTTTACTTTATGGCCAAGCTGCCGATCAAAGAAGCCTGTCATTTTATTGAATGGCTGATCAATGAATTTGATTATCAGGGTGAAACGGTGCTCTTATCGCCAGCTAATGATTTTTATTTAAACCCCCGGGACGGTGCCGACGAGGTCAGGATCGCCTATGTGCTCAACGGCGAGGATATGAAAAGAAGCATGGAAATTTTAAAGCATGGTCTGACCGCCTATGCCAAGGCCTTTCCAGAGCAGTGTAAATGAGCTGCCAACTCGTAGCTTGAAATTGATAATTTATTAAAACAACAAGGAGAACAAAGTGAAAATTAAGTCAGTACAGAAAGGTCAGGATTACCTTGGCTTTTTATTTATAAAGTCACAGATGACCAAAACGGCCACCAATGGCAGCCGTTATTTTAACATGGTCTTGAATGATGCCGATTTTGACGAAATTGATGGCAAAAAATGGGACGTCAAACCAGAAGATGAAGAAATCTTCACAAATGGTAAACTGGTCAAAATCAAGGGCAAGGTTCAGGAGTTCAACAGTCGGCTGCAGCTGATTGTCGAAAAAATGCGGCTGGTTGATGAAACAGATGAGGTAAATATTGATGACTTCATTGAAACCGTACCGGTGGACATCGACGAGATGTTAGGCTATATCAACGATACCATTGATGATTTTAGTAATGCCGACATTTGCGCCATCACCAAAAAAATATTTGGCGACCAGATCGAGACCTTGAGTTATTTTCCAGCCGCTAAAAAGCACCATCACGCCATTAAGGGGGGGCTGCTCTACCATACTTATTCGATGCTTCGGATCGGCAAAAGCCTGGTAGGGATTTATCCCTTTATCAACCGGGATCTGCTGTATGCCGGGATCATCCTGCACGATATCGGTAAAATCAATGAAATGGTCTCGGACGAAAACGGGTCGGTTTCCGATTATACCCCGGAGGGCAAATTGCTGGGCCATATCACCCAGGAAATTGTCGAACTGGAACTGGTGGGTCAGTCCCTGGGCACTGATCCCGAGGTGTTGATGATGCTCAAACACATGATTCTTTCCCATCATTATCAGCCTGAATTCGGCAGTCCCAAACGACCAATGTTCCCGGAAGCCGAGCTGCTTCACCACATTGACATGATTGACGCCCGGATGTATACCATGGAACAGGCCCTCAACCGGGTCGAACCGGGTAGCTTTACCGAAGCTAACTGGAGCCTTGACGGCATCAGTCTGTATCGTCCCAGTTTTGAACAGGAGTAGCCGATGAGCCTTGTTTATCAGGAAAAAAAGCGGGTTGCCTGCTACGAGTCCGATTCCACCGAAAGAATGCTGCCCACCACCGCGATGAACTATTTTCAGGAAGCCTCCACCAACCAGGGCCATGAGCTGGGCCTGGGCGGGGATTATTTAAAGGATAATAATCTGGCCTGGTTTCTGGTTAAATATGTGATTCGTTTTAACGACTATCCCTGTTATCAGGACGAGGTGACGGTAACAACCCGGGCTACCGGGATGGAAAAATTCTGTGCCACCCGGCGCTTTATCATTGAAGACGAGACCGGCCTGGCAAAGGTCGTCGCTGACACCCAGTGGTTGCTGATTAACCGGGAAACCGAAAAGATGGAGCGGATCGATGCGCATCCCGAGATGGACGCCTATGAGTGTTTTGAAAAAGGGGAACCGCTCTTTAAAAAGATGGCCAAAATCAGTCGCTTTGATCTGGAGAAATCTTTTTCGGTCCGGTTTCTCGATATTGATTTCAATCAGCATGTCAATCACGTCAAGTATCTGGCCTGGGCCATTGAGATCCTGCCCCTGGAAGTAGTGAAAACCCGGATGCTGGCGGAAGCCAAGATCGTCTATAAGGCTCAGTGCTTTTATGGGGATCAGGTTCGGGCGCTGGGTGAACAGCTGGCTGAAAACCACTACCGGATTGATATTGTCAATCAGGACGAGATCATTTTGTGTCAGTTGGAGCTGATTTTACGATAAAAAATTGCCTGCGCCGCGTTACTGGCGCAGGCTTTTCTTTTACCGGGAAAGCTGAGGGGGTGATAATAGTAAAAAAATAATATTTTACAAACCATGTAATAAAACGCTTTCAAAGAATATAAAATGGTGTATTTGTAAAAAAATGATATTAAATTGAGATGGTGATCTAATAATGGAAAAGAAATACACAAGATTGAAGAAATAAAGGAGGCAAAAGCATCAAGAGTAAAAAATGATACAAAACTAACATTTGATATTCGGATTCAGCCCTAAATACTAGTAAAATTTTATCATAACTATTGTTTGATTTTTGCGATGGAATCGGTTAAACTTATAATAGTTGTTAAATATTTATCAAAGTATTGGAGGAAAAAAATGGGATTTAAATCAGATATTGAGATTGCACAAGAAGCTACACCACAGGATATTCGTGTGATAGCTAAGAAATTGGGTTTAACAGAAGACGATCTGGATTTATACGGTAAGTATAAAGCAAAGGTTGACTACAAT
>PGZR01000003.1 GCA_002841405.1 Firmicutes bacterium HGW-Firmicutes-4 | reverse complement strand
CTTGTCCTCATTTTCTATAAAAATTTCATTATTCTTTTCAGAATCATTAATTACCATCAATCTTTCACATCCCAATCTTAGGTATATTTTATCTTTTTCCTAAGCCACCTTTTCGACCGGTACAATCGTTATGCCGATCTTTTTCCACAAAACGTGGAATGGCTTTTCGGCCTCGGTATCCGCCGGACTTGGACAAAAGTAAGTCACTCTGGTGGCGTGACCTTCGATTTCCAGTTCGCGATTTATTGCTTCAATAAATGAAAATACCCCAGCTCTGATTCCACGCCTTGAAAAGTAAATAGAACCTCATCATCAAGATTAAGCCTGCAAATATCTGTAATTGCCTTGTTAATAGAATCTGGATTAATTGGATAGTTGATGATCGTTGTATTCATATCCATTATTACTGAAGATTCAAACGAGCCATTTCAGTCCCTTCGCAATACGGCCCTGGACATCATCGAAATGGTTGCCGGGATTTAGCTCAAAGATGGACTCCGCTCCCAGCCTGCGCAGCTGCTGCTCGGCTTGGATGGTGTGTTCCTCCACCACCCCCAGGCGCTGGTTCCGGGTGATTTTCTCCCGGTCCCCCAGAGAAAAATAGGCCCGTTCCGGGATCACCAGCGGCTGGTTTGTCAACATAAATTCCAAAAATCCATCGTACCATAACGAGCCGGAAATGGACCCAACCCGGGTAAAAAGATCCGTGCGGTAGATGGCATACAGGGCAAACAGGCCCGCCAGTGAATAGCCCGCCAGAATCCGGCCGGAGGGCGTAAAATCAAGGTTGGCTTCCACCAGCGGGACAATCGTTTCAGTCAGTTCCCGCAAATAAGCATCGGCCCCGCCGCCGAAATCCGGACCGCCCCGAAAGGCGCGTTTGCCCGGCCAGGGCGACAACTCGCGATTCCAGTCGACCTGGTCGATGGCGACCAGAACTGCCGGCCCCTCTCGCCATTCCCGCGCCAGCTGGGCCAGATCGTCCGCCGCCATATGCAGATAAATAATGGGGCCTTTGCTGACCGCATCCGTAAAAACCGTAACCCGCCGTTCGCCAATTGCGATGATCTGCTGATTCATATTTGACACCTCTTTTCTAATTCTATCAGGGTATTTAAAAGTGATACCACTCCACTCTCAGTAATAAACGCCACTGAGAAAAAAACTCATCGCATTGATTAAGATCACTAATTAAGCTGGTTAAAACCTTTTGCCCTTTGGTGACATCATTAATCAAGAGTCGCGGCCGGTATTGTTCTCGGGAGATACTGTTTTTATCAATTATTTTAATTCACGCTCAAGGGCTTCTTCGGCGGTCTCGCCTACTTCGATTTTCCCGCCGGGAAACTCATATTTTAGTGAGAGGTCTAAACACTCTGTTTCTGGTCGCTGCATGCAGAGAATCTCGTCGTTATGCTTAATAATTGCAGCTGCTACTTTGAAATATTTCATGGAATACTCCTTTGGTAAATTATTCATTTTCATAGCGTTCTTTCTAATGGTACCTAATCAGTTAAGTGTCAATTCAGGACCAGTGATCTTTTCTTCACCAAACAAGCTTTTAAAAAGAAAGAAACCAGAAAAAATCGGGACCACATTACGCAGTAATTCCAGAAATTTTGCGTGCGGGAAACTCATAATAATAACATTCGGATAAAAGCCGATAAAAGCCAGAACCATCCAGGCCATGGCAATCAGAAAAAGACCCTTTTTAAAATGAAAGCTGGGACGATCATTCACATTAAGAAAAGCCAGCAGCACCCCCAACACGAACCATTGGAAAAATTGTGTCAGCGCAAGCTTCAACGCTAATAACCGATAAAAATTTACATCCAAAGTCATCATCGTATTGGGTGAATTTTCAAGGTTGGCAAACAGCTCCTGCATCAGTAAAAAAAACAACGGATAAAGAATAACTGCGACTATTTTGAATAATTGTATTTTATTGATTTTCATTTTGACCTGCTTTCAAAGGCATTCATTGAGATCCGGGATGACCTGCGTGCAGAAATTGAATTTTCCCAGGCTGGCCAGGTTGAACAGTTCATCGCTGTCCCTTATCGTTCCGCACTTTTTCCAGATTTATTTGTTTTTCGAAAAAAGCCTTTTCCAAGATCGCAAACTCCGCTTCGGTACAACATTTTTGGCAATCCGGCTGATGGCGTTTTGTATTCTCAAAGGCTGCCAGTATTTTGTTACAGGGATAATCGCCACATTCACCGCAATTTTTTATTTTTCGACTGGCCGTACAGGTAACAATTTCATGTCGACACCAGGTGTCCGGGGTGCAACCCCGACAGCTGATCTCATCATTGGAGACCACCTGATCGCGATAGCCGAACTTATACCACAGTTCCGCCGTCGCCGTTAATTCGGCAGCCGTTTTAGGCAGCATCCGGGGACAGACGCTGCAGTCATTTCCACAAGCAGCAATAATTGGTTTCATGGTTGACCTCGCTTTTAGTTGTGATAAGTTTCGTTTTTTAAGTTACGGGGCTGGTACCCCAGCATCTTTCTTTTTTGCTTTGATAAGCTCTTCCACTTGCTTTTGCAAGGCCGGGTTTGACAACCAGATGGTTGTATCAAAGACGTCCGGAAAAGCAAAACTTCTGGCGGTTGCTGGAAACTTGATGATAATCTCATGGCGGCTGACGCTTTTGACGGTGCCCGAACCGAAGCTTTGGTGGGTGATTTTTTCACCAACAAGTTGGGACGGTGACCAGGACTGCTTTTGACTAGCCCTGGTCGCCGCAGCCTGAGCGCCTTCAAGCGGATTTAATACGGCCAGAATGCCGGGGCCGTACTTTTCGGCTTTAACCGGCCCAAAACCAGATATCTGCTGCAATTCTTCCAAGGTTGTTGGTTTCCGGGTGATCAAATCTTCCAATTGCCGATCATTAAAAACCACATAGGCCTGGACCTTTTCGGCGCGGCTGGTTTGTAGACGATAGGCTTTGAGTTTGGCCACCAGATCGTCATTTTGCGATGATGTCACGGTGTAAGGTGTGGCAGCGGTCTCCCGAACTGCCGGTTTTTCGCTTTCCGGCATCGGAGCGGCGCTCGGCTTAGGCGGAACTGGGGCGGCTGCCGTGACGCCTGACAGGATGGTTTCATATTTTTTAGTGTAGTCGCTGGCTAGCGGCTGATGCAAAGCTAAAATTTTTTCTGCCCAGGCTTGCATCGCTTTTTCACTGGATGTCAATTCTTTTGATTTTTTATTCTGTTCTTTGATATGGGCAATCAGCTGATCGGCCCGGATCACTCTATCTTTGACGTCTTTTTTGGCGTATTTGGCATTTAATACTGTTTTAGGATTAGCCAGCACGACTATCGATTGATGAAAATTGTCAAAGCCACTCTGAAAACCGAGACGCTTGATCGGATTGGTGGCCTGGGCCAGCCGGAGCTGCCGATAAACTTCCAGATGCCGCTGGTTCTGGGTAATTGGTGAATAGATTCCTTCTTTAACCGTGCGGCCATTCCAGGGATAGCTCCTGACAAAATTGCCCTGATTGTCAATCTCAATATTACCGTAGAGGTTTTTGCATTCGATAAAAAAGACCAGCTTGCGGGTCACCACGACATAGTCAATCTGTGCGGTCAGGTCTTCATGCTGGAGGTGCAGGTCATGAATAATAACCATCGGTATCCCGGCGTTTTTCAGTTCAAAGGCAATGTTCCGCTCCCCGACTTCGCCATAGCTGGCCAGGGTGATTTCCCGGGCAATGTCATCTTTGACCTTGCCGGTGGCTTTGTCATGAAGTTCTTTAAGCCGGGCGATCTGCCGGGTGGTATCGGAATCTTCTTTCAGGAAGATGGGGGTGGCGTTGGGGGTGAATAGGGACATGGGCGGAGCCTCCTTTATGCAGACAATTGTAGACGTCTTTTATATACTAAAGCGATTTTCATCATAAAATTCTTCTATTCGCGGAAATTTTTTACCTGTTTTAAATGTGTAGTACTTTCTCAAAGCGTTAGAATAGTTGCCGTTTGCATTTTTCATTTCTTCATTTATTCTGATCAAAGATTGATACATTTTTTTGTCATCATCTACAATTTCATCCAAACTAAGATTTAATGTTTTTTCAACTGCTCTGGCTCGACTCATTCTTGAACTTACCGCTTTGTTTTTACTTGTGATGTTTGAATCATTAATTAAGTAATCCATAAATTTCGACTCTTGCATTATTTCCTCCTTCTTTAATCACCATTCGTTGTCATATTAGACTACAACTTACCCCCTAAACACCACATCATTATGATATTCAATAAACCGACTATCCGGTGAAAACTTCTGAGGTGTTTTGATCTTCTTTCCTTCAAAACTAACAATCCATTCTTTTGTTTTTACATCATTATTATTCTGTTTCAGTTCATTAGATACCACAATTTCAAACGTTTGATTGATGGAAATCAATCCTTGATCAAAGGCTTTATCATGGAGAGCGTTTAAACACAGACCGTTGGTGGGGTTGGTGCGTTCGGTCTTTTCATCACTGAGTTTCCAGGGTTTTATATGGCTAGCAACGAGCAAAGTGTCAATTGCAATTCCTGTGATACAGCAACGGCATTCGTAGGCATTTAATACAGCAGTCCTGAAAAAACTCTGGCCAATCCGTTGTTTAACAACACTACGCTTATCCTTACCTGATGGCAAATTATGTAGATCAATATTTGCCACGACTGCGATATCCTCGTTTTTGATACTGGCTAGAATCGCTTTGCTTTCATAGGCCAGGGACTCCCAATCATTTTGAAATTCCTCCCAAATTATGCGCTCTAATTTACTACCGTGCTGCAAACCTTTAATCCCTCTTTTTTGTTGTTCGGGATCATGGCTTGCTAGATTTGACATTTTCATTGCAACCGCTGAAGGTTCTCGGTTAATTAGCTGTGATAATTTAATGATCTCTGGTTGACTGTGATGAATTTTTCCAAAGGGTATCTTACAATATAAATCAAATGCTAAAATCGTTTCTTCTCTAGACCAAATTTTTCTTGTCATTTTCGGCCTTCTTCCCGATCACATTCAACCACTGCTCCCTATCCCGGCCATCTCTTACATCCCCAGTCACAAAGGTCTCCACAACCTCCAGCCCCGCCACCGGTTCCAGCAGTGCCGCCAGCCGTACTTCGGTCAGATCGGTAAAATAGCGGCCATTGCGTTCCCCTTCAAAATCACCATATTTAAAGGACGCGTACAGATAACCGCCGGGACGTAAGGCCCGGGCCACTTTCCGGAAGATCCCGGTCAGTTCGGCATAGGGCACATGGAGCAACGAGGCACAGGCCCAGACGCCGTCAAAGGCCTGGTAGCAATCCAGTTTTTCAAAGGTTTGGCAGAGCACTTCCTGGCCGATATAGTCCCCGGCCAGGCGGCAGCAGCCGGCCGAACCGTCCATGGCGGTGACCTGGTAGCCTGCTTCCAGAAAGGCTTTGGCATCCCGGCCGGACCCGCAGCCCAGATCAAGGATGTGGGCCTGGATCGGCAGCAGCTTTAAAAAGCGGCGGTGCAGTTTACCAAGGTCGGCATCGATGGTGCCCTGGACAAAGGCCTGGGCGGACTGGTTGTAGTAGTGGAGGGTTTTACTGAGGTTTTTTGTCATTTCTTTCTCCTCTTTGACAATTCTTAAATATACAATTAGGTTGTGTTCTTTTTATTGGTGCTCGCGGTCTGACCGCTCTTATCTCCTGCAATGGTGTTTCTTAAGTTTATAAATTGATGCCAGGCACCGTCACACCTCCGTCACCGTCACACCTGTCCAACTGATTTGTGTCACCAGTGGTGACACAAATTCACTGCCTTTATAAGTTTCATAAAACTGCTTCATTCGATAAAGAACTCTTCGGTTAAACCCTTTCAACTCTGGACAATTCTCTGCAATGAATGCAGCCAATTCATCCACATAAGAACTGCCCCACTTTTGACTCTGAAGCTGTTCAGAAACATAGTTACCAACATTCCAATAAAGAAGAATGAGCTCTTCATTCACTTTTCGAAACGCGTTGTCTCGGGCTTCCTGAATAAGATTGACTACACTCATGAAATCCTTTGATAAATCGTTCATTTTCATAGCTCTCCTTATAGTGGTATTTGATAAGCCAGCTAATAGTTCAAGGGACAAGGCCATCTGACACTAGACACTAGACCAATTCCCAAAATATTTTATCTCTGATAAGAATCAAGGGGGACAGTTCTTTTGTGTTCTGGTGCCGTCTCGCATTCTAAGGGACACATTACCTCCGTCCCCTTGTGTTCCCTGTTCCGTTTTTCCAACACATCCACCGAAATGGCGCTTTTACATAAGTTAATAAATTGATGTCAGGCACTGCCATCTTTCAGTTTGGAATCCTGGTGGCTGAAATAATCGGCCAGACCCAGACAGGTATAAGGGGCGGCGGCGCTAAGCTAAAGCCCTTCGATCAATTCAGAAATAGATGCTACTTCCAGCAAGCGATTTTCAATCTTAACCCATTCCTGATTTAAATCAAGCGTTTTTACAAGAATATACTTCCCCCCAACCGGGAAACTCAAATTAAGCTCTTCCGTTGTTGTTGGGTACAATAATAAACCCATAATCCTCCCAGGATAAGAGCTATTTCCCATATAGGTATAGATTTGATATAAATTATTGGAAATGAGCTTCTTTGTTTCGCTGCGAAAGCTTTTTGTCAGTGCTGAAGGATAATATTTGGTGTCAATGATAAGCTGTGTTTTTGTTGTTTTATTAACGACGACAATATCCGTTTTCATCTCAGGTAAAAACCGCAGTTGGTCATTGTCATATTGATGGGAAAGATCCCAGGGTATTTTGGGAGAATGAACCTGATATGAAACCGGTAAATGCTTCTTATAGAAATTCAAAACGAATTTTTCATAAAGCCTTGCCATTTCACGATCCCTGATAAAGTCTGAAAATTTGAGTTCCTCCCCTTCTTCATCAGCAATAAGACCTTCATAAATCAATTCGCAAATATTCATCAGTAACACATAATGTTTATTATTCCTATTATACAAAAGCTTTGAACGCACATCTTGTGTTGGTGCAAGTGCACCTATCTCTGCGAAATTGGGCAATGTTTTTTTGAAATTACGTTTATATTCTGTATCAACCATAGGACATCTAAGAAGGACACCGATGGTATATTTTAATATTTGATTAAAGGTAACATCTGCGGTGAATTCGTCAAAGTTACAGGCAAGTTTTTTACGGATAAGACTATTCTGTTTAACCGTCATTGAAAAATCGATTTTTCCTCTTATGCCAGAAAGTTCCTCGGTTTCTAGTTTATATTCCCGATGAAATCCACGTTTTTGCAGCTGTTTAATCCCACCGTACAAAATTCTTGCTAGTAAATTGTAAATATTATCGAATTTGTCCGAACCAACTTGAACATCATCAGTTTTTGAAAGGGTATTCCATGCGTAGCAAAGCATATAATAAATGTTTCTAATGGGTATTTTAGGACTGTCCTTTTCAGTACTCACTTTAATAATTCCTCGGCATAGTCCCTGGACTTCTGCTGGTCATCAAACCAATATTCAGACAGTAACGGGACAATCTCATACTCTATAATGCTTTCATACCATGCATCATCACCATTTGAGCAATCACAAAAGTAACTATGCCCGATTCTAAATCCCTTTCCCAAATTGTCATCTTGTTCAATTTCATTATTGATGTAATTTAACCTATTGACAATCTTATCAGCCAATAACTCATCCACATCATTTTTCATCAGATGATCTTTAAAAACAGTTGTACCAAAAGCCGGTTCTAATTCAAAGAAACTAAACCGGCGCCGCAAGGCATAGTCGATGATGGCCAAGCTTCTGTCAGCGGTATTCATCATTCCAATGATATAGAGATTTTCAGGAACTGAAAATTCTTTATCTGAATAAGTTAAAATCAGTGACTGTCCCCGTTTATCACACTCGATCAGCATAAGAAGCTCTCCGAAAATTTTACTAAGATTTCCTCGGTTAATTTCGTCAATAATGAAAAAATACGGTTGATCAAGATGTTCTTCAGCCAATTTGCAAAATTTATAAAACACCCCATATTTTAATGAAAAACTGTTTTCATCAGGACGGTAACCCATTATAAAATCTTCATAAGAATAGCTTTGGTGAAATTGTACAGAATTGACTCGAGCGTCATCCTTTTCACCCATTAGGGCATAAGCAAGTCGTTTTGCTGTATAGGTTTTACCAACCCCTGGAGCCCCCTGTAAGATGATGTTTTTTTTGCGAAGTAGTAACGTTCTTAGTTTATGATATGATTCTGCTGATATAAAAACATCTTTTAGAAAATCTTCCGTAGAATATGGCAACGGTTTACTACGATCTATATCGTTCCCTTCATCGATTTCTTCTTCATAAGAACTATATCGATCAGCCCAAAATGGATGGGCCATGAAACGATCAATATCCTGAGGCACATCATTAAAGGTAAAATCTAGTAAAGCCTGATACATCCAATCATCAGGATTAGTAGCTACTTTCCAAATGGTCTGCCGATACGTGAAGAAATACCACTTTTTAATTTCAATAAAAGGTATCCAGTCAACATCAAGATTTTTCCCGTCATGATGATTTTGAGTAACTGTACCAATCGCTTTGATTGACATAACAGATGTCGAGTTTCCGTTTGCATTAAACGGTAGATCTTTTTTTTGAGTGAATGCTGCTTTAATGGCAATTCGATCGCCAACTTGTATCTCGTTTACGAGTTCTATAAATTTATCGTCATAGCCATTTTCCCATATACCATTATCAATAAAGCGCTGTGTCTGATCGATGCCATTATAGTTAGCGCCAACAAACCAACCAAGTGATACATCTTCGATCCTGACGAGATCAAACACACGATAATTTTTAAAACTAAAGTGTTTGTCTCGAAAAATCTTTATTGCACGAGTGTTTTTAATATAGCTTGATAGGTCGTTTTGCTTATCGATCGGAATATCAAGTGCGACATACACTTCTGTTCCCTTTCCTTCTTTCCCATTAATAATTGGAAAGCTATATGGTTTTAAACAATGAAGAATAATGGATGCCGTTGCAGTCCTAATCCCCTTCAGTGGTTCTGTAAAGGCATCATCAATAAGTTGAAACAACTCTTCATCTTCTTTAATATCAATAATATTCAGACAAAGATTTATGAACTTTTGAGAGTCAAGCTCATTGACAGAATTTTTAAAAGACATAAAACCACTTCCAAACATTCCCAGTGTCTGTCCATTAGAAAATTCATTATTTTCAGTTTTTATTTTAAGATCGTCAACAAGCAAACATAAACTGTCTTTATTTTCTGGTGATAAACTTGACTCCAAAAGCACTTTCTTTTTATGCTCAAAAGAAGATTTCCAGGTACCAATGACCATAAAATAGATTGCATTCAGATCTCTATAATCCATTGCTTCAAGAGCTTCTTCTTTATATGCTGAAACGACCCTTTGAATTAGCCCATAGCAACCATCATGTTTATATGGATTTACCTCGGATGATGTTTGCAATTGTTGATATAGTTTATTATTCATTTTCACACTCCATTATAGTAAATTTAAATTCTGAAACGCTAATTTTATGGTCGTTTAAAGCTTCTATGCCATCTCGCAGTTTACAAAACCGTCATCAAGCCATTGGTCACGGTAGTATTTTCTTCTGATTTTTAGATAGGCCACAAAAAATGTAGTACCTGTCTTGCTGACCCAGAACAGATAGCACAATCATGCCAGCCGTCGTGTGGTTGAACCCTGAATAAATTCATGTCCGGCACCGCCAGCGTATATTATCCCGCGGTATTGCCAATATCAGGACAGGTGATCTTTTCTTCGCCAACCAAACTTTTGAAAAGAAAGAAACCGGAAAAAATCGGTACCACATTACGCAATAATTCCAGAAACTTTGAGTGCGGGAAACTCATAATAACAACATTTTAAAAATTGTTTTACGGTCATTTTCATTCCTCCTGAACAATAAGTCAGCCCTTCATAGCTAATCCATCCGTACTTTGTCCAGATTCATTTGTTTTTCGAAAAAAGCTTTTTCCATGATCGCAAACTCCGCATCGGTGCAGCATTTCCGGCAATCCAACAGATGGTGCCGGGCATTCTCAAAGGCTGCCAGTATTTTGTTACACGGATAATCGCCACATTCACCGCAATTTTCAATTTTTCGACTGGCCGTACAGCTGACAATTTCATGACGGCACCACGTGTTCGGGGTACAGCCCTCACACTTGATCTCATCATTGGACACCGCCTGTTCCCGATAGCCGATCTTATGCCATAGCTCCGCCGACGCCGTTAATTCAGCATCCGTTTTAGGCAGCATCCGGGGACAGATGCTGCAATCATTTCCACAAGCAGCAATCATTGATTTCATGGTTCACCTCATTTCATTGGTTATGATTGTCAATATACCTTTCAAAATACAAGACGACTATCCCGACCTGGATCCATTAATTTACTTTTTTAATAATCGCTTGAATATGCGCATTCTTAGTTTCTTCATTTGCTCTCGAATACGCCTGTAACTTAAGGTACAATTCGTCCACTTGAACGCTTGTCATGACCTTCATCCTGTTCGCAGTGGCTGATTTTAATTCTCTAACCACTTCACACAAATACAATAGTTTCATATCTTTAGAAGTGGTATTCACCATTTTCAAGGTGCACGTATCACCAAATACGATGTATGAAACATAAAAATTATCATCTTGAATTTTCGTGACCTCTTTTAATGCCTTGATATGTGTTTTATTTTGCCAGATAGGATTGAAAAATTGCTTCTTTGATTTGGAATTACGCACCTGTGTCCAGTATTTATTTTTTTCATCACCATAAATCCAACCGCTGTAATTCTTTGACTCAATCACATAGATCCCCGTTTCAGACAAAAGCAACAAATCAATTTCTGTGGTTTCACCATTACTTTTTGGTAAATAAAGATTAACCAAAACCCGATGATCACCTTCAAGTTTTTTTAGTTCCTGAAAGCTCAGATATTCTCCTTGATTGCCTTTATTGCTTAGCGTGTCCTTCTGGCTATATCCACTTGCTTTTGCATAGTCAGTTTCATCCCACTGCTTGTTGAGCTCTGGTTTTTGGTCTGACTTTTTAGTCGTCTCTTTTGGTTTTCGGGGATAAAGAATAAATGCTAAGCCGATCAATATAATTAATATCATAAAGGTCATGTTTATACCTACTTTCTCCCTTGTAAGTTTAATCGGTGTCAGGCATGAAACCTTTCTTTTCACCGATTTCGCCGTAGCTGGCCAGATTGATCTCCCGGGCGATGTGATCTTTGACTTTACCAGTGGCTTTCTCCTGGAGTTCTTTGAGCCGGGCGATGTGCTCGGCGGTGGTGGACACTTCTTTGAGGAAGATCGGGGTAGCTTGGGTGTTGAATAGGGACATGGGCAGGTCCCTCCTTTAAATTTGTGCTAAATCTCTGAAAACTTGTTGTTATGCTTACCACCAAGGGTAGACGGTAAATATTTCCTTTTCGAAATCGACATCTTCCAAGACTTTCTCTAGCGCTTGCAGTGCCTCTTCGGAAAGATTTGGGTTGCGGATTAATTCCTGCACACCCTCTTTATCAACGATAATATACCGGCAGCTATCAATTTCTCGAAACGCCCGGGCCTCCATATCACCCAAGGCATCCATTAAGTCCTCTTCGTTTTTAAGTGACTCGATGGTACGCGTCTGGCATCGGACATTAAAGGGAATTTCGTCTACCGCCTCTTGATTAAAGTAGGCACTGTTTTCATAAAACTTTTTCTTTTCAGTTGCTTCGAGAATAAGATCTAAGCCCATGGTTTTCTCCTTTTATTTTCTAATCATAGTCCGGAGCATCACAAAGATACTCATAAATATCTTCTCTAACCGGAGTATCCAGCCGATAATGAATCTCAACCGCCTTTTTATTGGCTTTTTCCATGACGATTTCATGGGCTTCGCCGGTGGGAAACATTTTGCCCAGATAATAAAACTCTTTGGAAGCTTTATCATCCTTATTCTTACGGACAAACAACTCCAGATCGACCCCTAATTGACGGGCCTGTAAAGCCACCTGGACGTCATTGGATTCGATGGAGCGGCCGGACTTGGAAATGGCGATCAGGCTAGAGGGTGCGATGAAGCGATCTTCGTAATTAATTGAGGATTCAATCGCTTCGCTTTTATGATAATTAATAAAGACCGGATAGGTCGCTGATTTTTCATCATATTTGTAGCCACCGATATTTAATGATACTTCATTTTTTTCCCACTCTAACAAGCGGCAAACATCTTCATAAGAGTATTTTTGATAAAGACACAAGGCCGACCCTTGATAGTGGTGGCCATAGTATTTACTATTGCGAAATAAACCATATTCCACTAATTCGGTTAAAGTGGCTTTAAACTGCGCATTTTTTAGCTGTTCTAAAAAAGCTGGCGCGGGCTTTTGACCGTCTAGAAAAACCGCACCATCAAAGCTGTTTTTAGCGGCCCCGACTTGAAATTGATTGGATAAAATATTGCTGACATTCGTGATGGCTTTTTCTTTGACGTCAATGCCATAATGCTCCATCAACTCAATTTTCATCTGCTGGAGTGGCTCAGGGATACCCGCTAAAATCGATTTAAGCACCAATAATTCATGGGGTCTTTTACCAACCGCCAATTTCTTCGAGACAAATAATAACATTTCTTCTTGAGTCGCATTAAATTTAAGGGTGTACTCTAGTTCGTTTTTTTTCAAAAATTCATGATATGATCCCAGCTTAGCCGAAAATAATACTTCTAAATCCATTGATTCATGAAACTCGAAATCCATCAGTTTCGGTATTCGCCCCAACCGATATTTCAGGTTAATATAGCTTTCTTTCATAAATTTTGAATTGCTAAAATTAACCTCATCAATCGCTTCAAATATTTTGCGCCGGGCAATCGCATCAAAATTGATGGTGGAAGCGCCGGGAATGACCCGGGTCCCCTCGACCGTGTAGCGGCGGATGGTATCCTTATTAAAGCTGCGGTCATCCGATAAGGCCATGGGGATCATAAAATTGTTTTTATAGTTGCCAATAAAATCGAGGATCACCACAAATTCTTTGTTTTCCGCTTTTCTAAGCCCCCGGCCAAGTTGCTGGACAAAGATAATCGCCGACTGGGTGGGCCTGAGCATGACGATTTGATTGAGGGTGGGAACATCTAAACCCTCATTAAATAAATCCACGCTAAAGATATAGTCCAGGGCATCGGCGCCGTCACTTTCTAGCCGTCTTATCATTTCCTCCCGCCGGTCAGCCGAGACGCTGCCGGAGAGGGCCACCGTTTTAAAGCCGCGGTCATTAAACTGCACCGATAAAACCGCCGCTTCATCATTGCGGGAGCAAAAGACCAGCCCCTTAACCTTGGGGCCGTCATGCCCATAACGGTGGATCTGCTTGATGATGTTTTTGGTCCGTTCCTCTGACGTCAGATAATTAAAGTCGGCGCTGTCGTCAATCAATTGTCCGTTGACACTGATTTCGGTGATCCCAAAATAATGGAAGGGACACAGCATCGCTTCAGCCATAGCCTCTTGCAAGCGGATCTCATAGGCAATGTTATAATCAAAATCGGCACAGATATTATGGGCATCGGTTCTTTCTGGGGTTGCGGTCATGCCCAGTAAAAATTGCGGTTTGAAATAATTTAAAATCTTTTGATAGCTGTGGGCCCCAGCCCGATGACTTTCGTCAATGATAATATAGTCAAATTCTCCGGGCCGAAAGGCATAGAGGTATTGATCCTTGGCGATGGTTTGAACCGTGGAAAATAAATAGGGCCGATCGACCTGGTGATGGCCCCCCGATAATTTGCCACAGCTTAGCGGGTCACCCAGCACCCGTTCAAAGCTTACCATCGCTTGGTTTAAGAGCTGCTCGCGATGGGCTAAAAAGAGCAACCGCCTGGGTCTGACCTTTTTGACATCAAAGGCCGCTAAATAGGTTTTTCCGGTACCCGTAGCCGAGATCAGGAGGGCTTTGTGCTGATTTTCATTGCGGATCTGCTCGATTCCCGCCAGCGCTTTGACCTGCATCGTGTTGGGCATCACCTGATCCAGTGGCAAAAGGGGGTTTACCGGCGATAGGGGCTTAAAATCAACTTGAAAGGTCGATGGGTGATCAGCTACCTTCAGCTGATCGGCCGGTTTTTCTGGACGAGAGACGCTTTGTTTGACGAGATTTTGGAGATAAATTTCTTCATACTGATCAATCCATGGGCCGTCGACCCGGACCGCTGATTGAAAGAGGTCGTCAAATTCACTCAAGGTTTCGTGGATCAGGGAACCCTTATCCATCGAGGTGACTTTCAGGTTCCATTCTTTATTTGAGGATAAGGCGTTTTGGGTCATGTTGCTGCTGCCGACAATTAGGCTATACACATCATTTTTGCGAAAGATATAGCCCTTGGTATGATGGTTACCAGCGGTGACGATCCGCAGATCAATGTTAGAAAAAGCCAAGAGCCGCCGCAGTGCTTTGGGTTGGGTAAATTCCAGATAGCGGGAGGCAATGATTCGCCCCGGGATGTTTTTCTGTTCCAATTCGATCAGGGTGTTTAAGAGCGATACCACCCCGCTTTCGGTGATAAAAGCCACCGAAAAAAAGAAGCCATCGCACTCTTTTAGCTCACTAATTAAGCTGGTTAAGACTTTTTGCCCTTTACTGGCATCATTAATCAGCAGCCGGGGCCGATATTGTTCGAGGGAAATACTGTTTTTGTCAATTAGCCCGGAATAAATACCGGCTTGGACTGCTTTGTGTGATTCCATTTTGACTCCTCTTTAGGTCTTACTATTGTCGCATTAATTTCTCCATAATCGGGATATCCGCCGGGGCCCAATCCAGTTCGTTCAGGCGGGCTACTGGTAGCCAACAATGATGGTGGTGTTCTAAGCGCTCAAAGGCTTTGCTTTCGACCGGGACGATATAGCTATGCATTTCAATAAAGAATTCCGGATACTGATGTTCCACTGTCATAAAAAAGTTCTCTGGCAGCACCCGCACCGTTAATGCCATTTCTTCTTTTAATTCACGCTCTAGGGCAACTTCGGCGGTCTCGCCTGGTTCGATTTTCCCGCCGGGAAACTCATATTTAAGTGAGAGGTCTAAACACTCTGTTTCTGGTCGCTGCATGCAGAGAATTTCATCGTTATGCTTAATAATTGCAGCGGCTACTTTGTAATATTTCATGGGATGCTCCTTTGTGTAAACTTGTTTCATATTATTATATACGTTCTCCCTGTTCACATTCAACCAATTCTCACGCACAACCCGAGTGAAAAAGGACCTGCAATCGACAAGCCTGTAGCTCATTTGACAGTTCACAAAGATGTTGTTTTTATGAGTTTATTGATTATGATAGGCACGATTCTAGTCATTTTCGTGCTTTTTGTGCAATTTTTTTCCTTTCAGGATCGTGCAAATTTAAAACAAAATGATATATCATCATAGTTCGTTTAAAACTTCCAGGTAGGTTATGCCTAGATTTAATGATATAAGGTGGTATAGAGTGTTTTTTAATCTCTACAATTTGAAACTCTTCTTGTGATTTTTTTAAGCTAACTAACTTTTTCTCGATAAAGTTTACTGCCTCTTCGATACTTTTATTTTTATTAATCGAGATTGTCACACCAAATTCGAAGTTATTATTTAGGTATCCTATCAATTGCTGATATTGATCTTCAAATTTCTCCAAAATTTTATTTTCGATAATACACCAGTCTTTTCTTTTATTTGATGTATTCTGATAAATATATATGTCGGTTTCACCTAATTTTTTTATGGCTCGTCCAATCGGCATTTCTCTCGAACACTGCAATTCAAAAGCTACAGTAAAAAGCCTTAATAATCCATTGTAAATATCATTACTAATTTCATTCTCATCTCTATTTTCAATTTCAACAATCCTCTGTTCTAGTGAAGCAAGACAAAACGAAATTTCATTTATTATTTGATTTTCTGAAATTTGTTTATGCATCACAATGCTTTTTGATTCTTTTGTAATCTTATCTTTTTCTTCAATATAAAGCTCTCTAAGATCATTTGGCATTATAATCAAATAGTCATCTAAATCTACATCTGAAAAAAACAATTCAAAAAATGGTCTATCATCTAAATATGTTGTAACTAAAGATTCGACTGCTTCATGGAAAAAATAATGATCATAAAAACAAAATGTATAATAATATTCAAAATTAGTCACTGCTTCTAAGATAATGTTATCTCCTGTCTCATCTAAATATTCTTGTTCGCTTTTTATTTTATCCAATGATAATATGTCCAATTCGTATTGCAATAAATCTTTTTCATTATCACAAAGATCTTCCCACCATTCTAAAACTGAGTAAAGGAGATATTCATATTTTGGCTTTATAAAAGGTCTCATAATGCTTGAGTTGATTAATTCCAATAGTTCATCAAAAAGCAACCGAGCTTCTTTACTTTCGCGTCTTACATATGCACTTGGCAAGAAAAATTCCATAAAAGTTTCTGTTTCTTCAGTCTCATCAAGTAATGCTATTAATACTTCCAACATAATTTTTATATTGTTATTTACAAATGATGTAACTAACAAATCTGTTTCTTTTGATTTATTATAATCAAATAGTTGTAATTTTATCACATTATTCTCCAATAAACACAATTAGTTTATTCACTAAAAAATCTCTTCAAAGCAGTCTAAACTATTTTCCATACCATCTAAGACTAAAGCTATCGGGTGTTATAAAATTTTCACAATCATGACTATATATAAACTCAATCCTTTCTTTCGGGGCTACTATTTTTTTTCTTACGTCTTCTTCAAATTTACTTTTTGATTCTACAGAATAATGCCAGAAATCTTCGCTTATATATTTTTCAGTACCCTCTAAATTGTAGAGTACAGATTGCCCATTACAAGCTACATCAACAACCTCGAATGTTGGTTGGTTCTCGTCATTTAACTTCAACGTAACACTAAAAATTAATTTTTGTTCGCTCCCTGGGATATAGAGTACATATTCATCATTTTTTGTAAGTTCACTTTGAATGAATTTCAATTCCTCACTTTTTCTAAGTTCAAAAGCACCGATAACATTTTCAAACTGCGTAGTTTTAAATGAATTTCTTAACTTTCCATTACGATCAAAGTAGATTTCATAAGTCATCCCATTTAACAAATGTTTACTGACATCATATGGTAGGTTATTTAAATTGTATGTTAAGCTATCTAGGTAATTTTCTGCATTGCTAGAACCACCACAGGCCGTTTGATAAATATTTCTTCCTAAAATAAAAATCTCATTCACACTAGCTAAACTCCAATCAATTGCGTCCAATCTTGTAATTGCAGGATTTTGCACATACCAATTATGACTTTTCAACTCGTTTATAATGTCTTTTAAGACGCTATCTTTAGTGAACATATACGTTGCATCTTCCAATGCTGTTTTCGAATATATCGCCATTGAAGAACCATTTGCAATATCTGGATTAAAGTAAAAATTGCCTAATAGAGATGTATGTTCCCAAGGAATCTGGCTATTTTGAGTTTCAGTACTTACAATTTCTCTTACTTTTTTGAACATGCCTTCAATTGGTATTCTTGGCAAACTCAAACATTTTAATAAAGCATTTGTATAAATACCATTTCCTAATAATTCGTCCTCCTTAGCTTTTTGACCAGGGGATGTCGAATAAGCAATAATTGTGCCTTTTGGAGCAAACATTGGAGCAAAACCATTTAGACTATTACCTCTGGTACCTGTTGTGAAATTCTCTCTACAAGCATCTAATATTATTATTTTGATACTCAAACTACTTTTATCATAAATTTCAATAAAATCATCCAATTTAAATGCCAAGTGTTTTACTGGTATTCCATCAAAAATGCCCGTATCCAACATAGCTAAATAATTTGTTTTTTCAATTTCAAATCCATGTCCTGCAAAATATATTAATCCAATTTCATATTCATTGATTTTTTCTTCAAATTCGTGAATTGTTGTGCACATTTTCCTGTAATCAATGTTTAATTCGCAAACACAATCAAATCCTAAAGTTTCTAATTTTTTACTAATATCTGTGGCATCTTTTGTCGCACACTTAAGTGGAATCATACTTTCGTATTCATTATTGCCTATAACCAGAGCTATTTTCCTCATGTTGTCTTGTCCCTTCTCTTCATAATTTAACGAATACATAGATCCATCTTAGTCATTTATATAAAACTTATTTTGCTTTTGATGCTTGTATTTTATCAGCCCGAGCATCTATTAAAACAATTCCCGGTTTACCAGACAGTTCAAGATCATTTAGAATATTTATTGTTTTCTTATACTCTTCATCAGTAAAGTATAAAATTACTTTTATTGCTTTATCAGTATTATTTGCGTCCTTGTAAACATTAACTTGTTTTTCTAAGTTCTTTTTTAATGTTCTGGATAATTTGAATTCGATCAATGTCGTATCTTTTCTGTTAATAGAAGCTTTAAAATCAACAGGACCTCTGCCATTATTCACTTCGCTATTGAAATCTGCAATGGTATCATAACAAACTAATTTATACATAATATGCAAGTCAGCTTCTCTTCTGATTGGCTTATCACCGTCATAAAACCATCTATAACCATCACAATCCTCAATAACATGCTTCAGAAAATTTACTCGTTCCATCGCTTCATCAAAAGAGTTTGGTTTTACATCATAAAAACCGGTTTTATCTTTTAGGAAATTTGCAAGTTCAACAACCTGTTCAATAAATACTTTATTAACTTCACTTACTTCTTCTAAAGAATTTTCTAAGGCTAAAGCTTCTCGATCTTCTTTGTCTCTAATATAATAGTCAATTAATGACGGATATTTTTCAACTGTTTTTTGTGCGGCTATTAACTTCTCTTGTTTATTAGGCTTTTCTGATAATAACTTTATAAAATAATCATTTACTGCAAATCTCAAAGCTTCATCTTCAATACTAACTGCGATATTTTGTATATTTTTGTACATGTCGTTCTTGTTAATCCAAGTATCTACCCTAACCAGTAAATCGCAAGGTGTTAACAGCACAAAGTGATTGTTATGCATCGGCAGATAATACTTTTTTGGTTGCCAAACTTTCTTTTCATAATTAAAATAAGCCTTTGCAACATTAAATTCCATACAATACTTATCTTGTATATTTTTTTTCGTAAATTCCTCAGTATAAGTTAATAAATAGCCTTTTATAAGATTCGTAACAAAATCACTTATACTATCGCGACCAACTTTTGGTTTAATCAAACACAATTTTTCAACGTGGGTGCTTTTTGTTATGTCTTCATGTCCAAAATTTTTAAAAATGTTATTTAAACCTGAATGAAGTGCTATTGCAAAATCTTCGCCAAGTCCTCGACCCGAATTTCCATTTTTGCAAAAACCTAAATACGTTTGTTTTACTTCAGGAAATTTATACCATAAATCCATCATTCCCTGTGTTAACTCTTGGGACTTTAGAGCTTCATCTCTTAAAAAAAAACAAATAATCAATAATTGAATTATGCAATTGTTGATACTCAGGTTTTTCACTGCAAAAAATAAGAAATGGGTCAATGAATAATGGTAAATCATTAAGTAAAGAAATATTGAATGCCTCATAATTTTTTAATTTTTCTGGTTCAACTTCAAAGAAATCACTAAAATAAATCTTCATTCGAAACCCCTTTCAAAATTCATTTTTCAATAGAAATACGCCATTTAGAATTTTAATTTAAATAAACTTCATTCAAACTTATCACTTTAATTCGAATCTTGCGAAATATTTTTTGAGTTTACCTTAATCGATAATACTTAACCTTACAATGCTAATTATTCACTACCCCAATCACATTCAACCACGTCTCCCCACCCCGTCCAGCTCTCACATCTCCGGTCACAAATGTCTCAACCACCGTCAACCCCGCCACCGGCGCCACCAGCGCCGCCAGCCGCCCCTCATCCAGATCCGTAAAATACCGGCCGTTGCGCTCCCCTTCAAAATCCCCATATTTAAAGGAAGCGTATAAAGTGCCGCCGGGACGCAGGGCCCGGGCGACTTTCCGGAAAATATCGGTCAGTTCGGCATAGGGCACATGGAGCAATGAAGCGCAGGCCCAGACGCCGTCAAAGGCCGCATCAAAATTGAGTTCGGCAAAGGTCTGGCAGAGCACGGGCTGGCCGATATAATCGGCGGCCAGGCGGCAGCAGCCTTCCGAGCCGTCAATGGCAGTGACCTGATAACCGGCATCAAGAAAAGCTTTGCTGTCGCGGCCGGAGCCGCAGCCCAGATCGAGGATGTGGGCCTGAATCGGCAACAGTTTTAAAAAGCGTCGATGCAGTTTGCTGAGGTCAGCGTCGATGGTACCCTGGACAAAGGTTTGGGCGGTTTCATTATAATATTGCAACGTTTTATTTGCGGTTCTATGGGATAACTTAGTCATGCGGTTCTCCTGTTTGGTGGAAATTTTGATCTTTACGCCTGGGTTTCCATTTTTTCCAGCCGTTCTTTATAAAAGCGTTTGGTGCGGTAGTCGATAATATCTTTAAAGTGTCCGACAAAAACCGGGTTGGTCACAAAGGCGTCCAGTTCGGGCGCCAGACAGAAAGTCTCACCGTTTAGAAAAAAGAATTCCCCGGCGGATTGGGCCAGAAAATGAACCGGATTACGCCTGGCCAGGCTGACATATTCTTTTTTGCCCCAGTTCATGGCATTGGCGGTGGTCTTGTCGCGCAGCAGATCGACCCGGTTGGAGCCCTTTTCATAGAAAGCCTTGAAACTCTGGTAAAGATCGTCGTCATCAATGGCCAGCTTCATCGCACCATTGTTATAAAAGGCCAGCAGCACCGGCATTTTATAGGTTTTTGACATGGCGGTGTTTTCGATGTTTCTTAAAAAGGCATGACCCGGGCTGCCCAGCAGTTCTTTTTCGGCGGCCGTGGTCTGGCCGATCGCATCAAGAAAGGTCAGATAATCCCGGAAGGGATTGAGGTCTTTTTTGCTGCGGATGCTCTGATAGATGGCTTCATCGAGATGGACGTAGAGATCCAGCCGCAGCGGCCGGCGACCCAGTTCGGCACTGATCCGGTCAAACTCATCCACCAGCCGGTCTTTTAGTTTCTTCTGATCCTGAGCCATTTTCTTAAACAGATCAATCAACCGGAAATCAAAGTCAACCAGACAGTCCTCGGGAAAATCGGCTTCAGTGGGCAGCTGGTAGCCCCGGCGGCCGCCGCTTTCCGGTGGGGCCGTGCTGGTCAGAAAAAAGGGCACCAGATTGGCTTTTTTATAATTGCCGATAAAATCCAGCACCTTGACATGGGTTTTGCCCCGGGTCTTGCGCAGACCCCGGCCCAGCTGCTGCAGAAAGACCGTCGGTGACTGGGTCGGCCGCAGAAACAGGACCATGTCCAGTTCGGGGATATCCAGCCCCTCGTTAAACATATCCACCGAAAAAAGCACCTGTAGCTCCCCGTCCTTGAGTTTTTTGATGGCGGTTTCCCGGTCCAGGGTCAGCGCTTTGCCATCATCCGGCGGGCTGCCGCTAATCACCGCGGCGCAGGCGACCCCCTGATTCCTAAAATAGCGGGTCATATAAAGGGCGTGGCGGCGGTTGATGCAGAAGCCCAGGGCCCGGCGGCTGCCATATTTGGCATAATGCTGAAAAATCAGATTGCCGCGGTGGTTGACGCTGGCCAGAAACGCCAGCTGCTTATCATCGTAGCGGCCATTTTTAAAATCGATCTGGTCGTAGTCCAGATCATCGTAGATGCCGTAATAGCGAAAGGGGGTCAGCCAGCCGCGGTTGATGGCTTCTTTGAGGCGGACCTCGTAAACCACATTGTAGTCACAGAGTGCAAAAACGTCCTGATTGTCCAGCCGCTCCGGGGTGGCGGTGAGGCCCAAAAGAAAACCGGGTTTAAAATAATCGATGATGTTCTGATAACAGCTGGATACGGCGTGATGGAATTCGTCAATGATGATGTATTCAAAGGCATCGGGGGCAAAATAGCGGTCGCACAGATAGTCGCGGTTGCCCAGGGTCTGGACCGAAGCAAAAATAATCGCCCCGGCGGTATCCTTGCAGCTGCCGTCAAAGTGGCCGGCGCTAAGGTCGGGCCGGACGCAGGCAAAGGTATGGGCGGCCTGGCTGAGAATTTCATCGCGATGGGCGACAAAGAGAATCCGTTTATAATCACGACTATCAAAGGCGGCCAGAAAGGTTTTGCCGATGCCGGTGGCGGCCACAATCAGGCCCCGGTCAAGCTGTTCGCGGCGAAACTGTTTTAGCGCATAGAGGGCTTCCACCTGAGCCCCGGTGGGCTGGGGAAAGGCAATCATCGGCGCCGGTACGGAATCAGCGACATCCACCTCATAACCGGCCTGGGGCTGGGCCACCCGATTATCCGGCCATGGCTCTTCCATGGTTTCTTGCGGCTGGTCGGCTTCGAGCTGGTCAAGCTGCTGATAGATTTTAGGCAGCACCCATTGTTTGGCATAACGTTTGAGCTCCCGGTCATCGATGGGAATGCTGTGATGTTTTAGCAGGTTCTCAAAGGTCTGGCGGAAAAAGGCGCAGTCGCCGGGATGGGACCGGCTGTCAATCCGGTAATTCCACTCAATGCCGCAAGTCAGGGCCGAACGGGACAGGTTGGAAGAGCCGACAAAGACCTCCTCCCCCTCGGGGTAGGAAAAAAAATAGGCCTTGGCGTGAAAGGACTGATTAGGAACATTGTAAAAGCGCAGATCACACCGGTCGCCCAGGGCATCTTTGAGCAGATAGAGGGCTTCGGGCTGGGTGATGTTAAGGTAATTGGCGCAGAGAATGGTAATCGGCACCCCTGCCGTTGCCGCCGCGGCCAGATCTTTTAGCAGGAGGCGGACGCCGGAGACCATCAGAAAAGACACATTTAGGTCGATTTTAAGCGCCCGGCCGATCGCTTCCCGGAGATAGGGATAAAAGTGATCGTGTTCGCCGGTGATGCAGTTGTGGTTGGTAGCGGGTCCAATAATCTGATAGTTTGCCATGATTTCCTCTTTCTGCCCAGGAGCCAATCCGGTCCGCCATCAGGGCGGACGGTCAGCTGACGCGAACATGATAATTTTATTATACGCTTTTCGTACGGAAACGCAAAACCTTATCCGCCCAAACCAACCTTTTTTTTCAACAAAAAGGCCGCCATCGATGACTTGGCTTCCAAAAAACCTAACATCTGCTAAAAAACCCGACCATCGCGGTGATGGTCGGGCGGGCTTGTTGTCCGGGCAGGGGCGGATATCATAGCCGGCCTCCTGCAGCACGTGGATATCGCGGTTAATCGCCTTGCGCTCGGCACTCAGACCAAAAAGGCTGAGCTGGTCGGCAATCTGGGCGGTGGTCAGGGGATGGTCGGGGTCGGTTTCGGTGAGGATATCAAGGACCCGGAGCATCTTAAGTTTGGTATCGGCCATGGTTTACCTGCCTGTCTGGGGGCGGCCCCTTAAATTTGTCGGTGGTCGGCACCCTAGAGCACCCGGTTCTCGGCAAAGCTGTAATAGCCGTCGCCGGCCACGATAATATGGTCGACCACGGTGATAGCGATGGCTTCGGTGGCGGCTTTAATCCGCTGGGTCACGGCCAGATCGGCCGGTGAGGGAGCCAGGCTGCCGCCGGGGTGGTTGTGGGCCAGGATGATGCTGGCGGCCTGGTGGCGCAGGGCCGTTTCGACAATCAGCCGGGGGTAAACCGGGGCCTCGTTGATGGTGCCCTCATGGAGCAGGCTGGCCTGGTTGACGCGGTTCTGACTATCCAGAGAGATCACATAAAAAGCTTCGTTAAGGCGGCCGGTAAAAAGCGACAGGGTGTATTCCCCGGCGGCGGTGGTGCTGCTTAGGACGGCTTTGGCGGCCAGCTTGCCCTGCTGGTAGCGCCGCGCCAGGGCCGGGATCAGCGACAGCAGCAGGGCGGTGTTTTCGGTGATGCCGGCCTGGTCGCAGAGATCCCGGGGATCGGCGTCAAAGACCCCGGACAATGACCCGTAGCGGTCGATCAGGGCATGGGCCAGGGCGTTGGTGTCCTTCATCGGGATGCCGTAAAAAAGCAGCAGCTCGAGAATCTGATGATCCTCAAAAGAGTCGATGCCTTCTTTGATAACCCGCTTTTTAAGCCGCTGACGGTGGCCTTTATGGGGATTCTGATCGCTTTTTTTATCCATGTCCGCTTCCTTTCCGGGCCGATTTTTTCTACTTCGTTGCCTTTATTGTAGCGTTTACGGGCTAAAAGATCAATCTTCTTTTACGGAATCGGGGGATACCGGCTGGTATCTGACACCACCGTACCGACAAAGAACCCCCAAAAGCCCCTCAGACCGAGGGATTTTTGGGGGTTCATGGGTGCTACTTTTTATCCGGATCTTATTCAATCGAGGCGCTGGCTTGATCGGCCGGTCTGGGGTCGTCCTCCTGCCCCAGCTCTGCGATCACCTGTTTGAGGCGTTTGGGGATGGGCACCCCCAGGACGGCCAGGTTTTCAAAAATGCTCAGGCCTTCGTTGGCGATATAGAAAAAAATCAGCGCCGACCGCAGCGGGGCCCCGGCCCCACCCAGCAGGGCGGTGTCGAGCAGGTGGCCCATCCCCACCACCATAAAGATCAGCACTTTTTTAAGGATGCCGCGAAAGCCCTGGGCACTGGACAGCCGTTTTTGCCAGGCTGCGGCCAGAAAGCCGGTCAGGTAGTCGATCACCACAAAGGCGGTCAGGCAAAGCAGAAAGCCGTCCCAACCACCCAGGATCTGACCGACCAGGCCGCCAACCAGAGCCCAGCTATACCGCCAGATGGACAAAGCCCTCGGCCTCATAGAGGATCGCGGTCAACCCCAGGCTCTCACCAATGGCGGCGACGGTGGCAATCGGGATGCCGTGGGCATAGCAATCGGCGGCCTGACCAAAGAGATGCTGGGAATTCTGGACGCCCCCGACCTCATCGTTGCGGGTCGGGCAGCGGACCCCGGAGGTGATCCGCACCGGGACGTCAAGGGCATTGCGCAGGGCTTCCAGCTTCAGCAGCAGCTCCAGGTTCATCGCCGCCGGGAAACCGTCGCAATAGGCCCCGCCGCAATCACAGGCAAATTCGTCCCGGGCAAAATGGGGCGTCGAGCCATCGCCATCAAAGGAGATGATGCTAAGTTGGTCGGTAAAGAGCCGGTTTTCGGTGAGACGGCCGACCTGGCCATCGGGCTCCAGCCCGGAATCTTTTTGGAAGGCTTTAACCGCCTTCCTGGTCTTGGGCCCGTCCCGGCCGTCAATGGGCCCGGGCGCATAGCCCCGGGCCGCCAGGGCTTCCTGTACTTTTTTAATAAATGGGTTCATATCCTATCCTTTCTGGTTTTTTGTCGGGGCGGTTACCCGCCCCTTCTTTGCCTAGCTCATGGAAAAGGCGGTGGTGTCGGTGACGACCAGTTCAGCCTTGGCCTTGGAGATCAGGTCCATGCCATCCGGGGCAAAAATGTTTTTGGCAATGATGCCCGCCATGGCGGTATTGACCGCTTCCACGGTCAGTCCCGGCTTGGGATTGGTAATCGACATGGTGGTGGTTTTCAGATCCGACCGTTTAAAGGTCAGTTGCAAGATGGTATTTGCTGCCATTGGGTTCCTCCTTTCTTTAGATTCAGCCATTGCGAAGTTCAGCCCATGCAGGCCGAACCCCAGTGCCGACAATTGTTACATCATGTTGTTCGCATCGGAGCGAACAACAGATTAACAATTGGTCGGCACGGCTTGACGTCGTTTTACACGGGGATGATCAGGCTTACTTCCTGTTTGATGACTTCTTCCATCACCGGCTGCTGCAGCCCGGCAATGATCTCGGCCACATCATAGATGTCGGTATCGGTGGCGTCGGCTTTGACATCGCCGTAGGTGCGGCTGGTGACTTTTTCCTTGCCATCGACGATGCCGTGGTTGGAGCGGATCTGGAGCTTCTGTTCCAGAAAATCAGTGGTTACTGCCATGGTTTGTCCTCCCTTCCTAGATTTGTCTTTAGTGTAGCATGGGTGGCAGATGGCTTTAAATGGCGTGTTAATCTGCATCGATTAGTTTAACGACAACCCATCGTTAGCTTTTAACCCGGCTTTTTTTCGTCCCCTACCCCCCGGGCATGGAGCCGGTAGACCCAGCGCAGATCATAGCCCATGGCCGCGGCGATCGCGGCAAAGGGTTGATCTTTTACATAGCGGCGGGTCAGGATTTCCTGGATCTGGGGGTTTTCCTGGCTGTCGATGGCGGCGACCAGGGCCCGGCTGGCGGCTTCTAAGTGGCGGCTGTCCCGGGCAATGGCGGCCTGCAGCGTCCGGACTTGCTGGCGGCTGCGGTGGGCAGTGGCCGGACTGGCCCGGTAAATCGAGGACAACTGTTTCTGAGTGTGGCCCAGATATTGGGTATTGCGCCAGATCCGGGCCTGCAGGTCGGTGATCGACGCTTTAATCGTTTTGATGGATTTATTACTCATGAGGGGCTCCTTTCTTTTTGGGGCTTGCGGTGGCACCGCCGGGTTGCTGCCAGAGGGCTGTCGTTTCCTCCGCATGACAGGGGAACATTACGGGATGTCATCCTAAGAGCTGACACGCCGTAACGTCCCCCTTTCATCCTCCGGTATGCTTTTTCCATTACTTTTTCCTTTATTTCTTTTCACCCGGTTTCGCCTTTTCCGAAGGAGTCGAAGGGGTTGGGGGTTAAAAAAAGCCGCCTGGCTTATTTTGTTTTTTTTGTTTCTATAGGCTGAGTTTGGAAAAAACCCCTTCGACCCCTTCGAATCCTTTATTAGAGCCGTTTAACCCCTTCGCAACCCCTTCGAAAAGCTTCGAAACCCCTTCGTTTTGGGGGTTTTGGTGATAACGAAATCGCCACTTTGTCTTATTTTGTTCATCTTCAGCCAAAATCAGCCAATTCTTCCAGGTCAATGCCTTCGTAAATCGCCCGTCTCGACAATGAATCCTTCGTTTTTTCCACCATCCCATAGCTTTCTTTTAACTCCATCCAGAAGCGTTTCTGGCTAACCGGCCGCAGCCCCGAAGCCCCGCTGTACTGCTGGTAGGCGTGGTAGAGCTGGGCCGCCGCCACCTGCCGTCCGGGACCCACCAGGCAGCAATCCGCCACAAAGGACAGCACCGAGCTGCCGGCCACCCGATAGCTATTGAGGGCTTCCCGGCTGGCCGCGGATTCACTGAAGCGATAGCCGTTATCGGCCAGCCGGGCCAGTCCGGCCAGGGCCCAGTTGAGAATCCCCGGGGCCTCCCGGGCCAGTTTATCCTTTAAATGGAGGTCCCGCTGGGCCGGCGGTTTGGGTGGTCCAAAGGGGATGATCACCAGGCGGCGGTAAAAGGCCTCGCTGCGGTCGCCCAGATTTTTGGGGATGCTGTTGCAGGAAAAGACCAGCCGGGCGGTACTCTTAAAGCCGTGAGGGTCCTTGTTTTTGCGCTGGGCGGTCAGCCAGTCCTCCCCGGTGATACTCTTAAAGAGGGTGCTGTCGTCAATGTTTTTAGAGGGCAGATCGGCAAAGATATTGGCCAGCCGGCCGTCCAGCTCGGCGGTTAAAAAGGTCTCGCCGAGATTCTGCCAGGAAATATTAGAAACATTGGCCGCCCCCAACAAAAGCTCCTGAATCACCGAAAGCAGGGTCGATTTGCCGGCGCCCCCTTCCCCCACCAGGACAAAAGCCTTCTGGGCCCGGGTTTCCGGCACCAGCAGATAGCCGCACAGCTCCTGGACCAGCACCTGGGTGGCCGGGTCCAAACAATCATCTAAAAAGGCCGCAAAAAGCGGGGCCGGGGCCTGGGGCTGATAGGACACCGCCAGCTGAATGGTTGACAGCAGGTCGGGATCATGGGGCCGAAGCGTCCGGGTGCAGCGGTCATAGAGGCCGTTTTTTAAATTGATCAGGTCGCGGTTAACATTGAGACGGTCCGGGCTTTTGAGGATTTCCATGGTCCACTGGCCGGCGATGTCGTTGATCTGATGCATCATGACATCATCAAGGCGCAGGTATTTGCGGATGATGTGCTTGACGTGGAGCTCATCGACCTTTTGATAAACCCCACCCAGATACTGATAATAGCATTGCCGGGAATAAAAGATCTTTTTGTGGGCCGCCAGGGCATTGGCCAGGACGCCGGGGATCAGCCGCAGGCCGGTCCGGCTTTGCCGATACCAGGGCGGCGGTGGCACCTGACCGCGGTCCTGGGGCCGCTGGGCCGGACAGTGGCCGAGCTTAGGACAGGTAAAGCCCCAGGCGGCAATGGTTTCACAGGTAAAGGGACCGGTGCCTGAGCGGCGAAACTGGGCAATTTTGGCCGCCGTGGCCGCAAAGCTGTAACCGGGATGGGCTGCCGACAGACGATGGATGGCCGCCTCACCGCCGGGGACATCGGCCAGATTGGTAATCATCGGATACCACAGCGGCTCCGGCAGACTGGCGGCGGCTTCCTGACAGTAGCGGATAAAATCGCAGCCACTCAATAGCTGATCCAGATCAAAATCCCCCCGGGGCCGATCCAGAGCCACCGCAGGCCGGGCCTTGGCCGGGCTTTTGGGGGCGGCGGTCGCCCTGAAGCGGGGGTCATCGGGATGCAGCTGCTTAAGGGCCGCGGCCAGCTCGGTCTGGTCATAACGGCGGTCGGGTTCAAAGAGCATACAGGCTACCGCCACCGGCTCGGCCTTATGGTGGTTAAAACCCGGCAGCCGCATGACCCGGCTGGGGTTTGAAATCACCGGATCGCCGCCAAAGTGGGCCGCCAGTTGTTTTTGGAGCGGGGTGAAGCGGGCCAGGACGGGGGTGTCTTGATCAGGGGTTGCGTCTCCTCCAGATGACAGGGTCATCAGCCAGTAACCATGCAGGGACTTGCGGGTTTTTACCACAATCGAGGGCGGCAGCGGAAAGGCCATCAGGTTATCCCACTGGGTCGCCAGCGGCAGGTCGTCGGCCTCCACAAACTGGGCCGCCACCCCGGTGATCTCGGCATCCTTATGGCCGCCGGGGTTGACCACAAAAAAGATCCCCCGCCGCTCCCCGTCATTTTCGGCCCGCAGCTCTGCTAGCAGGGCCCCCTCCGGATCGGCCAGCTCGATCGCCGTGGCCGTCCGGTTGCGGCCCCCGCCGCGGCCCGCCGCCCCCTCGGCAAAAGACCGCAGCCCATAGGGCCCGGGGCCAAAGGCGGCCAGAAAGACCGCCGGACTGATATCCAGGGGAATGATCTGTTTTAACGATTTATTTTTCATTGCTTTTCTCCATTTATTAATGGTCGGACCCGATGCTGAAACCTCAGTAGGGCCCGACATTTACGTGAGGCCACAACCCCATACCAGCACCAACCAGTACCGACAATTGTTACATCATGTTGTACGCATCAAGGCGGACAGGTTGATAGACCTGTCCGAGCTTGTGGCGAACAACAGATTAACAATTGGTCGGTACGTCAGGGTGACTCCTCCCGCCTGATTCGGCCCGCTCCCAGCCCGCCAGCGAACCATAGCGGTCGCCGACGGTGACTTCGACGGCCAGGGGGACGTCAAAGCCCGGGAAGGGCGGTGCTGTCATCACGGCGGTGATCCAGGCAATCGACTCCCCCAACCGGGCCGTTGCCACCTCAAAGACGATCTCATCGTGAACGGTTAGCAGCGGCCAGATATCGGGGTGGTCGGCCAGCCCCGCCTCCAGCCGGACCATGGCCAGCTTTAAAATATCCGCCGCCGTGCCCTGAATCGGGTGGTTGAGGGCGGCCCGCTCAAAATGACTCTGAAGGCCCGGTTCCGGGGCATTAATCCCCGGCAGGGTGCGGCGCCGGCCCAGGGCCGTGTCGACGGTTTCGTGATAGCGGGCGGCGGCCCGGGTGGCTTCCTGCCAGGGGACCAGTCCCGGATAGGCCAATTTCAGATTAAAAATCATCGCCTCACAGGCTTCCAGGCTGAGCCTTTGATTGGCCTTGACCCGCAGAATATTCTGCAATCCCCGGGGATAGAGGCCGTAAAAAATGCCAAAATTGATATTCTTGGCCACCGTCCGCCGGGCCTTATAATCGGGATGGCCCTTGTCGCCGGCCTCGGCCAGGGAAATCCCATAGACGGCCGCGGTGGTGACGGCATGGATATCGCCGCCGTCGCGGTACACCGCCAGGAGGTTGGGGTCGCCGGTAAACCAGGCCCCGATGCGCAGCTCAATCTGGCTGTAATCCACCGCCACCAGGGTGGTGCCCGGCCGGGCCACCAGAAAATCCCGGACGTTGACGCCATGGGTCGGCCCCGCCGGCAGGTTCTGACAATTGGGCTGGGCCGAAGCAAAGCGGCCGGTGGCCGTCCCCAGGGGAAACAACTGGGTGTGGATGGCTCCGGTGGCCGGATTGATCTGGTCCCTAAGCCCCGCTACATAGGTTTTATAGAGCTTGGCCAGCCCCCGATAGGCCGAAATCGCCGCCAGATAGGCCCTTGCCGGCAGGCCCCGGTCCCGGCAATAGCCACTCAGCTGCTTGATGGCATCCTCATCCAGAGCCGCTTTGCCGGTGTCGGTGCGTTTTAGGACCGGCAGCTTCAGGTCTTCAAAGAGATAGGCCTTCAGATCATTGGTGGCGGCATTTTTGCCCACCCGCACCGGTCGCCTGCCGCCGCTTTCCAGATCATTCTGATAAATCCCCAGCCGGTCGCGACAGGTCATGGCCGCGGCTGCAATCCCGGCCCCATCGGCCCCAAAGCCGCGGTATTCCATCCGGGCGGTAAAGAGCGCCACCGGACTCTCAATGGCCTTGACCAGCTTTTCGTGGGCCGGGATATTCTTCCCAAACCAGTCGTTTTCCAGAAAATAAAGCTGCCGGGCCAGATCGGCATCAGCACAGGCATAGGCGATGGTGGCCTGATCCCCGGGGTTAAGATCGGCAAAGCTGCCGACCCCGACCACCTCCACAAAACCCGGCAGGGTAAGTCCCAACCAGTCCCGGGCCAGGGTCTTTAAACCCACATCGGCCAGCCGACGAAAATGGCCGGCTTCTTTATAAATCAGGAGCGCCGCGGCCATGGTGTCATAGACCGGGGCCACCAGGGCAATCCCCCGGGCCAGCAGAAACTTGGCCTCAAAGGCCAGGTTATGGGCAATTTTAATGACCCCGGGGTTTTCAAAAACCCGCCGCCGCAAAAATTCAAAGGCGGCCTGGGCATCAATATTGTCAAAATCCCGGTGACCCAGCGGCAGATAGACCGCGGTACCCGGTGCCACCGCCAGCGACACCCCGACAATCACCCCCCGGTGAGGGTCCAGGGCCGTCCCCCGGTCCGCCCGCCAAGCCGGGCCCGGCGCCGTTTCAAAATCAAAGGCAATGAGCACCGCTTCACCCAAATACTCCTCAACCACCTGCAAATCCGTCGTCATCTGATAATTTCTTTTCATCGTTATCCTTTCTAATTGTAAGGAAGTGGCCGCAGCAAACCGGTACACCGGAGCTGACATTTCAGTGAGGCAACACACCCCATACCCGCAGCCAGCCCAGTACCGACAATTGTTACATCATGTTGTACGCATCAAGGCGGACACGGCAAAGCCTGTCCGAGCTTGTGGCGAACAACAGATTAACAATTGGTCGGTACGGTTGTGTGAGAACGCAAAAAAATACCGCATGTACACAAACCAGTGGGCCACTTCCCAAAATTTGCGAACATCCGGTATCTTAGTCACTCTGTTAGAACAGGCGCATCTTAACTCAGTATCATTTCACATCGTCACTCTTTAATTATCTTGTTTCTGTTGGTCTGGCCTTTCCGCCAAACCGACCTCCTTTTTTATTATTTGATGAAATGGGAACCCAAATGCCCATCACGATGACATTTCACATCAATATTGGCATCTCCATAAACGACATAGTAATCCAGTACCCGGTGCTTACAGACCTTACAGAATAGCTGTTTAATCCGGCGCTGGGCTTCCTGGTGCTCGGTTGAATTTCGGGTAATATGCCGGATGGCATGACCTTTGACCTCAACCATGATCTGCTGGCGTAACCGCTGGCATTTAAAAGCAATAATCAGACAGGCTTCCCAATGATTGACCCGGCACAATACACCGCGACAGCGGTTCCGGGCTTGTATAGCTTGCCGCTCGCCAAATCGGCAGGTCTTTACATGGGGACACCTGACGATCGTCATTCCCGGCCCATTTTCTAGCCGATCAGCATCCTGATCGGACTTTTTTTTATTTCCTTTACTTTTTATGTGCATGTCTTGCCATCACTTTCATTACGTCACCGATGGTTAAATTATTTTGTACCGAATCGATTGCTGACCATCGGTTTTTTGACCACAGACTCCCTTTAACCTCCTTTCCCGCTACAACATGCAATGCCCAGTGCATTGAATACAATTATTATATCAAATAAGTGAAACGATTTCAGCAACTTTTAAGGATACAATTTTGCTCTAAAAACGACCGCTTCCCGGGCCCGGATTTTATTTTGATACATGGCCCTGTCGGCCTGTTCAATCAGATCCTCAACCGACGTGTCCGCGGTGGCACGATACTCGGCAAAGCCGTAGCTGATGCTGATTTCATAGGGACTCGTCTGGTTTTGATTATGGGCCGAAATCACTTCTTCAATCCGTGCCATCGCCTGGCTGGCTTCGGCGATGCTGGCATCGTCAAAGACAATCAGGAATTCATCGCCACCAAAGCGGCAGCATAAATCGGTTTCCCGCAGTTTTGATTGGACCAGCCGGCAGAGGATGTTGATCAGTTGATCCCCTTCCCGGTGTCCCCAGGTATCATTGACAATTTTTAGTTTGTCGACATCAATAAAACAAACCGTCGTTTGCGCATCACTATCCCGGGATTTCTCCAGCTGCCTGGTGAGATGTTCAATCCCGGCCCGGCGATTGGGCATCCCGGTGAGGGGATCGGTTAAGGCGTACTGGCGCTCTCTTGCTTCGGCCGCCTGTTTATGCTTAATTTTAAAATACATCAGTAAAACGATCCCACACAGGGTTAAGAGAATCACCGTAAAGGGCACCACAAGCACCTTGTTTTGCTCCAGATAGGCCTGTAAGGTGGCGGGTTGATTATTTCATCCAGGCTGGCGCCATCCAGTCTGACAAAATTGAATTGATCTGAATAACGGGGGATGAGCTCGGAAAACTCCAGCATGATCGCTTGCCCGGTTTTGGTATCATCCACCAGATAATAAATCGTTTCGGTGTCGGGATGAAGACTGCGGGCGACATCGAGGGTTGCCCCAATATCAAAGCCTTCAATCACGCCGGTGAAAAGCGCGTGCTGATTAAGCATTTCCGGATCAAAATAGTTAACCCCACAAAATACCACCGGTGTTCCGGGAAATAAGGTCTCACCATAATCTAACAGAAAAGCCAGAGCGGTGTCATCCGCAGCGATGATCAGATCGTACCGGCGATTTTTAAACTTGTACTGATAGGTCTCAAAAAGTGATTCCAGGTATTGACTATCGGTGGAGCGCTGGGTATCCATGTACTCGACCTGCAAATTGATGGGCTGATCCCCGGTGTTGAGGGCGGATTTGATGCCATCATAAATATCGTCACTCCATTTATAGCCAGCATGATAGGAATTAAGAAACAGCACCGTTTTTGTTTCGGTGGTTGCGGCGGCCTGGACGTTGTGGCCAAAGCAAAAAAAACCGATTACCAGCATAAACAGCATGATCCGATTTTTAGTTAAGGTGCTGGTTTGATGATTTGATGCCATGATTCTGCCCTTCCCCGGCGGCGCTGGGCTCTGCCGGCGGATACTGGGCCAGAGTGGCCTGGAGGCTGGCGATCAGCTCATCCTTGACGGCCTCAGGGGCCAGCACCTTGACCTTGTCGCCGTGCTGCATCAGCCAGTAGATCAGGCCCTTGCTGTGCATCACCCGGATGTGGCACTCAAAGCCGTCGGGTTGTTTGGTATGATAATGGTCCGTTCCGAAATAATCGATGATTTCATCCTCCAGACCGTACTGACACAGCAGCTGCAGGTTGATCTTGGCGCCGCTATGGCAGTAGATGGCGGTGGCGACATAGTCGTCAATGCGCTGGGCGGGGTTTTCGCCGAGCAGCGTCGTGGCGTCTTTGACGGGCTGAGCGAGCATGGTCAGATTGGTCATCCGGTCCAGCCGGTAATAACCAAGGTTGTCATATTTGTCGAGGTTGCCAATCAGGTAGTAGTGGTCGTCCTTCCAGGTCAGGGCGTAGGGGTTCACCACGTAAAAGTAGCCGTCTTTGCGCAACTGCTTTTTCATGTCGGCATCGGTATAGAGATACTGAAACTGCACTTTTTTGTGGGTGCGGATGGCTTCCAGCAGGTGATCGATGGAGGCTTTGACAAACAGGTTGTCGGGTTTGCGCTGACGATTAACCGGGGTCACCCGGCTCAGCAGTTTGGCACTGTCGCGGCTGGCCATGCCCTGGAGCTTGGCGGTGATGGCCCGGATATCGCAATCGGTTAAAAATTTGGCACTGACGATGGCGTCAATCAGCACCTTGATTTCCCAGTTTTCAAAACGCCGGGTGGCCCGATAATAGCCGCGCTTGTTGTCGGGACAGGGCCGGATCTGATAGCCGGCTTCGTTGAGCACCGCAATATCCTGGCTGATCGCCTGGCGCTCGGCCGCCAAGTCGAATAAGGCCAGTTTTTCAGAAATCTGGGCCGTGGTCAGGGGATGATCGATGTCGGTTTCGTTTAAAATATCCAGCACCCGTAAACATTTTAATTTGGTGTCAGCCATGGTTTCCGCCTTTCAAGTCAACGATGTTACCCATCATTTGCCAGTCATTTTCATATTACTCTATTATACGCCTTTTACTTATTTAGTCAAAGGATCTTTAGGTAAAATTGTTGCCAGATAGTGTTTTTGGGGAAACTTTGACCGGTAAAAAAACGCGGAACGGGGTGCCTCACCGTGTAATCAAGGGGACGTGTAATCAAGGGGACGGTTCTTTTGTGTCTGACGGCCCTTGGCTTTCTCATTCAAGGTGCCCATCGCAGCAGAATGTTACTTTTTATTAAGCGGGGAATATGCTATAATTGACCTAGCTATACTGCATTTTTTAGTGACATCCCTTGTGACTGTCATGAAGAGAAAATTTAATTGCAGAGAAAAAGGAGCTTACATGAAATCGTTAAAACATGGTCTGATTCTAAGCCTTGTTGCCCTTCTGATTTTGTCCCTGACCGCCTGTTCCAAACCCGCCAGTCAGGCCCAGGCACTGCCTCTATGGGACGAAAATGCGACCCCTGACGCCAAACGGATTGTTGTCATCAGCGATCTGCATCTGGGGGCTGATGACAGTTTCTCCGAAACCGTCACCAATAAAGCGGCCCTGGTCACTTTTTTAAATGCCCTCACCGCCAGCGAAATTGATGAACTGGTCATCGCCGGTGACCTTTTTGATGAATGGTTTGTCCCGACCGACTATAGCGGACCGACGGAACTCAAGGCCTTCTTCACAAAAGTTGCCGAAAACAATGCCGATGTCGTCGCTGCCATTGAAACGGTCATGAAGAGCGGCATCGCGGTCACCTATGTGCCCGGCAACCATGATTTGCTGCTGACGGATGAGCTGCTGGCTGAACTGGTTCCCGGCATCAAACAGTTCCGCGATGTCGCTGGTCTGGGCACCTACCGCACCGGTGAGCGGGCCGAGATCATCATTGAACACGGTCACCGCTACAACACCTTCTGCGCCCCGGATTCGCTGTCCAATAAAGACTTCACCGGCGCTTACCCATCAATTTTGCCGCCCGGTTATTTCTTTACCCGGATCGCCGCCACGTCGGTTGCCGAAGGGATGTCGGCCCCAGCCAAAGACCTGCCCCAAGTGGCTGCCCCGGCCGCCGATAATATCGACCAGCTGGGCGCTTATGCCTATTACCAGACCTGGGCCGGAACCATCGCAACCTTCCCGATTAACGCCGCTTTCACCGAACCCACCATTAAAGTTGATGTCGATGGTTACAACGACATCTTTGCCCTCAGTGATCTGCTGCCAACCACCCAGCCGGACGGCACCATCAATGCCCCCCTCTATAACAATGTGCAGCAGCGTTGGGATGCCTTACAGGCCGCCAATGGCGTCGCCGTCAAACTGCCCTATGACATTGCCACGGCCAAAGCTCAGGACTCCACCTATACTGACCAGCAGGCGGTGACCCAATATTTTGATGTCGATCCCAGCGTTGATGTGGTCGTCTTTGGTCATACCCATGTGCCGGTTTACAACACCTTCAACGACGGCTACAACCGTGAGAAAATCTATGCCAACAGTGGCACCTGGATTGATAAAAACGCGCAGCTTGCGGTTATGACCTTTGTGGTCATTGAATCCGGCAAGGACTCTACCGCTGTCCGCCTGATGCAGTACCTGCCCGATGGTACCATCCAAACTCTGGACTAAGCAGAAATAATCAAGGGGACGGTTCTTTTGCCAGATGTTTATCGATAATTAAACCATCATCGCTTTCTGGATTGCCGGACACACCCCTAAAAAAACACCGCTGACGCTTGTGTCAGTGGTGTTTTTTTTAAGGCTGAGAGGGGTTTTGGGGCGGGTCCTCCTCCCCCAGGTCAGCGACCACCGGTTTGAGGCGTTTGGGGATCGGTACCCCGAGGACGGCCAGGTTTTCTAAAATGCTCAGTCCTTCGTTGGCCAGGTGAAAAAGATCATCGCCGAGCGCAGTGGCGCCCCGGCCTCCGCATTGAACCCGGCCCCATCGGGATCGTGGTGGCCTAGTGGAATATAAAGCGCATCATAACCATTATTTCCCGCTAATATGGGGGCAACAGCCAAAGAAACCCCGACAATCTCCCCGCGATGGGGATCAAGAGCCGCGGTCAGCACTTATTAATGATCTATTTTGGCCAACTCAAAGCAACCCCATAACGGGGTTGCATCTCAATTGCGCTAGGCTGTCCCCGATATCAACCCGACAAAAACCAGCACCAGCTCGGGATCAAACTGGGTGCCCGCATGGTTAAGCAGTTCGGTGATGGCCAGCTCGGTTGACAGCGGGGACTTGTAGCTGCGTTCACTGATCATCGCGTCATAGGCGTCGGCGATGGCACAGATCCGGGCCGGCAGGGGGATTTCCGGGCCTTTGAGGCCTTTGGGATAACCGCTGCCATCCCAGCGTTCATGGTGGGCCAGCACATAATCGGCAATCTCGGTCAACTCGGTATTGGTACAGAGAATGCGGTAGCCGATTTCGGCGTGGTTTTTCATCTCCAGCCATTCGGCCTCGCTGAGGCGGTCGGGCTTGTTAAGAATCTTATCAGAGATGGCGATTTTGCCAATATCGTGAAGCAAGCCAAAGGCTTTTAGCTCTTTGATCTGATATTCGTCCATGCCCAGGGCCACGCCCATCTTTTCACAGAGAATCGAGACCTGGCGGGAATGGACTTCCTCGCGGCTGCTCTTGTGATTGAGGGCGGCAACGATATTGTCGATGACCCGACCCTTTAAACTGGGGCCTTCATAGAGTTTGTTGTGGTACATTTTATCTTCGGCCTGTTTGAAGACTTCTCCGATCTCGTCGGCAGCGCTGGTTTTGGTGGCCGACCCGAAGGAAACTGAGATTTCCAGGCCCTCGATGCTTTCCTCCTGCAACAGCTTCTTGATCCGTTTGATCAGTTGGGCGGCTTCAAAGGCATCGGTTTTGGGAAACAGGATGATAAACTCATCGCCGCCGATCCGGGCGATGATGTCATCGGCCCGGCAGCTGTTGGTCAGGGCGGCGGCGGTCTTGACTAGCAGCTGATCGCCGGCGGCATGGCCAAAGGAATCGTTGATCAGTTTGAGGCCGTTGACATCGCCCATCACAATCGTCAGCGGCCAGTTTCTGGCGGTATCCACCCGGACCAGTTCTTCTTCATAAAAGCGGCGGTTATAGGCGCCGGTGAGATGATCATGAAAGCTTAAATATTTAATTTCATCATGGTTCTTTTTCTTTTCGGTAAAATCCCGAAAGACCAGCACCACCCCGGTGAGATTACCCTGTTCATCGATGATCGGCGCGGCACTGTCTTCAATTGGCCGTTCACTGCCATCACGGGCAATCAGCAGGGTGTGATTGGCCAGCTCGATGATGCTTTTGGTCGCCAGCACTTTGGCGACGGGGTTTTCGCAGCGTTCCCGGGTGAATTCATTGATGATTTCAAAGACCGCTTCAATGGGCTGGCCACAGGCTTCGGCCAGGGTCCAGCCGGTCAGGCTGGCGGCAATTTTGTTGATGATCAGCACCTGCCCCTGGGTATCGGTGGCGATGACACCGTCGCCAATTGAGATCAGGGTCGTTTTAAACAATTCTTTTTCATTGTAAAGCTGGGCTGCCATGGCCTTTTGTTGGGTGATGTCCTGGAGGATGCAATGGGTCTGTTTAAAGCCGCCGTCGACATCATAGCCAATCTTGCCGTCAAAGGCGATGGTCAGCCGCTGGCCGTCCTTGGTCAGCATTTCAAATTCACTGTGGATGTAACCCTGGGACTTGAACAGCGGAAAGCGCTTGCGAAAGCCTTCCACATATTCCGGGCAGAGAAAATCGCCAAACCATTTCCCGATCACTTCCGCTCTTTGATAGCCTAAAATTTCCAGCCATTTGGGATTTACCTCCAGAAAATAGCCGTCAAAATCCAGGGACTGGTAGCCCAGCGGGGCACGGTTAAAGAGCAGCTGAAATCTTTTTTCACTCTCTCTCAGTTCGGCTTCGGCCCGCTGCCGTTCGCTCAGGGTCCGGGACAAACTGAGGTTTTTAAAACCCAGGTCCGAGATCATCGCCCCCATCCTGGCATAAAAGGCCATCACCGCCTTAACGGTTTCGCGGTCATAGCGGGGCACCTGTTCCAGGGCGGCCAGATAGGCGCTCTCTTCAAAGCCATAAAGGCGGGCCTGCTGCCGGAAATATTCCCGGTCCAGCACTTCATCGGTATAGATAAACTGGCCAAAATAGATATTGCCGAGATGCTGGCCGGAGACCACAATCGGTGAGGAAATATCCCACATCCCGTTTTTGCAGCGATAGGCCTGGAAGCTCCCCGGCTCAGCCGCCTGGGCCAGTACGGTATCGCTCTCAATACAGTTTTTCCGGGTTTCGGGATGGCAGCGATGAAACTTGGTGCAGATGTCCTGCCAACCGACGCTGATCAGCACCTGACCCTTACTGTCGACGATGGCTCCCAGCATTCCGGTGAGCTGCTGAAAACTTTCCAGCAGGGCCTGCACGGCCGGCACATCGATGATATCAGCCAGGGTCAGTTCACCCCAATCGATTTCCGGCTCGATTGGGGCCGTCAGATTGGTGGGCACTGCTGCCGCACTGGCGATAGCCGCGGCGGCGGTGGGCGTGCCAGATTCAGAATTCATCGATTTCACTTCCTAATTTAATAAAATTGCTTATTCCTTGGTTCATACCCTTTTTATGACGTTTCAAACACGGTTGGGGAGGGGATATCGCTAGGCGAACAGTTTTTTTGTAAGCAAGTTTTTGCCTTAGATCATTTTTACACTGCGCTTCACCCCACCAACACCATCAACGGGGTTAATCCGGTTGTGATCCTGGCACAAACTCCGAGCGGATCACCTCCCCGGTGGGTAGATTGAGGTACACCACGGCATAGGAGCCGTCGGGGTTAAACCAGCCCAGACCGGTGACCTGTTTGGGGCTGCAGGGCTCCGGTCGGCTCAGGCTGATTTCGATGCCGTCGCTGCCCATCACATCCTGGACCTCATAAAAAGGCATCCCCGCCGCCATCCGGTAAGCCTGTTTGTCCGTCACCGGGAAGGGATTGAGGGCCGCCAGTTCCGGGGCCAGCGCCGTCGACAGCAGCCGTTTGGCGAAGACCGTATCATCTTGAGTGTAGGTGATCAGCACCCCATAACCGCTGTCCGGATTCCGATAGCCGACCTGGCCATCGGGCTGGATCTCTCCGGCGACCCCCAGGGTGGTTTCCACCTGGGCCCGGGTCTCATCCAGGGTCACGGTGTGGTAAAATTGCAGGGCCTGCTGGGCCGCTGCGGCCGCCGCCGGGCTGATAATGGCCGTCCCGGTCTTGTCGGTGCGGCTGGCCGCGGTGGGTTTATCCGTGGCTGGCGCCGTACAGCCGCCGAGCACCAGGATCCCCCCCACCAGCACAGCGACGCCCCAGCGGCGCGGTCTGATTTTTGTTAATTTCATGGTCTTATCCCTCTTTCATTCACATTAAAACTTAATCGTTATGATCCTTATTTACCCTTTTTGGGCAGCGACTATCAGCCGATTCCAGGCAAAATAAAAACGCCGCGTTAAGAGCGTCCCGAAGAAAATATTAAAATTTTATGATTAAAACCACCCTCAACAGGTATATCTCTGGTAAAGAAACAAGTTCTTTACAATGATAGCCGTGGCCAGCAGCGATTCTGTTTTAAAGAAAGGATGTTCCCAAATGAAAAAACGATTCAAACACCGCGTTTCGCTGATCCTGTTCGGTCTGGTCTGTTTGCTGGTGCTCCCCCAGTCGGTCTGGGCTGATGACACCGCCCCCACAACGGCCCCCTTAAATCCCGCTTTTGTCCAGTACCTGGCCGACCGCGAAGCCGGCACCCTGACAACCAGCACCGCCGACGGCTATGGTCTGGGCTATATGCCGCCACCCGTGGTCCGGGTAGAAGCCCCGGTGGACGCCAGTCTTGACACCGCGGCCAGCTTTCCGGCCAGTTATGATCTGCGCAGCCTCGGCCGGGTCACCGACGTCCGCCATCAGGGCACCTATAACGTCTGCTGGGCCTTTGCCAGCCTGGCTTCGCTGGAATCAACCCTGAAACCGACGGCCACCGTCGATCTGTCCGAAAACAACCTGCGCTGGAATCATGGTTTTGATTCCGGGCCCGAAGATCCCGGCAACGCCGACATGGCGATGGCCTACCTGACCCGCTGGAGCGGTCCGGTCAGTGAAAGCAGCGATCCCTATGGCAGCTCTAAAAAAATCGGACTGGCCCCGGTTTATCACGTTCAGCAGGCCGAAAACCTGCCCAAATCGGCAACGGCCATTAAACAGGCTTTGATGGACAGCGGCGCCGTCTATACCTCCATTTATGCCAGTTCCACCAACTCCAGCTCTTACTATAATGCCGACGCTGCCGCCCTGTACTATAATGGCAGCAACCCCACCGATCACGCCGTAACGATTGTCGGCTGGGATGACAATTTTGACCGCAGCCTGTTTCCCCTGACGGCCCCGGGCAACGGCGCCTGGATTATCAAAAACAGCTGGGGCCCCAACTGGGGCGACGGTGGCTATTTCTACCTTTCCTATTATGACACCCATGCCGGCGAAGCTGCGACGGTCTTCAATAACGCCGAAGCCACCAGCAATTACGGTCGCATCTACCAGTATGATCCCCTCGGCAATACCGGGAGCCGCGGTTATACCACCGCTGATGGCTCGGCCTGGGGCGCCAATATCTTTACCGCCGCGGCCAGCGAAAACCTGACCGCCATAGCTACCTACTCGATGAGTGCCAACACCACCGCCGAAATCAGCATCTATACCGATGTTGCGGCCGACAACCCCAGTAGTGGCCAGCTGCGCGCAACCCAAACCGCCAACTTTGCCTATGGCGGCTATTACACCGTCGCTCTCAACACCCCGGTCAGCTTGACAGCCAACCAGAAATTTGCCGTGGTGATCAAATATACGACCCCCAATAATGAATACCAGATTCCCACCGAGCGGGCCGTCGCCAACTACAGCAGCAGCGCCAGTGCCAATGGCGGTGAGAGCTTTACCCGGGGCACTGGCAGCGACATCTGGTATGACTCCGGTTATTATGATAATGAAAGTGTCTGCATCAAAGCCTTTACCGGCGGCCAAAGCGTCGCCACCCTGACAGGCATCGAGATTACCAGTCCGGCCAATAAGCTGAGCTATCAGATTGGTGAGTCCCTGGATCTGTCCGGTCTGGTCGTCACCGGCCGCTACAGCGATGGTTCGACCCGCACCGAGACCCTCACCGCGGCCAATGTCAGCGGCTTTGACACCACCACGGCGGGCACCAAAACCCTGACCATCACCGTCGGCGGCAAAACCACCAGCTACACCATTACCGTCAAGAGTGCCGCTACCGGCGGCGTTGATGTCTATTACCGCACCCATATCCAAAACGTCGGCTGGCAGTATGACTGCAAAAACGGCGAAGTCTCCGGCACCTCGGGCTACGGCTACCGGCTGGAAGCGATCCAGATACAACTGGTCCAATCCGATTATGACCTCGGCATTGCCTATCGTACCCATATTCAGAATATCGGCTGGGCACCCTGGCACTATGACAAAGAGATCAGCGGCACCTCGGGGTTGGGGCTGCGGCTGGAAGCCATCGAGATTAAGTTAGTCGGCGCTGATGCCGACAAATTTGATGTCTATTACCGGGTTCATTGCCAGAATATCGGCTGGATGGGCTGGGGCAAAAACGGCCAGATGGCCGGCACCTCCGGCTACGGCTACCGTCTCGAAGCGATCCAGATCGAAGTGGTTCCCAAGGGTACCAACTTTAGCGTCGACGCCAATGAACCGGCTTATCTGGAAACGAATTGATACTGCTCTGTTGGGTGGCGCGCGTCATCCCCCCCCGCCACCCGCACCGATCTGCTGATGGCTATTGAAACGCTGATATGCGGGTGGGTAACATCTGAACAATACCGGAAAAATCGACAATCAAAAAGCAGCGAGTTGAGCCTCGCTGCTTTATTTAAGCCAAACAAATATTACCGCTAAATGATTGTCAGGCACCCCCCTGCCATGTTATGATTAACTTCTACAAAACCAGATTATGCTTCAACGTCTGCTATTTTACAAACTTTTTCTGGAGGTTAGTTATGAAAGTTAGAATAAGGATCATGATGCTACTTGGGCTTATCGGTGCGGTGCTCTGTTTTTACATCACGGCTAACCCGTTGACCGCCCATGCCATGGCAGCGCCAAAGCAGGTCTTAAAAAGTGCCACCGAATACGATTATCCGCCCTTTTCGGTGGTCACCGATGGCCAGGCCGATGGTTTTTCAGTGGAGCTGTTACAGGCGGTGGCCAATGAAATGGGGCTGACGATTGAGTTCAAAGTCGATCATTGGGCAACGATCAAAGCCGAACTGGAAGATGGCCAGCTCGATGTCCTGCCACTGGTTGGTTACTCCGCCGAACGGGATCAGTATTTTGATTTTACGGTGCCCTATATTGTCATGCGCGGCAATATTTTTGTCCGTCAGGATGACACCAAAATCACCTCCGAAGCCGATTTGTATGGCAAAGAAATCATCGTCATGAAAGGCGATAATGCTCAGGACTATGCCGAAAGCATGCATTTTACCGACAACCTGATTCTCGTTGATACCTATGCCGAGGCCTTTTCCTTGCTCAGTTCCGGCTCTCATGATGCCGTGCTGGCCCAGAGCCTGGTGGGCCAGAAGTTAATTAATGACTTGAACATCGAAAATATTGAAGCCGTTACCCGCCTGTCTGACGATGGGGTTGAACGGGTCAAGGTTTCCCTTAGTGGCTTTGAGCAGAAGTTCTGCTTTGCCGTTAAAGAAGGCGACAAGGAGCTGTTAGCCGCACTCAATGAAGGCCTGGCGATCGTCTCGGAAAACGGCACCTATGAGGCCCTCTATATCAAATGGTTCCCCTTTCTGGTCGATCCCAAACCGGACTATACCCAAATCGCGATCTATTTTTTGAGCGCCCTGGTGGCCGTCTTTGTGGTTCTGCTGTTATTTTCTTTTATCATGATTCGCAAAGAAGTCAAACGACAAACCGCAAAATTAGAAAATAATCTCTTTCGTAACACCATTATGTTCAACGTGATGAATCAAGACTATAGTTCGGTCACTGATCGACTCGATTATGTCCTGAATGAATTGATCAAAATGACGGGCAGTGAGTTTGGCTATATCTATTTATTCGACGAAGCAACTAACCAGCTCACCCTCAATTCATGGTCAAAAGGGGTGATGAGCGCCTGTCTGGTGGCCGAGAAAAAGACCGTCTATCAATTAGATTCCGTGGGTATTTGGGGTGAGGTCATCCGCCAGCGAAAGCCCCTGATCATCAATGACTTCAGCAAACCGGATCCGCTCAAAAAAGGCTATCCCCAGGGCCATGTTAAACTCGATAAATGGATGGGGGTGCCGGTTTTTGCCGATTCGCACATCGTCGCCACCGTCGGGCTGGCCAATCGCCCGATTGATTACGATGAAAATGATATCTATCAGGTGACAGCGCTGATGAGTGGCGTCTGGAATATGATCGAAAAATCGAAATACCGGGACGAACTTGAGATTGAAAAAAATAAATATTTATCGACCTTAGTCTCAATCGGTGACGGGGTCCTGGTTGTCGACTTAAATGAAAGAATCGAGCTCATCAATAAGGTCTGTGCCGAGATGACAGGCTGGACCGAAGCCGAAGCCAAAGGGATGTATTATCAGGAAGTCCTCCGCCTATCACATGAAGATCCCAACTATGAAATCATTGACCCGGTCAGCACGGTGTTAAAATCGGGCCTCCCTTATGAGATCAGCAATCACGCCATCTTAACCGCCAGGGATGGCCAATGTTATCTGCTGGAGGACAGTGCCTCACCGATTAACAATCAATACCATGAAATGCTTGGCGTGGTCCTCGTCTTTCGTGATGTGACCCAAAAAAGAGCCCAAAGCCGACAGATTGAATATCTCAGTTTCCATGATGCCCTGACCGGACTCTACAATCGCCGCTTTTTTGAAGCGGAAATGGGACGGCTCGATACCCCCAGAAACTATCCCCTGACCATCATCATGGCCGACTTGAATGGCCTGAAGCTGACCAATGATGCCTTTGGCCATCATCATGGGGATGTCTTGTTAAAACAAACCGCGACTTTATTTAGAACCTGTCTGCGAGCCGATGATATCGCGGCGCGCTGGGGCGGCGACGAGTTTGTGATTCTGATGCCACAAACAACCGCCGATGAAGCCCAAAAAATTGTCGATCGCATGAATCAGGGATGCAGTCAATTAGAAACCGGCAACGGGATCCTGTCAATCGCTTTTGGTTGGGATACAAAAACAGACCATTCCATGAATTTAGAGGCTGTTTTCAAAAATGCTGAGGAATACATGTACAAAAGAAAAATGAGCGAAAGTCAGGGGGTTCGGGGCCTGACCATCAAAACGATCATGAACACCCTGTATGAGAAAAGTCCCCGGGAAGAAAGCCACTCGCATCGGGTTAAAGACCTGGCGGTCAAGATCGCCACAGCCTTGCATTTCTCGCCGCATCGGATCGATGACATTGCCACCCTGGGATTATTGCACGATATCGGTAAAATCATCGTTTCCGGAGATATCCTTGAGAAACCGCAACGGCTCACCGAAGCCGAATATAACGAAATTAAAAAGCATCCCGCCATCGGCTATCGGATGTTGACCGCCACCAATGAATTTGCCAACATTGCCAAAGGCGTTTTGAGTCACCATGAAAGATGGGATGGTACCGGCTATCCCAGCGGCATCAAAGGTGATGACATTCCCATCGAGTCGCGCATTATCACCATTGCTGACGCCTATGACGCGATGACGGCGTCACGCCCTTACCGCAAAAACGGCCTGTCGGTTGAAAAAGCCAAACAAGTTCTGATTGATTGTGCCGGCACCCAATTCGACCCTCATATCGTGGCAATCCTGATTAAAGAAGAGATTATTTGAAACGCCATCAAAACCGTTCAAACCGGGACGACTGGAGATTGTTCCGCAAAAATCGGCCGATAAAAAGCAGCGCCTGAAACAGCGCTGCTTTTTTATTGCGGTAACAGCCGGGGCTGTCCGGGCAGTTTTTAGGTGTCAATTGATCAAAGTTTTGGAACCATTGTTGGCTTGTCAAGATTAAAAGGTCTTTGAAAAATTCCGGTGAAGTTTTATAAATCTTCACGATATTCAACCTTTGCTTCAAGCGTTTTCTTTAAGTTCGCAAACACTAGCTTATGCAAATAACGCTGACTGGTTTGTTGGGCTTCCAACTCCGCCTCTTTTAATTTAAAATAGACTTCGCTGTCAAATAGACGTTTTTGAGTGGCTTCATCACTCATAGCCAGCACCTCCTTTTTTGTTTGTTTTATCATAATTTTGCTAAATAATAAAGTTGTCAATCTTTCATCCCAGGCCCCGAAAGATTATCCTGATCCAGGCTTCCGATGGTAGCCATGCTAGGCCGGGACTCTTTGTGCTACCCCAGACCCAATTGCCATCGTGCTATTGGTTTATTTGATTTTTTTCCATCCCACCACAAAGCAATACGATCATCTGTTTCATTTGTTCTATCTAATCTCAATAAAATATGCTATAATATAACCAAATTACTAAAAGAAAAATGGTGAATAATTATGTCAGCACTACAAAAAAATGATTCCTCAGTCATCTCGTTATTTTCAGGTGGCATGGGTTTGGATATTGGTCTGATGCAGGCCGGGTTAAACATTCAAATTGGTCAGGATATTGACAAGGCCTGTGTATCAACCATGAGACTCAACGGCCACAGTGTCATTGACGGCGATATCCGAAAAATAAGCGCTGGAGAAGTTTTAAAACTTTCTGGACTGGCCCGAGAAGAACCTTTTTTAATCTGTGGCGGACCACCTTGCCAGCCATTTTCAACGGCAGGCAAGCGGCTGGGGATCAACGATCCCCGAGGTAGCCTCTTTATGGATTATATCCGCATGATTGATGCCATCCGGCCACGTTTCTTTATTATGGAAAATGTTAAAGGTTTAATTTCTTCCTCTATCAATCATGTCCCTCTATCAGAACGCAATAAAGAAAACAAGGATCCCCTGTCCCAACGGGGATCCGTTTTCAAAATTGTTCTTGATGAGTTTGAAAAATTGGGTTATACAACCATTTATGGCGTGCTGGATGCTGTCAATTATGGGGTTCCGCAATTCCGTGAACGGCTGATTATTATCGGCAGTCGTGATCATGAAAATATTTTTCTCCCCATGCCGTCACATTTTCAGTTGCATCAGAAAAAAGATTACCTGTGGCATACCCTACGAGATGCAATTTTTGATCTGGAAGATAATCCCGGCGAATGCGCCAGCTTTAGCAAAGATCGCTTAGATTTTTTAAAAATGGTACCCGAAGGCGGCAACTGGAAAGACTTGCCCCCAGATCTTATCAAAGAAGCCATGGGCGGAGCCTATCTATCTGGTGGTGGAAAGGTTGGATTCTACCGACGTCTATCCTATGATCAGCCTTCGCCTACCCTGGTGACGACGCCAGTTCAAAAAGCTTCCATGCTATGTCACCCTACCAAGGATCGTCCCCTGAGCGTGACCGAATATGCGCGCATTCAACAATTTCCTGACGATTGGGTTTTTGCAGGAACCACGACAGCAAAATATTGTCAGATCGGCAACGCCGTACCAATCGGTCTGTCCCATGCATTGGGACAAATGCTAGTTGCGGTGGCTAACAACAGTGCCATTATCAAATCAAAACGTACCCGTGGTACTGATATTCATCTCAAAATTCAAAATGCTATGTCGAAACAGGAGAATGCAATCAATGGCTATTAATTCAAACTACAACGAAGAGCTGATGCTGTCAGTAATTGGTGATGCCCTCAATCATTTTTATGTGTCACTTGTTGCCAAAATAGATTCACTGACCATCAAAACGGTCATGCGCAAAAAAAATCCTTATTTGTTTCGCGCAAAGGATATGCAAGGTGCGGCACAGATCGTTGATGCCATACTTTCTGCTTATGTATCATCATCTGAAGAAACAATTTTTGGTAATTTATTTTTTGAACCCATTGCTACGGCAGCTGTTCAGGGTCAAAAAGCTCTGGCCCCGGGCATTGATATCATGGTTGAGGGGGATGATGTGATTTACGCCATTGCCGTTAAATCAGGAACCAATGTTTTTAATTCCAGTAGCAAGAAAAAACAGGAGCAGGATTTTGCAGCTGCCGGCAAATTAGCTCAACAGGCACGAAAACGTTATGTCCCGATCATTGGCTACAGCTATGGAAAAAAGAAAAATGGAACAAAGGCCATTCCCAAAATGTATGCTGAGCTGGCTGGCCAGGATTTTTGGGAAGAACTTACGGGTGACCAAGAGTTCTATCTTAAATTGATCCATTATATTGATCGTCTGCCTAAAACCCATATTGATGCTTTCGAAGCCGCCTATCAAAAAGCTGAAAACCGCCTTATCAAAGAATTTACCCAATTATTCTGCTTAGACGACGGCAGTATTGACTGGGATGCCCTGGTGCGGTTCAACTCCGGCCGCTCCTAATCGCCTGGCTTTCTAAACATCAAACCCTTCAGCGTATCGGGTTTGATGTTTTTTTTACTCATGAAACAACCCACAAAATACTTATTCCGGTTGCCAATTTTATGCATCAGCGCTATCTTTCCGCCACTTCGGCAACTTAATACTTATACTGCATTCGCTTTAAATCAATGAGATGCTTGCTCGACAGCATCGCGGCAAATTTTCCGGCTTCCATAGCGATCTTCCTTGCTGATACCAATTAGTATCAATTTGTATCACTAGCACATCCGCCGGGCGCATGCCAATAAATAAAACCTCCCATCACTGGAAGGTTTACCCACTAAAAAAGCAGTGGCGTCAGGCGGCATGGTTCCACCTGTGCCTCTAACCTGGTTGTGGAACCTGGGATCAGAGTCGCCGTTTCACTAGAAACTGTCACCCTGATGACCGGTATATTCAAGTTTGCCATCATTTGATTGGACAGCAGCGATTCCCCATAGTCATCCCGGGCTTTGACAACAAAATAATGGCTTTTGCTGCTATCCAAATCTAAAACAGGCGTCGCGAAAACATCACCCGCCACGACACGTACTCATACCCATACAAACCCGCTGTTTCACTGCAATAAATATCATAAGCGGTGGCATGACTAGACCGGTTGCCAGTGCACAATCACTGACGAGCTATGGCTATTGATAACTGTTACAGCAGCCAGATTCGGTGCTGCTAAAATATGCGCCTTCGTCCAGCCGGTCCGGCCGGTGGATCATCGCCGTTCTGATAAAGAAAACCGGCGCAATAATAATCAGCATCCGGAACGCCCCGCCATGAATAAATCAGCCCCGAGGTGGTATGAAGACAATAACAGGCAACTAAAAAACGCGGCTTAAATCCCTTATGGAAAACCCCTGATTCAACCAGAAAGTGAGGTACTAAAATGAACCCGCGCAGTAATCACAAACCCCGAAAAACCATGGTGCTGGCCGTCCTGCTGACCCTGCTGGCGCTGCCACCGGGGGTGCTGGCAGCGGCTGCTCCGACTGCCGTCGATACCCAGACGCTGATGCCCACCTGCAACTACCGCACCCATGTCCAGAACGTTGGCTGGCAGGACTGGAAAAGCGCCGGTGCGACCAGCGGCACCTCGGGACTGGGGTTACGGCTGGAAGCAATCGAGATTACCGTCAACGATCAGGGCTATGATCTCGGCGTAAACTACCAGACCCATGTCCAAAACGTCGGCTGGCAGGACCCCAAAGTTGACGGCGAAACTAGCGGCACCTCCGGCCAGTCCCTGCGGTTAGAAGCAATCCGGATTAACCTGACTGGCAGCTCGGCCAATCTTTTTGACATTTACTATCGCGTCCACGCCCAGAATCTTGGCTGGCTGGATTGGGCCCAAAACGGCAACAGTGCCGGAACCGCTGGCTTATCCTATCGCCTCGAAGCGATCGAAATCGTCATCGTTAACAAAGGCGGCGCGGCTCCGGGTGCCACCAGCCGGCCTTTTGTCGGCCCCTACAACCTGCTCATCGGCCAGACCCAGGAACAAAACTACTATGACATCGACACCCTGCGTTGGGTCTACGCTTCCCGTTACCAACGGCCGCTCTTTTATGACAACACTCCGGTCAAGAATCAGTTGGACAGCTTCTATGACAATCTCGAAGCCAGCTGGGTACAGGCCAACAACGCCGACTACATGAGCTTTGTCAACGCCTACACCACCGATCCGGCCTTCCGGGCCAACCTGATCGGCAAATATGAGAACATTGTTACCGCGGCCATCCCCTACAATAATAACAATATCATTTCGATCACCCAGGAACAGTACAGCTATGCCGGTGGCGCCCATGGCAATACCGTGCTGAGTGCCCACAGCTTTGGCACCAAAACCGGGGACGAACTGATGCTGGGGGATATCATGGTGATTCCCGATAACCAGATTTCGCCCAAGCTGACGCTGGAATTTCAGAACCTGAAAAACAGCGACCCCCGCTACAGTGACATTGATCTCACCACCATTGCCGCCAGCCTCAATGCCAACTCCCGCTTCTACCTCACCGATGCCGGGGTCTGCATCTTCTTCAACCCCTACGAAGTCGCCCCCGGCGCCGTCGGCCGGGTCGAACTGTTGATTCCCTACAGCCGCACCGATCTGCTGGTGGATATAAAGACCCTGATCTGAGGCTCGGCCGCCGCTTAACCGATGGTCATCCCAAAATCCATAAAAAAACAGCCCGGAGACAATTCTGGTTTCTTGTCTCCGGGCTGTTTGGCTGTTTTTGGGGGCTTTTTTATCACGCCGGTGGCTAGCGCTGTGGGGCCCGTCGGCCCACCAGCAGACCAACAACCTGGCTGCCTTGTTTAATCGGCGCGACATCAAAGACAACCGCTTCATTGGTGACTTTACTGATCGTCTCTTCCGAAATGGCCGTTTCGCCCTTAAAGCCCGCTTCATACCAGAATTCGCCCCAGGCATCAAACTCGCCGCCCCCCTTGATGTACTTGGCATGTCCGGCCAGATTCATAATCGCGATATCCTGATAGCCCATTGCGGCCACTTCAGCCGCAATGGTGTCCACCTGGGCCTGCCAGTTCATGGTCATAACCGGCGCCTGTTTGGCCATTTCAGCCAGCAACAGCAGAGCTTTGTTATCGTCCTCGGTGGAGGCCGCTTTTTTGCTTTTAAGTTTAAAGGAACTGATCAGCTGTTTAAGTAGTTCCGCCTGGCCGGAAAGTTCTTCGGCCGATGCGGCACTTTCTTCGGCGGTGGCCGAGTTGGTTTGGACAACCACCGAGACCTGCTCGATCCCCATGGTAATTTGTGCGATTTCGGTGGCCTGATCATTGGATGCCCGGGCAATGTTGCCGACCAGACCCGTGACCTTTTCGATTTCATTTAAAATTTCAACCAGACTTTCGGCGGTTTCATCGGCAATCTTGGTGCCCGCCGCCACCTTGTCGATGGAGCCTTCAATCAGACCGGTGGTTTGCTTAGCCGCTTCTGCCGAGCGGGCCGCCAGGGTTCTGACCTCTTCGGCAACGACGGCAAAACCTTTGCCATGCTGTCCGGCCCGGGCGGCCTCGACGGCGGCGTTTAGGGCCAGAATATTGGTCTGGAAGGCAATGTCATCGATCACCTTGATAATCTTGGAAATATTTTTGGATGATTCGTTGATTTCGACCATGGCCGAGACCATTTTTGACATTTGCGCATTGCCCACTTCGGCGTTGTTCCGCACCTCCTGGGCCCGCTGGTTGGCTTCGTTGGCATTTTTAGCATTGCGTTTTGTTTCTGCCGCCACTTCTTCAATCGACGCGGTGAGTTCCTGAATCGAACTGGCCTGTTCGGTGGTTCCCTGGGCTAAGGCCTGACCGCCGTCAGAAATCTGGATGGCACCGGCGTTGACCTGTTCGGCGGAATCATCAATTTCCTTCATAAATCCGCTTAAACTGGTGGTAATGCTATTAATGACCAGCTTGGCGGCATTGAAATCGCCGTGATAATAAGCCCTGATTTCCTGGGACAGATCGCCTTCGCCAATCAGCTGCAGCAAGGATGTAATATCCGCCACATAATTTTTTAAGAAGTTGATGGTTCGGTTCATATTTTCTTTGATTTTGCCATGCTGTCCTTTGTAATCGCCGGTCATGGTAAAGCTCAAATTTCCTTTTGACAGTTCATCAAGGGCTGCCGAAGTCGCCTGAATCGGCTCGATTACAGCATCCAGGGTCTGGTTGAAGCCAGCAATCACCTTAGCATAATCCCCCCGGAATCGGGTGGGATCACCGCGATGATCAAGATCACCCTCAATGGCCAGCTGGGTCATTTGATCCGCTTCACTGACCAGGGCGTGAATATTTTCAATCATTTGAATCAGACTGGGAATAAATTCATCCGCCTCACAGTATTTTCCGGTGGCTACCAACGCATCATAGTCACTCATTACACCATTGGAGACATTATTGACAATGGCATGGATATGGTTAAGCTTGGTGTGGATCTCATTGACCGAGATGGCCAGATCGCCATAGATGCCTAAATAGTTCCCCTCCACTTTGGCAGAAAAATCATTGAGGCAAAGGCGATGGATGACGTCGCCGGTTTCGGTCAAGGCGCCCAGCCCGTCAATACAGGCGTTAATATTGCTTTTAAGCTCGTTGAAATCACCTTTATATTCGGTTGTGATTTTGGGTGGAATCACCCCGTTGCCAATCCGCTCAATCGCTTTGTTGGCAACCTTGAGGGGTTTGACAAAGGTGTTAATGACATTATTTAAAGCAATAATCATATCTTTGTAGTCACCCGTATAGTCATTGGTGTTGCCCCGGTAGTTCAGCTGCCCTTCGGAAGCGGCGTGACCAAATTTAATGATGGCATCATGGACGCGATTCATTTCTGTCCGGACGGCAATCATAGCCGACGCCAGCTCATCAGCTTCGGAACGGGGGACGATTTCAACCTCAAAATCTCCCTGAGCCATCCGTTTTGCGGCCTCGGCCAGGTCTTTATTGTTTTGAACCATGGTTTTAAAAGACCCCAATAAATAACCCAGCTCATCATGGGTCGCGATTTCAATGTCCAGATCAACATGGCCCAGCGCCACCTGATCGGCCACTTCTTTGAGGCGGCTAATCGGTTTGCAAAACTTTTTCGCCATGGCATAAGCCAGGGCCCCGCCCATTAAAATAATAAAGAGTGCGCTTAACAAAATCTGATTGCGCAGATTGTCAATCGTAACCTGAACATTGGTGGCTGGATCGGTTAATGCCGCTGCCCCCAGACTAATGGCAATCATGGCCAGGGCCAGGACCGCCAGACCAATCAGCGCGGCCGTAAATAATAGCAGTTTGGTGGATAGTCGTGATTTGCGGTGATCGTCAACTTGTGGCGCCACCATATTCGGAGCGACACCCGCATCGGTCACTGGATTCATATTTTGATTTTCATTCATAAATAACCCCTTTCAATGTAATCCTTTACCATGCCCTGCATTTTTTCGACGACATTTAAAACGTCGTCTCCAGAAAGCTTAAGCAAGGATCAATGCTTACATTTGTTAAAGAATAAACAATTTTTTATATTATATCCTTTATTAGTGCAAATATCTACCCTCCAAGAACAGATATCTACTGTAAATTTTCGCTAAAAATTTAGCAGCTTCTGCCCGACTTGATTTTTTTTGAAGGAAAGCGGACAAATATTTACCGCTGCTTCCCCGTTGCGCCGGATCAACCAATGAATCAAACCGCTGACCAGCCCCGTTAAAAACAAACCCATAAAAATCATTATTTGCCTCCCCAAATTTATTTACGCTAATGTCATTCTTCTTTTACCCACCCGCCACCCAAAACCAACCGCCGCTGTGATTGAATAAAAAATTCGATGGTATGAATACAGTTAAGAAGGTGATTGTGTGAAACCAACCAAAAAAATAACGCTTCTGACCGGCGTTTTGCTGGTGTTGTTCAGCGTTTATCTGCTGGCCCTCGCCCCGGCGCTAGCCGAACTGCGCAGCAATGCCGTCTTATGTCTGCAAAAAGCCAGCTTTGCCGGCCAGAGCGTCTTTGTTCAAACCGGCCTGAAGCTGATCGTGCCGACCTCGGCCCAAACCGGGGATGGCCGCTGGGGCGACACGATGAAGCTGTTTCACTGCGGAGACAACTTTCCCCACCGGGGCCCCGGCGAACTGAGCATCCTCTATAATTTCGGCGCCTTTGACGGCAGCTGTTCGGACTTCTACAATCCCGAAGCCGCCACCTTTAATGCCCATTACGGGGTTTACGCCATCAGTCAGACCAAGGACCCCTTCGGGTATCGCAACGGTGTCCCTGATGGTGAGGCCATCACCGGTCTGGTGGCGTTTGATCAGCTGGAACTGGTGCTGGCCTCGCTGGGCTGTCCCCCTGCCCAACACCGTTTCGACGCCCAGATCACCGGAACAAAACCCGGCCCGACCATGGCCGGCTTCAGCGACTGGACACAGATTGACGCCACTATTTTAACCAACGCCCCGCTGTACCGGGAACAGGGCTTTCAGCTGGGGACCCTCCAATACGGCTCCCCGCCGCCCGACTATCCCGGCCCGAACTTCCCGGTGGTCCCAATGCTGGGCCGGCTCTATCTGCGCTACGACAAGACCCGGCAGTTGACGGTGATTTATTTTGTGATCGCCAAAGATGCAGCCACCGTTGAAACCACCAGTCAAACTTATCTGCAGCCGATTGAGTGGCAGGTGGTGAAATCTCAGGACAACACCGGAGGTGATGGTATCAGCGGGAGTGCCCAACTCGTTTTCCAGCGACTGTCACCATGACATCTGCCAAAGGCAATTTTAATCATCCCGGACCCTGTGATTAAATTAAAATTCTGGTGGTAATAAGAAAACAAGAAAAACTAAATCATTATGTAAGCCGGGTATTGCCGATCCTCGCTCGGTGCCGGCTGACAAGATTCTTTTAAAGAATCTGATTCTCTTCATTCAGGAGGCTGATATGTCAAACCATGAGAAACCAGAACCGAAAATAGTTAATGAAAATCCTGCAAATAATTTAAATATCAATGAAGCAGATAGTTATTCGATTGATTCCGATTTAATCGCCTTTTCTATTAATTCGGCGGGCACCAGCAATCTGCAAAATAGCGATTCGCCCGGCGGCAATTGTCCTGCCTGCGGTTTTCCCGCCAATCAGGAGCCCGATCAAATAAGAGCGATTGGCCCAAATCTGGGTATTTGTCCGGAATGTGGCCATGAACTGATCGCTTCTGATACCGGTTATTTTGTCGTCTGCGCGGATAAAAAAGATCCTTATGACATTGCCTATCAATGGATTCCCGCAGAAAGCACTGAGCCAACTGCGGCGGTAAATGATGATTTGATTCCGGCGGCGAAAAAAAAGTTGCTTAAAAAAATCATGTCCACCAATATAATAATCAAATCCTTGTATTTTTCCATTGACACCGATAAGGACAAGAAAGATCAAAAAAACAATAATACAATCAAAAAAAAATACTTTAACAAGCTTCTATCTCTGGCCCAGGCGGGATTGACGGGAACGATGGCTACGCCGGAGTTAGCCGTTTTAGCCCTGGAACAATTAAATAACGAAATCACGACAATCGAGGGTCAGCGCATCAAAAACACCTATATGAAGGAGTTGGGCATGCGTGCCTTTCTTTCCAGCCTGATTGCGCTGGTACTATTGTTGATTACCTCAACCGCAATAATTTCCAATCAAGCTACTCTTGCCGATCTCATGATCAAAAAGCTCAACACAGTATTTTTTTTCCAGAGCGACTTTTTAGCGGTTATCAGTATGTGCAGTGTCATCTGGATCGGAGCCATGCTCGGGACCTGGGTTTCATTCGCCGCCCGAAATCCGGTCTTAGATTTTGAGCGTCTTAGCATTCTTGAAAAAGATCGTATGAAGCCAACAATCCGACTTATTTATATTGGTATCTGTGCCATCATCTTTTCACTTTTCCTGTCGACTGGGATCGTTGCCCTGGAAGTCGGCGATCTTTCAACCGCCAATATCAAAGACAGCATCAACACACAGTTTGTGATCGGTATATTGTGTGGTTTAACGGAAAGTAAAATCGGAAGTTTTATCCATACGAAAACCGCGACGATGTTGAACAGCCAAACGAAAGCCCTACAACCTGAAGAAATACCGCCGGCTCAATCGCACCAACCAACGTTTGCGAAAAAAAAAGGATGAGCTCCAAGATCTGTATGATCAGGTGGCAACATCCGAAGAAGAATTAATCGTCCAGAATGAGGCCTTGCTTCATTACCAGGAAGATTAAGAGTTATAAAAACGATCATTGATCAATTAACCGGCCTTAGAAACCGTTCTGCACTTGATTAGACCTCGCCATACCGACCATTACATCAGCACGATCAAACTGAATGCCATCAGCATCATCCCGGCGATCAACCCGTAGATGGACAGATGGTGTTCGCCGTATTCCCGGGCGGTGGGCAGCAGCTCGTCCAGGGAGATAAAGACCATGATCCCGGCGATGCCGGCAAAGAGGATCCCGAAGACGGTGTCGTTAAGAAAGGGCAGCAGGATGAAATAGGCGGCAATCGCCCCCACCGGTTCGGCCATCCCCGAAAACAGCGACCAGCCGAGGGCCTTTTTGCGGGACCCGGTGGCACAGAAAACCGGAATCGCTACCGACATCCCCTCGGGGATATTATGAATCGCCACGGCAATGGCAATCGCCAGCCCCAATGAGGGGTCCTGGATCGATGAGACAAAGGTGGCCATTCCTTCAGGGAAATTGTGGATGGCAATGATCACGGCGGTAAAGATACCGGTTCGCAGCAGTTTCTGACTGCCATCCACCGGACAGGAGGCGGCTTCTTCGATCATATGGGTCTCGTGGGGATTTTCGTAGGAGGGCACCAGCTTATCAATAATGGCAATCAGCAGCATCCCGCAAAAAAAGGCAACAACATTGACCCAGATCCCCGTTGCTTCACCCAGATTGGCAATCAGCAGCCGCCGGGACTCAAACAGCAGTTCCACAAAAGATACGTAAATCATGACACCAGCGGAGAATCCCAGCGCCACCGATAAAAGTTTGGTATTGGTTTTTTCAAAGAGCAGCACAATCAGCCCGCCGATACCGGTCGACAAGCCGGCCAGCACAGTCAGGAGGATGGCGATCGCTAAGTTAGAAAGGTTCATTGGTTCACATCCTTATGGGTTTTTCGATTGCCGGGAAATAAGGCAACAGAAATAATATATCACGAATAATAAAAAAATGAAACCGAAAATGTTTATTAGCTGTTGTCTACAACTACCGTACCGACCAATTGTTAATCTGTTGTTCGCTGCGGAATCGGACATGTTTATCAACCTGTCCGCTCCGATGCGTACAACATGATGTAACAATTGTCGGTACTGGGTTGTCTTTTTAAATTTTTTGAATAGCCGGAAATGTTGAGGCCGCCCACCGGAAAAAACGCATAAAAAAAGAAGCATTCCGCTGGATGATAGAGATCCGGGCTATCGCTTCTTTCATAGGATTTATGCTTATCAATCGAAGCACTAGAATAGACTGTTTGCCGCTTTTCGACCGGACTGACCCAGCACCGGTTTTTTAGGTTGCTGAGGCTCAGCAGGCTTGTTATCATCCTGACGGCTTTTCATTTCCCCGTTATAGGCGGCCACGGAAATCTTGCCGGATAAAACCAGACCCTTCAATTCTGAACTGGTGTAGCCACCCAGCTGATTGCCGGAAACTTTCTCGTCTTCGGTTTCATCGACCTCAGCGGTTTGGCTTTTGGTTTCTTTTTTTTCGCGGTTTTCGTTTTCATCGTCGCTGGGTATCCGTGACGATTTCTGATCAACAATAGAATTGTCCTGGTTGGTATCGCTGTTGACGGCGGTATTCTCGCTTTTCATCCGATAGCCCACATACTCCCGGCTGAGCTCCATGGTGTCGTATTTGTAATAAGAATTGGCCGCATTGGCGGCATTCTGAGGGTTCACGCTGTCTCCGGTGGGTTTAATGGTAACGGCATCAATTTTCTTTGACAGCGAAATAGATGGCCCCTGGGCCTCGACGGCGTTTAAACTGATTGGATCCATGGTCTTTCCCCTTTCATATGGTGGCACGCTCTGGCAGCGATGCGCTGAGCTAGGCAATTCGCTCGTGATATTATTTAAAAGCAGTATACCACAATTGCTCACAAATTTCATCACATTTCGCAAAAACTCTTCATGTTCTATATAAAAGTTTGATATAAAAAGACACCCCGGTTACCCGGGGTGCCTGTGTTGATCTGATTGTGTTTAGAATTTTTTATAGGCCTTAGCTCCGGCCAGGACTTCAACGACTTCGTCAAAGGATGAGCCGATGGATGCTTCCACGGAACTGAAAATTGTTCCTTCGACGATGGGCGCATCAATGATCTTGACCTGACTGCCGCCTTCCCGCATTTCGATGGCCATTTCCGAACTCATCACGGCACTGCCGAGATCAACCAGAATAACCACCCCATCGCCTTGATCAACCGCTTCAATACCCGCCAGAATTTTGGAAACATCGGTACCGATGCTGCCATCTTCCATCCCGCCGGCGGCTGCGATACTGGCCTCAGGTGCCATTTGTTTAGCCAGTTCGACGGCCCCTTCAGCTATTTTCTGACTATGAGAAACAACTACGATTCCTACCATCTCTTAATTACCTGCCTTCGCTGCGACTTCTTTAGCTGCCTGAAAAACATACGCCATCGAGGTGGCGCCGGGATCCTGATGCCCGATACTGCGTTCACCCAGATAACTGGCACGGCCTTTCGTGGCAATGATGGTTTTGGTATATTCGACCCCATCCCAGGCGGCGGTTTCCGCGTCGACCAGGGCTTCGCTCATCGATTTACCAGCGGCAATGCTGGCTTTAATGGCGTTGATGGCCGGAATCATACTGTCGAGAATGGTTTTTTCACCCTGAACCGCTTTGCCCCGGAACTGAATCCCACCGACGGCTTCATCAAAGGCCAGAATCACATCCTCATCGGATAATTCTTCCTTGCCTTTAACCGCTGCCCCGGCTTTCATAAACGCCGTGCCATACAGGGGCCCGGAGGCTCCACCAACGGTGGATACCAGGGTCATCCCCACTGCTTTTAAAATATCATCAATATTTTTGTCGGAAACCGTCGGCCGATTGCCTGATCAAAATCGGTCAATTCTTGTCGATGTTCTGCCATCTTATCCGCATAAACCCGAATAAAATCCAGCACTTCTGCCTTTGTTGCCATTTATTTTCCTCGTTTCTATGTTCTTCTCAATTAGTTCTTTAAAACCTTTTATAATAACACCAAACTAAGTACCGACAATTGTTACATCATGTTGTACGCATCAAGGCGGACAGGTTGATCAACCTGTCCGAGCTTGTGGCGAACAACAGATTCACAATTGGTCGGTACGCCAGCGAAGTGTCAACCAATTAGTATCGCGAAATTTTAATACATTTTGAAGCCGATGGTATCAGCTTGGGCCAGTAATAAGTCTTTCAGTTCGGCGTCCAGTTTTAATAAGGTAATGGATGCGCCGGCCATGTCGATGGAGGTCATGTAATCGCCAACGAAGGTTTTGAAAACTTTAACGCCCTTGTCAGCCAAAATTTGCTGAACCCGACGGTTTAAGATATACAGTTCCATTGGTGGGGTGGCGCCGGCACCATTAATCATCACTGCGACTTCGTCGCCAGCTTTTGGATCCATATCTTTTAAGATCCGTTCCATCAGGTAATCGACGATTTCGTCAGCGGTCTGGATTGGTTTTCGTTCGGTTCCCGGCTCGCCGTGGATGCCGATTCCCAGTTCCATTTCATCTTCTGATAATTCAAAGCCTGGTTTTCCAGCCGCCGGAACGGTACACGGTTTTAGTGCCACACCCATGGTCCGGACGTTGGCAATAACCTTTTCGGCTGTCGCTTTAACTTCATCCAGGCTGGCACCGGCTTCAGCTTTGGCACCGGCAATTTTATGAACAAACACGGTTCCGGCAACACCACGGCGGCCGGTCGTATAAAGACTATCTTCAACAGCAACATCATCATTGGTAACCACGTTGGCAACCTTGATGCCTTCAGCTTCGGCCAATTCAGCAGCCATTTCGAAGTTCATGATATCGCCGGTGTAATTCTTGATAACTAATAATACACCTTCACCGGCATCAACTGCTTTGATCGCTTCAAATACCTGGTCTGGGGTGGGAGAAGTAAATACAGAACCTGCCACAGCACCGTCAAGCATCCCTTTTCCGACAAATCCGCCGTGGGATGGTTCATGACCGCTGCCGCCGCCGCTTACCAGAGCAACCTTGCCGACTTTTTTGTCAGCGCGGACCAGCACGTCAAACCCTTCAACACGGGCAACATATTCGGGATGGGCCAGAACGATACCTTCCAGCATTTCATTTTCCACATTTTCTACATCGTTAATAAATTTTTTCATAAGACTTCCTCCTATAAACATTATTAGTACTCTAATCAATACTATAACACGTTTTTACCCATTTTGAATGTAAAAAAACGATATCAAAAGATTTTTTTTGGCGAGATACCGACAATTCTATAAAATTTACGAACCCGACAGGTAATTTTTCAATCTGTCAATAGGATTGGGGTCAGCTGGATAAAATATTTGTTAATCTTTTGTAAATTTTGTGCGGTGTATAATCGGTTGAATATAGATTAATGTTACGTTTAAACCCATAGTTTTTCTTGCTGTACCTCACAATTTTACGAGCGTAGGTGGTTAGCATTCGGTAACGAAAGTATTGTTAGAAAACAAACCCAGTACCGACAATTGTTACATCATGTTGTACACATCGGAGCGGACAACAGATTAACAATTGGTCGGTACGGTATCTCACAAACACCCTAAACCAGCGCCGCCTTCATCTTGCGGACGTAGTCGGTCAGGATCGGGGTGGATGCGGCGCCGTGCTCGGCGATGAGGCGGACAATGGCGCTGCCGACGATGATGCCATCGGCTAGCTTTGAAATTGTTGTGGCCTGTTCCGGTGTGGCGATCCCAAAGCCCACCGCTACGGGCGTCTGGGTCACCGCGCGGATATCACTGACAATGGCGGCCAGATCGGTTTTGATCTCGCTGCGGACCCCGGTGACCCCCAGTGACGAGACCAGATAGATAAAGCCGGTCGCCTCCCGGGCCAGCATCTGAATCCGATCCTGGGAGGTCGGGGCGATCAGCGTGATCACGTCGACGTCATGGGCCTGGGCGACGCTTAAAATCTCGCCTTTTTCTTCAAAGGGCAGATCGGGGATAATGATGCCGTTAATCCCATTTTTCTGGCAGGCAGTAAAAAACCGTTCCACTCCGTAGACAAAGACCGGATTCATATAGGTTAAAAAGACCAGCGGAATCGCGGTCCGGGTCCGAACCCGGGCGACCATCTCAAAGATCGCATCGGTGGTGGTGCCGGCGCTCAGGGCCCGCTCGTTGGCGGCCTCAATCACCGGCCCTTCGGCGATGGGGTCGGAAAAAGGAATCCCGATTTCAATCAGATCGGCCCCGGCAGCGTCCATCGCCAGGATAAATTCTTCGGTTTTATCAAGGCTCGGATCGCCGGCGGTTAAAAAGGCGATAAAGGCTTTCTGGTTGCTGAAGATCTCCGATATTTTGTTGGTTTCGATACTATTTGATGCTGATCTGTTATTCATAGATATTTTCCCCCTTGTAGCGGGCAATCGCTGCCACATCCTTGTCGCCCCGGCCGGAAACATTGACGATGATGATTTCCTCCGGCTTCATGGTCGGCGCCAGCACCATTGCGTAAGCAATCGCATGGGCCGATTCGATGGCCGGAATGATCCCCTCGGTCCGGGACAGGTATTCAAAGGCCGCGACGGCCTCATCATCGGTGATCGGCACATACTCGGCCCGTTTGGTATCATGGAGATGGGCATGCTCGGGCCCGATCCCGGGATAGTCCAGCCCCGCCGAAATCGAATAAACCGGAGCGATCTGACCGTATTCATCCTGACAGAAATAGGATTTCATGCCGTGGAAGATCCCCAGGCTGCCCCGGGCGATGGTGGCGGCGTGTTGTTCGGTATCGACCCCGCAGCCGGCCGCTTCACAGCCGATCAGCCGCACTTCGGCATCAGGGATAAAGTTGTAGAAGGCCCCGATGGCATTGCTGCCGCCACCGACACAGGCGATCACGGCATTGGGCAGTTTGCCTTCTTTTTTTAGAATCTGCTCCCGGGCTTCTTTGCTGATGACGCTCTGGAAATCGCGGACCATTTCCGGGAAGGGATGGGGACCCATTACCGAACCGAGCACGTAGTGGGTATCGTCAATCCGGGTGGTCCATTCCCGGAAGGTTTCGTTAACGGCGTCTTTCAAGGTCATCGTCCCGGAGGTGACCACATGAACCGTGGCACCCAAAAGCCGCATCCGGTAGACGTTGAGGGCCTGACGGTCGGTGTCTTCCTTGCCCATAAAGATCTCACACTCAAAACCCATCAGGGCGGCAGCGGTGGCCGTGGCGACGCCATGCTGGCCGGCACCGGTTTCGGCAATCAGCCGGGTTTTCCCCATTTTCTTGGCCAGCAGCGCCTGTCCCAGGACGTTATTGATCTTATGGGAACCGGTGTGGTTCAGATCTTCGCGCTTGAGATAAATCTTGGCACCGCCCAGGTCGGCGGTCATTTTCCTGGCATAATAAAGCCGCGAAGGCCGGCCGGCGTAGTCATTTAGCAGCTCGGTCAACTCGGCCTGAAAGGCCGGATCGTTTTTATAGTGTTCATAGGCTTTTTCCACTTCAATAATGGCATTCATCAACGTTTCCGGGGTGTACTGACCACCGTGGATCCCGTATTTTCCTTTACTCATTTTCTTTCTCCTTTTCTTATCTAAACGGCCGTAAGCTGTGCTGACGGTTTTGGGGACAATTTTTGGTGAACTTGAGGTTGGCACTTCGCTGGCGTACCGACCAATTGTTAATCTGTTGTTCGCCGCGACCAATACGAAATCCGCTTTGCTCCTTTCGCATTAGTCGCGGGCAGTCGCCAACTACAAGCCAGCTTGTGATTGGCTCGTTGCCTTCGCGAAAATCGGACAGGCGATGCCGTGTCCGCTCCGATGCGTACAACATGATGTAACAATTGTCGGTACTTGGTTATGTTAATTACCAGGTTCGTTCTCTAAATAAACAAAATTGTTTTTTGGAACCGACAGATAAAGCAACGATTGTTCGCGTCTATTATTTCTTTAATCCGTTATTCCTCTTATTATATCTACTATTTGTATAATCTTGTCGCGGTCTTTGACGCCGTCGGTTTCGACGCCGCTGCTGATATCAACACAGTAGGGGCGCACCTGCTGGATGGCGGCGGCGATGTTGCTGCTATTGAGGCCGCCGGCGAGAAAGAAGTCGCCGCTGACGTTGGCCAGCAGGTCCCAGTTGAAGACCGCCCCGGAACCGCCGTATTGGCTGGGGTCGTAGGTGTCAAAAAGCCGGTAATCGGCAGCGGTTTCTTTGATGTCGGCCGGACTGCTGATCCGCAGGGCCCGGATCACCGGCAAACCGGTTTGGGTTTGCAAGAGCCGGACGGTGGCCTCGTCCTCATCGCCATGCAGCTGAATGATATCAATGATGCCCGCCGCGGCCAGCGCGCTGATCTCGGCCACCGGGTGGTTGACAAAAACCCCCACCGCGGCAATGCCGGGATCCAGCGCCTGCTTCAAGGCCCGGGCGGTTTCAAAATCGACCTGGCGCTTACTCTCCGCTAAGACAAAACCAATATAATCCGGCCGGGCCGCGTTCACCGCGGCAATGTCGTCCAGGCGGGATAAGCCGCAGATTTTTATTTTTGTCATGGTATTCTCCCTATCTAATTTGATCGGTACGGCAGTCAGCAGTCAGCAGTCAGCAGCCCCAGCTACCCCCGCAGCTGATCCAGCGCCGCTTTCTTATCCCCACTTCGCATCAATGTTTCGCCGATCAGCACCGCATTGGTCCCATTTTCCCGCAGTTTTGTGATATCTTCCGCGGTCTGTATCCCACTTTCCGAAACAAACAAAATCTCCGGGGGCACCAGTTGACGCAGCCGGATGCTGTTTTTAAGATCCACTTCAAAGGTCTTCAGATTGCGGTTATTGACCCCAATGATCCGGGCCCCGGCGGCCAGCGCCTGCTTAACTTCCGCTTCATCGTGGGCTTCCACCAGCGCCGACAGTCCCAGCGCATCGGCAATCTCAAGGTACTCCCGGATCGTGTCGGTATCTAAAATCGAACAGATCAGTAAAATCGCATCGGCGCCGATCAGGCTGGCTTCGTAAATCTGAATCGGATCGATGATAAAATCCTTACGCAGCAGCGGGATGCTTACCTGCCCCTTAATTTCGGTCAGATAAGTATTAGCACCCTGAAAAAAATCCGGCTCGGTCAGTACCGAAATGGCATCGGCCCCGGCGTTCTGATAATCCCGGGCGATCTCGACATAGGGGAAATCCGCCGCAATCACGCCTTTGGACGGCGAGGCTTTTTTGACCTCGCAGATAAAGGCCATTTCGCCGGTGGCTTGTTTCCGAACCAGGGCTTTTTCAAAAGCAAAGGGCGTTGGCGCAGGTTGGGCCTGGCGCTTTAAGGCGTCGAGACTGGTCGTTTCTTTCAGCGCTACCACCCGTTTGGCGGTGGCCGCCACAATTCTCTCCAGGATCATGCCAGCACCTCAATGGCCAGCTCATTGCTGCGTTTGACAAAGCTATCCAGCTTGGCTTTGGCCTTCCCGGAATCGATAATCTCTTCGGCCATCCGGACACAATCCCGGAGGGTGATATCGTTGTGGGACATATACAGGCAGAAGGCCGAATTCAGCACCACGACATCGCGCTTGGGGCCTGTTGCGCCGTCGAGAATGTCCCGGGCGATGACGGCATTTTCTTCCTTTTCGCCGCCGATCAGATCACGCAATTCGCAGCGCTTAAGCCCCAGCTGTTCCGGGGTGATAAAAAAGCTGTTGATCTTGCCGTCGGCAATTTCGCAGATGGTGGTGGTGTCAGTCAGGGTAATCTCGTCGAGACCGTCGTGGCCGTGCACCACCATCCCCCGCTTGACGTTAAGCTTGTTTAACACATTGGCCAGTGGTTCCACCAGGTTTTCATCATAAACCCCCAGCAGTTGCATATTGGCACCGGCCGGATTGGCCAGCGGGCCGAGAATATTAAAGATCGTGCGGATGCCCAGTTCCTTACGGACCGGTCCGGCATATTTCATGGAGGCGTGATAGGTCGGGGCAAACATAAAGCAGATCCCCAGCTCATCCAGCAGCACCGCGCTTTTCTCGGCCGACAGTTCAATATTCACACCCAGGGCTTCCAGCAGATCGGCTGAGCCGCACTTGCTGGAGACGCTGCGGTTGCCGTGTTTGGCCACCGGCACCCCGCCGGCGGCAATCACCAGCGCCGAGACCGTCGAAATATTAAAGGTCGAGACCTCGTCGCCGCCGGTGCCGACAATATCCAGGACATCGGTTTTGGGGAAAATCTTGGTGCATTTGTCCCGCATCACCAGCGCGCAGGCGGTGATCTCATCAATGGTTTCACCCTTCATCCGCATTGCGGTGAGAAACGAACCAATCTGGGCGTTGGTTGCCTGACCGTTCATAATCTGATCCATGACCTCCCGGGTCCGCTCCAGGGACAGGTCCTTGCCGTTGACTATATCGTATATCGCTGCTTTAATCATTTTCGTTTCCTATCTTTAAAAAGTTCTCAATCATCTTATGGCCATCCTGGGTCAGAATCGATTCGGGATGGAACTGGACCCCGTAGACGTCATAACTGCGATGCTTGACCGCCATCACCTCGCCATCGTCATCCTCGGCGATAATCAGCAGATCATCCGGCAGACTGCTGCGCTCGGCACTGAGGGAATGATAGCGACCGGCCGCAATAATCGGTGGCAGCCCCCGGAAAATCGGGCTGCCATTGGCGATATGGACGTTGCTGCTTTTGCCATGCATCAGGGTGCTGGCATAGGTGACGGTGCCGCCAAATACCTCGCAGATGGCCTGATGACCAAGGCAGACCCCCAGAATCGGGGTTTTGTCCTTGAAATAGTCGATGACTTCTTCACAGATCCCGGCATCGGCTGGTCGTCCCGGCCCCGGTGAGACAATGATGTGATCCGGTGCCAGCGCGGCGATTTCGGCCAGACTCATTTCATCATTTTTAATCACCCGGATATCGGGATTGATCATCCCCACATATTGATACAGGTTATAGGAAAAGCTGTCGTAATTGTCAATCAGTAAAATCATTATTCCACCTCCTGGGCCCGGTCCAGGGCTTCAAACATCGCCCGGGCCTTATTTCGGGACTCATT
>PGZR01000100.1 GCA_002841405.1 Firmicutes bacterium HGW-Firmicutes-4 | reverse complement strand
CGGCTTTGTGCTTGGCGGAATGGAAGAGATTAAGTATAAACAACATGAAATGCAGCTGACCAGTGGCGATGAATTATATCTCTATACCGATGGCGTCACCGAAGCAACAAATATCAATGACGAATTGTATGGTGAGGATAGATTGCTTGCGGCACTCAATAATAATATGGACTTAAATACAGATGAGTTGCTTTCAAGTGTGAAAAATGACATTGACTGCTTTGTCAATGGAGCCCACCAATTTGATGATATTACAATGGTCGCCTTTAAAGTTGGAATTTAGGAAATCTGACGGTGCCGGACATTAATTAATAAACTTAAGAAAGCACCATTGCGGGAGATAAGAGCTGTCAGATTTGCAGACACTAATATTGGCCCGCCAGATTGGCAGACAAGATTACCCACGATTCATTTACAAATATACGTATGTGGAATATAATATAAGTATATTTGTAAAGTAGGTGATAAAATGAATTACCAGGAAAAAATTGAAGCCCTGATAATCGCAAAGCAGGGGACCATTTTAACCGCTGATCTTGAAAAAAATCACATCCCCAGAACTTATCTGGCCGGACTTGTTGCGGAAGGGAAGTTGGAAAAAGTGGGAAGAGGTGTGTATGTTGCGGCAGATGCGATCGAAGACGAGATGTATGTGCTGCAAAGCCGCTATCCTCAGTTGATCTTTTCTCATGAAACGGCATTATTTCTCCACGATCTCACGGATCGGACGCCCTTTGAATATTCAGCCACAGTGCCCAGCGGTTATAAGGTTGTCGAAAAAATATCAGAGCGGGTAAAAATTTATTATATCAGGAAAGAACTCCACCCGTTAGGTGTAATTGACGGGTCTTCGTCTTTTGGGAATCCCATCAAGGTCTATAATATTGAACGGACAATTTGCGATTGTGTTCGCAGTCGCAATCGCATTGATGTCCAAATTTTGAATGAGGCATTAAAGCGTTATGTCCGGCTGAAATCCGCTGATTTCGGACAATTGATGGATTATGCCAAAACGTTTAAGGTGGATAAGGTCATCAAGCATTATCTGGAGGTGCTGTTATGAGCGGAAAAGCCACGGGACTAAAAGCCCGGATTAGAAATTTGGCAAAACAAAAGGAGATGTCTGCCCAGGTCGTCTTACAGAACTACATGTTTGAGCGATTTCTGGAACGGTTATCAAAGTCGGAATATAGCGATAAGTTTATCTTAAAAGGAGGCATGCTGATTGCGGCGCTGGTCGGCATCGGAAACCGCGCAACAATGGACATGGATACGACAATTATAAACTATCCCATTAATCCCGATTCGATCAACAAGGCGATTACTGATATTTGTAGGGTGGATCTTGATGATGACGTGCTATTCTCATATCAAGGCGTTGATCCCATCAGAGAAGATGATGCCTATGGCGGTTTTAGAGTCAGTCTGCAAGCCGAGTATGACACCATCAAAACGCCGATGCACATTGATATCACCACCGGGGATGCCATCACACCAAAAGAAGTGTTGTATTTATTTAAAAAGATTTTTGAAGATGAAACCATTGGTATTTGGGCCTATAATATCGAAACGATGTTGGCTGAGAAAATTGAGACCATATTAAAACGGGGTGAATTGAATACCCGACCAAGAGATTTTTATGATGTTTATATTTTGACAAAAACGCAAGTCTATGATCCCGCCTTATTTGTTGACGCTTTGAATAAGACGTCTGAGCATCGTGAAAGCCGGCATATCTTTATTGATCTTGAAAAAAGGCTCGACGACATTGAGAAAAGTGAAGCTTTGAAGAAACGATGGTTAAAATATACAAAAAACTATCGCTATGCTGAAGCGATCACTTACGAAGATGTGCTGAAATCAATTCGTGAATTAACACAGTTATTGCCCTAAAATGGCGCGCATCTGACATTAATCGATTAGCTTAATATCAAAGCAAGCACCAATAAAAAGAACACGAGTGAGGTAAGGATGAGAGGTATTGAAGAAAATCGATCGCAAAAGATAAAATGGCAAGGAAAATCCTAACCATCCAACCACGCACCCGGGTATGGCGTTATCTTACCGATAACCGAACGACGGCAGTGCTGACATTAATTTATTCAGCCAGGATGGTTTCCAAATAATTGGTTTCGTATCTGACACCGATTAAACTAGAAATATGGGCAAATTATTAGAGGATATCAATGATGAATATTAATTTTAATGAATACTTTAAAAAACAAAAGAAATTTAGCGGCAATGTATTGTTATCAAAAAATAATGAAATTATATTTAATAAATCATACGGCTATTCAAATAAGGAAAAAGGAATAAAAAACACACCGCAAACAAAATTCATGATTGGCTCGATGACAAAGACAATCACGGCATTATGCATTATGCAGTTAGCCGAAAAAGGGCTGCTGTCAACACAACAGCATCTTGACGATTATCTTCCTGACTTTTACCAGGGTCATGGAATCACCATTCATCATCTGCTCACGCATACTTCGGGAATCCCTAACTACTTAATGTTAAAAAAACAATTAAAATGGGGCGAACATCATCCCCCCCAGGAAATACTGCAAATTGTCAAAGGACATAAATTGAAATTCCCGGCTGGCGAAAAATGGTCGTACAGCAATACTAATTATCTTATTCTGGGTTTGATAATAGAAATAGTAGCGGGCCTGAGTTATCACCAGTATGTTAAAAATAATATCTTTATTCCGGCTAAAATGAATCATTCAGGTTTTATTGATGAAGCGCAAAAAAATGTCGCCACCAATTATATTATGGGTAAAAAAGGTTTTGATATGGACCCCTCAATGTTCTTTGCTTGCGGTGATATTGTCTCAACGGTTGGTGATTTTTATTTGCTTGATCGGGCAATTCAGGATGGGATACTATTGAAAACCCAAATGGTAAAGGAAATGCAAAAGCCTCACCATGACGGCAAATATGTGAAATGCGGATATGGCTTGTTTGTAAAAAAGCACTTTGATGGTAACAGTATCTGCCATGGTGGGTCAATGCCAATTGGCTACACCTCTCATTTTGAGAAATATATTGATGACGATATAACCCTTGTTGTATTAAGCAATGATTTAGTAAAATACCAATTCCTATCAATGAGCGGGGCTGGTGGTACCTATATCAGTAGAGAGATTGCTTCATTAATTTATGGTAAAAAGTTAGGTGCTTTAAAGAAGATATTCTAAAAGAGATTATTAAGAAAAGGAGATCAAACCATGCGACGGACAATATTTTGGGTGATCGTGGTGATTGCTGTTGGGATCGCCATTTATCTCGTCAGTACCATGAACCTGTTTTCAACAACTAATAATGACCAGCCGGATGCGGTTTCCCAGGCCACGGCCAGCCGCTATCAGGAAAAAGAAATCCGCGAATATCAGGGGGTTCAGCTTGATCCGGCCATCGGCCCCCGGGATAATTCAATCGCCGGGATTCAACAGGTCGATCTTGACAGTTATCAGCTTCAGCTGGTGGGTCTGGTTGATAATCCCACAAGCTTAAGCTACGAACAGGTCTTGGCAAAGGAAAAGGCGCAGCGCCTGATCACGCTGTACTGTGTTGAAGGCTGGCAGGCCACGGTGCTCTGGGAAGGGGTGCGCATCACCGATCTGCTGGCCGAAGCCGGGATCAGAGACGATGCCAACACCGTGATTTTTCACTGTGTGGATGGCTATACCACCGCGCTGCCACTGGCAACCGTGCAGGACAAAGCGATGCTGTTGGCCTATTCAGCCAATGGCGTGGTATTGCCGGCGTCGATGGGTTTTCCGTTTATTGTTGTGGCGGAAGATAAACTCGGTTATAAATGGGCCCGCTGGGTTACGGATATCGAGCTGTCCAGCGATGAAAACTACAAAGGTTACTGGGAACGGCGGGGCTATGAAAATGACGCCACCGTCAATAAATAAAGACGGTCGGCCCGGCTGGCCGCATGGTGCGTTTTGCAAAACTGTTTTACAATACTCTCACAAAGGAGCTTAGAAAACCGGATGAATACGAAGCAATTGCCCGCACTGCCGTTAAGTGACAAGGTTAACGGTATTGCCGAAGCCTTATCGATCTATATCAACCAGCTGGTTTACGCCCAAAAAAGAAAAGGGCTTGATATTGTGACCCTGTCGTTGGGGGAGGTGTTTTTCGAGATCCCGCTGTTTCCGTTTGACCAGCTGAATTTTGAAAGCGGCTACCACTATTCCGATAGCCGTGGTCTGCCTGAGCTGCGTCAGAAAATTGTTGACCTCTATCATCAGCGCTACCAGGCCAAGATTGGCAGTATTGACGAGGTGCTGATCTCCAGCGGCTCCAAAGCAATCATCTACATGGTGCTGCTGGCGGTCTTAAATCAGGGTGATGAGGTGCTGATTCATGAACCGGCCTGGCTGAGTTATCAAGAACAGGTAAAACTGGCCGATGGCGTGCCGGTATTTATCCCCTTTGATTGTCCAATTGAAAATTTTCATCACCACTTTCATGAACGGACCAAAATTCTGATTCTCAACAATCCCAATAATCCGGCCGGCTGGGTTTACCGTGCTGACGAGCTGCGACAGATTTATCAGCAGTGCCGGCAACGGGGCATCTATCTGCTGGTCGATGAAGCATACAGCGACTTTCTTGACGACGGCGTTTTTACCTCGCTGGCAGCCCTGGCCCCGGATCTCGATGGCGCCGTGATTGTCAATTCGTTGTCCAAAAACTTCGGTCTGTCCGGCTGGCGGATCGGCTACGCCATTGCCGAAAAGCGGCTGATGTATGCCATGCTTAAATTGAATCAGCATTTAATCACCTGTGCGCCGACCATCTTGCAGCTGTATCTGGCTGAATATTTTGATGTAATTGCCCGGATCACTCAACCGCAGGCCCAGGCCATCGTCAAAAAACGCCAGCGGCTGCAAGCCGCTCTGGATCAGCTGCAGCTGTCGTATCTGCCGGGGGAGGCCACCTTTTATTTTTTTGTCAGCATCGCCGGGTTTGCAGACTCAGCCCTGGATTTCTGCTTAACGCTGCTGTTTAAACATGGCATCGCGGCGGTGCCGGGGTCGGCCTATGGGGCCAGCACCGGTAACTTCATCCGAATCAGCATCGGCCTCGAATCTGAGCAGCGGATTAAAGAAGCGCTGGGAGTGATTAAGGCCTTAATTGATCAAAAAAAAGCCGATCAGTCCTATCTGGATCAGCAACTACGGGCCAATGGCATGCAAAGATTTGCCGAATAAAGCCAGCAGCTGCCGGTGAGCCGACGTTTCTGGCGGCTATTGATCAGGTTGACTGGAAGCGCGAGATATCCCCCTTGCCGGCCGAACGGGCTTTCCGGGGTGGCGAAGATTTCGGCGGCGGGGCCAGTGGCTTTCCCGGTTATTCTGAACCACGTCCCGCATTAACGTAGAGCAAGCACAATTAGACTTTTAAAATCAGTAAAAAAACGTAAAAAATGCGATAATTCGATCAGCATTAATCTGATCGAAGAGGGAATCCGTATGAAAAAATGATTAAAAAGATTTAAAGATTAAATCACTCGTTGCAAATTCTGATAACAATGCTGATGCAATTTTCGGACAGTGTAAACGCTGTCAATGTCATCTCCGGTGAGCTGCTGCTCAATGCTGAAGCTGTATTCAAACCTGGAAAGGCGGTATATTCATGAGAAAAAATTTTTTAGGCGCGGTCGTAATGATTCTCTTGGTTATTCTGGGTCTGCCGTTAACGGTATCGGCGGAGATGCTTGATAAGTACGCTGATCCGCCAGTGGTCGTATCCAGTGGCAGCTTTGAAGCAACCTATAAAACACATCTGGATTTCAGCCTATCGGGGGGAACCCTGACAAGTGCCCAGTGGACGCTTATTCCCATGTACGCCATTTATTCGCCGAGCGGTACTATAAAAGAAGGCGAAACGGTTTCGCTTTCGCTTACCGGGACACAACATGCGATAGCTGATGAAAATCTGGTCTTTAATAATTTGAATATGAAGCTGACCTTTTTCGATGGCAATGATAAGGTTATCGGAGATGAGCAAACATACAGTTCTGGCAATGTAAAAAATTCACCGCTTTCTCAGCAAATTGGCGCTTCGGTTCCGGTCGGTGCCAAAAAAGCAGTGATCAACGGTACTTTTAAAAGTCGCTGGTCAACGTCCGTTGTGGCCGAAGAAGGGGTAGCGGTTTTGGTAACCCTCATGGTGGAGGAGGATACCGGGGCCGGTCTGCCCGTTGAGTCGGGGACGACTCAGTCATCCAATTCGGGCAGTGATTGGGCGAGCGACGATTATGGCAGCGATAGTGAGGGCTTTCCGCTGGGGATTGTCATAGCTGTCATCGGGGGACTGCTGATCATTGGCTTAGGTATCGGCGGACTGATGCGGATCAGTAAACCGCAGGCAGCACCCGGCGCGGAGCCCAATGATGTGATTATCACCGATCCGGCGACCGGGGCTCAAACCCGTTATGTCGAGGATCCGGAAACCGGCGAATGGGTCGATCCGCAACGCGGCAGTCTGCTAAGACCTGAACAGCTGCCCGAATGGATAAAACAGCGGCAAGCGGACCGGAAATGGGTCGATCATGAGAATGAGAAGCTCCAAACCGGTAACAATGCGTTTGACAGAAAATTAGCTCAAGAGCAGGCAATCCAACAAGCAATCAACAATCAGATTGATGAATTGCTCAGGGTCTCGCAACGGGCCGGCGCCCAGCCCCAGAGCGAACTGACCTTTAATATTCGCAAGAACGCTCAAAAGCTGGTCGATAAACTGATTGTGGGCACGGAGCCGGTTTCCCCCGAGGCAATCGAACGGGTCAGAGGGGCTTTTATCAAAACGGCAACAGGGACGATCATGACCCATGCGGAACTGCCGAGAGTACCGTCCGATTCGATGCTTTACGTCGCAGCCTTTAACAACCAGCTGGAAGAAGTCTCCCGCAACCAGACGATTACAGCCGTACTGTTTCGGTCAGCCTTTGCTTATATCACCATGGGGGGATCGGAGCTGTTTTTTCAAACCCATAAGGGTTACCTGCGGATGCGCGACTATGTCGATGCTGGCGGGAACGATGAATGGGGTGCTTTCTATACCGCCTCCTGGGGGGCAGCCAAGGATTTTGCCGTCAGCAAAGCGGCTGACGCGGCGCTTAAACCATTAAAAATCTCCGGGAACAAATGGGATCGGGCCATCATTAAAAAGGCCGATAAGTTGACTGGCCGAGTGGAATCCTCGTGGACAAATTCAAACAAAATTTTGTACAATCAAGCTAAACGGCTGGTAAAGGGTGATATCAATACCACGGATAGAGCGACGTTGGACATCGACGGTAAAGTCCGACGGGCGATCAAACAAAAATTCAAGTGAGTGGGAGAGTAATGCAATGAATTTAGAGACAATCACGTTAACGGATGGGCAGCTCAAGTCGCTAGCCATAAACAGTAACATAAAACCGAATTTACTGTGCCTTTTGCCGGAGTTTGACGAGGCGGAAAGCGTTTCCCCGCCACCGTTGGATGCGGCACAGCAGGAAGTTTTGAAGGCCGCGCTGCAGCCGCTCAACACCACCGATATGGCGGTGTTGTTGGGAAATGACGGATTGATGCGGTTGCAGTTCAGTCTGCGGGGTGAAGCCGGCGTCCTGATTGGCGAGGCCGACCAGAGTAATCAGTTACTACCGACCAGCGAGGGAGACGTTGCCACCATGGTGATGGCCTACCTTGCCCAGGGCGGCGAACCCCTGAAACGGGCCGTTGCACTTAACCTTTCCCAGCAGGCTTTTTTGCTGCTGATGGCGGCGGCAGATGCCTATAAGATGAGCTATCTTGAAGATCTGCTGAAGCATACGGTGTCAGCGGCAAACCTGACGGTAAAATCCCTGACACAGGCGGTTGAACAGGCCTATGAAAACCCCGACCTGCGTTGGCTTTTGCCGTTTGTGTTGTTTCGCTCCGAGGAATTCCCAACGCTTGATATAACCGCAGCATTGGCCGAATTGGCCGAAGTCGGGTTGATCGAGACGGAAGGGGTTGTCTTAACAGAAGAAGGGTCATTGTTTATCGACGATCTGATGTATCGAAAGGTGATCGCCGATATTACCTCATTTTATGTTCAGGATGCGGCCCTTGCCCGTTCGCAGGTGATGTTTATCCGAACAGAACAGACCCTTTGGGCCGTTCAGTTTGGTGACCGGGATGCGGCCCTCCGATCATTGACGATTGATGAAGCATGTGAATTGATGGTATCGTTGCTGAGCCAGAAAGATGAACCGGCGAGCCGATCCGCTCAGAAAGCCGGGCAGCAGGAAGGAACTGATCAGGCCGAGACGAAAGCCTTAACCTGTTCCCAATGCGGTCACCAGCTAAGTTCTGGGATGAAGTTCTGTGTGAAATGCGGGACGCCGGTGCCATTGTCTGACCCACCAAAAGCGCCCTCGTTTTGTAAACACTGCGGTACCAAATTAAAACCAGGCGATCATTTTTGTGTAAAATGCGGTAAACTAAGCGATTAACGTTCGTCTGTGGTGCCTGTCATCCGCGTGTCTAGCGTAAAAAATGAAACATTTGTCGGAGGTACATGATGGATAAGGAAACAGCAATTAAATTATTCGAAGACAAAAGAGACCGTGTTTTATGGGATGATGAGCAAGAAAAGTGGTTTTTCTCAATAATTGACGTTGTGGTGTTCTTAGTGAAAGCACTAATCCCAGAAAATACTGGAGCATACTTAAAACAAAATTGAAAGCTGAAGGAAGTCACCTGGCTACAAATTGTAGCCGGTTGAAAATGAAAGCTGAAGATGGAAAAATGCGGATGACCGACGTTGCCGACACCGAGGAAGTTTTAAGGCTCATTCAATGGAAGCAGGTCCCCCATGCTCACCAGCAAACCACTCCCGTGGATGAATTCTTACGAGTAGCTTTATGATCCGTGATAATAAGCAGCAACATCGTCATATTTGACGGACGGGGCAACCTCTCGGCCAGCGGGTTATTACAGCTGCAGCTGCTCACGCTGATCGGCGAAGGCCGGCTCAACGACGCCGAAAACCTGCTGTTAGAGAAAATCACCGCCCAGCCGGACCCGGCCTATTTGCCGGTGGCCCTGGATTTTTACACCCAGCTCGACAACCTCAGCGATGCCGCCCTGACCAGCGCCAACTTTTCCCGCGCCGAAATAGGCGAAGGTCTGGCCAATCTCAAAAAGCTGTACCAGAACAGTTAACACCGATCCAGTTCTGCCATCAGATGTGATGGCGGGGCTGGTTTTTTAAATATACCGTGCTGACACCGATTAAACTTTTTACTCTTTACAAATGTTATTTGAAGAAATAAAATGGAGTAAAAAAAGAAGGACATTAAATCTAGAAAAAGATAAAATATACCTAAGATTGGGATGTGAAAGATTGATGGTAATTAATGATTCTGAAAAGAATAATGAAATTTTTATAGAAAATGAGGACAAG
>PGZR01000099.1 GCA_002841405.1 Firmicutes bacterium HGW-Firmicutes-4 | reverse complement strand
ATATCAATTTCCTTGACCAGATGGGTTGCCACCATATCCAGGCCTTTGATCGGATTCATGACCTTCTTTAAGCGTTTTCTGACAATTTCTTCGGTGGTGACGACCTTTTCGGTTACCAGGCCGTGCTTTTCTTCATAATTCTGGATTGCCGAGCGCAACACCTCCACCGCCAACACCGAGCAATGAGCCTTGATTTTAGGCAGCCCGCCGAGGGCTTCCGAGGCTTCCTGCCAGGTAATATTTTTAGCTTCATCAATGGTTTTGCCTTTAGCCAGTTCGGTAATAATCGAACCGGTGGCGATATTTGAGGCACAGCCATAGGATTCAAATTTGATATCATCGATCACCTTAGTCTCGGGATCGACCTTTAAATAGAGTGACACCATGTCGCCGCAGGCCGGACTGCCTTCGGTTGCTTTGCCATCCGGATTCTCAATCCGCCCGGTATTGCGGGGATTCTTAAAATGTTCCAGAACCAGATCGTTATAAGGACTTGCCATTGTTATTTCCTCCTATTCCTTTCCCAGGGGGCTGATTTTGCGTAGGTTATCGACCACCTTTTTCAGCGTTTCGACCACAAAAATGACCTCTTCCATGGTATTGAAGCGGCCCACCGTCAACCGGATTGAGCCGTGGGCCCGCTCATGGTCACCGCCGATGGCGGCAATCACATGACTGGCTTCCAGGGAGCGGCTGAAACAGGCTGAGCCGGTACTAACGGCGATGCCATACATGTCCAGATGCAGGGTTATCGATTCCCCCTCCACATAATGAAAGGTGATATTGGCATTCTGGGGCGTCCGCTGCCGGGGATGACCGTTTAGGATAACATCGGGAATCTGATCGCTCACCATGGTGATAATTTTATCCCGCATCGCCGCCAGCCGGATGTTTTCATCCGCCGTCACCAATTCCGCCGCTTTGGCGAATCCGACTGCTCCGGGAATGTTATCCATCCCGCCGCGGAGGTCAAATTCCTGAAAACCGCCATCCATTATTTTAGCCAGGGCGGTGCCTTTTTTTACATAGAGTCCGCCGATCCCCTTGGGACCATGAAGCGTATGAGCCGATACGGTGATCAGATCAACGGCGACGGCGGTCACATCGAGGGGCACCCGCATAAAGGTGTGGGTGGCATCGGTGTGAAAGAGGACCCCCTGATCACGGCAGATTTTGCCGATCGCATTGATATCCTGAAGGGTACCAATTTCCTGATTGCCATGCTGGATCGAGACCAAAATGGTTTCCGGGCTGATTAGCGCCTGGAGTTTTTCCAGATCGACCAGACCATCCCCGTCGACGTCCAGATAATCGACGGTATAGCCTTCTTTTTCCAGAGTTCTGGCGCTGTACAGCACCGGAAAGTCTTCAATTTTGGAAACAATCAGGTGTTTGCCTTTTTTTGTACCCAGGGCCTTGGCAACTCCTTTTAATGCCAGATTGCTGGACTCGGCACTGCCGGAAGTGAAAATAAACTCATTACTCTGTGCACCCAGGGCCTGGGCTAATCGGGCTCTGGCATCATCCAAAGCTTCTTTCGCCTCAACCCCCAACGAATAACCAAATTCTGAGGTCGCCACCGAGTAACGGTCAAAATAAAGCGGTGTCATCACTTCGAGCACCTGCTCATCCAGCCGGGTTGCGGCGGCGTTATCCAAATAATACACTTTTTCCATAATATCCCCCCTTAGATAAACAAGGTAATGGCTGACTGACGGGCTTCCTGGATATAGGTTCCGACAGCCCCATAGTCGTCAATGATGTCTTCAATCAGATCGGATCGTTTTAAACCCATGATGTCCATGGTCATTTCACAGGCGATGATTTTGCCGCCCAATTCCTTGAAATCTGCCATCAGCCGTTCCAGGGAGGCGACATTATTTTTCTTCATCCGGCCCAGCATCATCTTTTTTCCCAAGCCCAGAAAATGCATTTTCGATAAAGGGCCTTTTTCCAGGCCGCCTTTTTTCAGCCGCAGCAATCCCCAGAAGGTAAAATAAAGGGACACCTCCATCCCCATCGCCAGCGAGCCATTGGACACAATCAGAGCGCTGTACAGTTTATCCATATCACCGCTCTGAACAATAATTGTTGTTTTGTCCGACATGAAAATGCCTCCTTTACTTCTTAATTTTTATGATCCAGATGCCGTCCTGTTCTTCGGTGCTGATAACTGCCAGCGACAAGGCGTCAGCGGCCATCGGGATTTCTTTTTTCGAAGCGGCATTGTTCCCGGTAATCTCAATGACATCGCCGGGTTGCGCCTTCCTGACGGCTTTACGCATTTCTACCAAAGGAACCGGACAGGTCTCACCTCTCACATCAACATAAATTTCTGCCATTATCTTGCCTCCTACTCAAATTTTAATTAACTGTCTGCTACTCTTTTTTCTGTCGTTGTTTCTTTTTTCATACCCTATTATGATCAACTTACTTGAAAATTTCGTAAAAAGCATAAAAAAGCAGGCCGTCGGATCGTCCGACGGCCTGTTGCGGTTGTTGTTAACTGCCGTACCGACCAATTGTTAATCTGTTGTTCGCTGCGGGATCGGACAGGCTTTGCCGTGTCCGCCCCGATGCGTACAACATGATGTAACAATTGTCGGTACTGGGTTAATAAGCAAGTTATTACTTTTCATTTTTCGTTTTTTATAATCTCGAGAAACCGGGTTGAATAAGCCAGGGTTTCGGTGGGGCAGCTGTCGACACAGTGACCGCAGCCGACACAGCGCAACTCGGCGACTGGGCGACCGGTGGCGGCACTGGATTTTAAATCGATGGACATCGGACAGGCGGCATTGCAGCGGCCGCATTGAATGCAGTTGCTCTGATTGGTTGTTATCTGCTGACCAACCAGCTTGCCGAGCAGGCCGACCACCGTTCCCAGGGGACAATAGTAACAGTAGCCGCGACCGCTAAAGGCGACCCAGAAAAACATTGCCATCAGCAGTTCGGCGGAAAGGTATTTATAGGTTTCGATTTTTGCCACTAACTCGCTGTTGGCCAGCGGCAGGCCCAGCAGGACTAACACCCAGTAGACGGTAAAACCCAGAGCAATTGCCAGAAACAGCCAGCGCAGCATGGCAAACCGTTTCAAACCGCGGGCCTTGACCTTTTTCCGGGAACCCAATAAGGGCATCACCGGATCAAAAACCTCGCTGGCAAAACCATTAAACAGACACAGTGTCGCGCACTGCCAGCGTCGACCCAGCAGCAGCGTTCCGACCAGGACTACGATGGTGACAAGCAGATAAAAGGCCAGTGCCAGCGAAATGCCGGTGAGGCCAAAGATCGGCAGATATTTGAGATAAAAAGCCGTGTTGGGGTCCATCAGCTGGAGCGGGATGGTGGTCCAGGGCAACGGCATCGCAAAAAAGTAGAGTTCCTGATTATTTAAAAGAATCGGCCCGACTATATGGACGACCAAAGCCATCACAATTAAGCCGGTCAGATTGCGTTTGCGCATCACCGTCCGTCGGGATGAGCTGATAATCCGCAGGGTCAGAAAGCTGCCCAAAACAATAAAACTGGTCTTAACCCAGTTTTCATAAAACCCCCACAGCCAGCTGATAAAGGCGGCCACTTCCGGGGTAGCCCGACTGACATAGCCAAAATTGAGGCCGGCAATGATCAGGCAGAGGATGATATAAACCCACAGGATTGTTTTTAGTGCTTTTACCGCGCCGGTGGCTTTTATTTCTCCAGAATTATTGTGATTTGCCATGGTCATTATCTCCCCTCAACAACTATAATTTTCTCTTAATTATAAACTTCTTTCGCCATAAACACAAGAATGGTTATGCTGCTATCCAGGCATTTGGCATAAATGCTGCTTGACTGCCGGCATGAAAATCAGTACGAATAAGTTACAATTATAGCATTATCATTCATACCTGTAATTTTAATAATCAAATAAAAACAAATGGACGCAATAAATGCGACGATCAATTCGGGAAGTAGTAGAACTAATGGAGCTAATTGAGATTATTAACGGCTGCAAGGTGTGCCGGCTGGCCATGGCAGACAACAGCGAGCCCTATGTGGTACCCCTGAATTTTGGCTATCGCCGGGATGATTCAGTCATTACCATCCTTCTGCACTGTGCCAGGGAAGACCGCAAAATCAATATCCTGAAACAAAACAACCAAGTCTGTATTGAGATGGATCAGATGAAGGAACTGCTCAGCGGCGAAAAGGGCTGTGATTATAGCTGCTATTTTTAGAGTTTTATCGGCACCGGTCAGGCGCTGTTTCTTGACGATGCCGCAGCCAAGGGCCAGGCCTTACGGGCGATTATGAAACAGCAGACCGGTCGGGACGATTTCAGCTTTGATCAACATATCCTCGATCATGCCGCCGTGATTGCGGTTGAACTTAGCAGTTATTCGGGCAAACGACACTAGTCACGGACGCAGTTTGGGGTCAGCCGGAATCAGTCGCTTTCGATCGTTTCAACCGTGATGGTTTTAAGCTCTGGACCGGTCATTTTGTTGGGGCTCGCCGGTGGCTTTTGGGTGGCGATGAGAATACCGCAGATGATCAGGATCATCCCCAGTAAATGACTGAGATGGATTTTTTCATTGAGCAGGATGGCGGCCAGGATAATGCTGCTGACTGGCACCACGCTGGTGAAGATCGCTGCGTTGCTGGCCGCAACCTTGGCAATCCCCCGAAACCACAGGACATAAGATATAAATGAGACAAAGATCCCGTAATAGCCAATGCACAAAATGGTCTGGAGCGACATTTTGGCAAACGGATAGCCCCAGGCGTCATGGATGGCAAAGGGCAATAAACAGATAAAGGCCAACCCCGCCACCAGCGTTGTCCGATACACTGGGGACATCGGGATACATTTTATTTTACTGAGCACCGAAAATAAGCCCTCGCCAATAACAGCAATCAGAATCAGAAAATTCCCCAGCACAGAGCTGTCAAGGGTCCCTTCCGCAAAATAGGTGTAGAGGTTGATACAGAGTAGTCCGACAATGACAAAAACCAGACCGATGGCGTTGTTTTTTGAGATCCTTTCTTTTAAGATTAAAAACGCCAGAATCACCACAATGGCCGGCCCGGAACTGGAAATCAAACCGCTGTTGGCGGCGGAGGTCAGTTGCAGGCCCCAGAAAATAAAGACCCGATAAAGGACAATCCCGGCCAGGGCCTGACCCAGCAGCACCGCCACGGTTTTTTTGTCCAGGCGGTGGTGTTCTTTTTTGATCACAAAGGTAACCAGCAGTAACAAGACCAGCCCGATGGCAATCCCCAATTCGGTGGCCAAAAACACCGGCACCCGGTTCACCATCATTTTACTGACCACAACCGCACTGCCGGCGATTGCCATCGCCACTGTTAAATCCAGATAGGCGCTTAATTTTTCTCCCATAATAATCCTCTTTTCTCCTCGCAATGATTATGATAAAATCTTACCAGATTGATGTGGTTTGTAAAGAACCACTTAAATGGTTTTTTTAACAAACCACTTTAGGAGGAATGAAATGTGGATTACGATCGATAAACAGAGTGACCGCCCCTTGATGCGACAGCTTTATGAGCGGATCAGGCACCTGATTTTAGACGGCCAGCTGGCCCCCGCCGAAAAGCTGCCGTCAACCCGACAGCTAGCGGCCGATCTGGGAATCTCCCGCAGCACCGTTCTCGAAGCCTACAACCAATTGATTGCCGAGGGCTACCTGATTGGAAATCATGGATCGGGGACGGTGGTCGCCAATGGCATTGCTGTATTTTTGAGGCCCCCGGAAACCGTCGCGAAAAAACGCGGGGCCACTGCGACGGCAGCAAAAGCACCTCCAACCGCCGTCATTGATTTCCAGTCTGGCGTCATTGATTCGTCGCGGTTTCCGCTGTCGGATTGGAAAAAAGCCTATCAACGCTGTCTGGATCAGGTTACCGAAACGGCTTTTCGTTATCATCCCAGTGCCGGGGTACTGAGCCTACGCCAGACGATTGCCGACTATTTGCGGCGCACCCGGGGACTCGCTTGTGACCCTGATCAGATTATGATCGTTTCTGGCTCGACCCAGGGTCTGGCGCTGATCGCCACGTTATTTTGTGATCAGCAGCAACCAGTCCTGATTGAAGATCCCACCCATCCCGGGTTGCGCCAGATTATTGAGCGCGCAAAACTCCATTTAATTGGGATCCCGGTGGATGATCAGGGTCTGATAACCGATTTGCTGGCCCCCCACCCGGCCCCGACCTTTATTTATACAACCCCTTCCCATCAATACCCGCTGGGTGGCATCCTGCCGATTCAACGCCGTCAGAAACTGATCCAGTATGCCATTGCCAATGATACTTATCTGCTGGAGGACGACTATGACAGTGAATTCCGTTTTGAAGGCCAGCCGGTTTCATCACTTTATGAGCTGAGTCCTGACCGGGTCATTTACCTGGGGACCTTCAGCAAGATCCTCACCCCGGCCATTCGGTTGGGTTATCTGATTCTCCCCGATCAACTCATCGAACCTTACCTGGAGCTCAAAAAATATTCTGATGTCCATACCGAAGCCTTGACCCAGTACGCCCTGGCCGAATTTATTAAAAGTGGCGGGCTGGAAAAACATATCTGGAAGATGAAAAAAATCTATGCTAAAAAACGCCAGCACCTGATCGCTGAATTATCCCGTTGTTATCCGGCTGAATTTGAAATCAAAGGCCACGCCGCCGGGCTGCACATGGTTGTCCATTTTAACGGCGTTGTTTTTGACACCCCGCTGATCAATCGCATCAACTCCCGTCAGGTCCGGGTTTACCCCATCAATAACTACGTTTTTGGCAACTCGGCATCCTATAGCAGTGACATCCTCCTGGGCTACGCCCACCTCACCTTTGCCGAAATCACCACCGGCATCACCCGGCTTTGTACGGCCCTGCGGGAACCGGAAGCTTGAGCACAAAAAAGACACTCTCACGAGTGTCAAGATAGTAGAATGATAACCCAGTACCGACAATTGTTACATCATGTTGTACGCATCGGAGCGGACACGGCAGAGCCTGTCCGATTCCGCGGCGAACAATAGATTAACAATTGGTCGGTACGGTAGTATCGCGATAACCTCAAGAGATAGATTCGAAACTGGTTATTTTTCGACGGCATCGATGGCGGAGTCGGCATCAGTAACGGTTCCCTGCGGGGTGGTTGGCGACAGGGTCATGAAAAAACCGTCGGTTTGATCGACAAAGGCGTCGGCGCTGTCGAAGCTGACATCGAGGAGGTGCCCACCCTTGCTGCGGTCATCAGCGATGAAATGGAAGTGGTAACCTTTAACATTCAAGCCGCCGATATCAGCCGGGCACCACAAACCGACCAGGGTGCCGCTGATCTTTTGATAATCAAAGATCGACTGGTTTTTGACGGCTTCGGAAAGCACCGGATACGGTTTTACCTGACTGGGCACCGAACGGGCTTTGATGGTGTTAAAGGTGCCGTCGATCCGGAATACATAAAAGGCATTCGGGTCGGTCATCATTTTATCCAGTTCCTGCTCCAGGGCTTCCAGACTGGCGGTTGGGCCCAGTGATTTGGTCGCATCCTCGTTAAAATAGGTAACTGCGGCAAAGGGGGTGGTATCGGTGTCCGGGACTTCCTCCACGGCGCCGCTGGCTTTAACCTTGTAGACTTTATTGTCAATCATCACCAGCTCACCGTCCAGGGCGTTAAAGGTGCCGATGCCGACATCGCCGTGCTGTTTCAATTCGCCAAAACTCATAAAGCCATCGTAATTCCCGGCCAACAGGGAATTAATGGTCGACGCCTGGAAGAGGGTGTCCTCTTTGGTTGCGGCGGCGTCACTGCTGGTAGTTGTGGTTGCGGCGTTACAGCCGACCAGCGTCACCATCCCCAGGACCGCTAAAACAATTGCAGTAATTTTTATTTTCATACTCATCTTCTCCTCATTTCTCAATCTTAGTCCGATTTTACACCGCCGTCCTCTGGGATGCAACGGTAATTTTTCTGTACTTGATAATTTGACCCCAGCGCCTAAAACGAACAAATCTGTCTCCGATCCCAGTCCCATCATTGACGGCGCTTTAAAGCAATGATAGAATGAAACCGCGGTTGAGCTTAAGGCTATTTTTCTACGGCAAAAGCCCTACAACCGCAGAGGAGGCATTATGATTACCTTTATTATCGGAATATTTATTTTAATTTTAGGCGGGTTCCTCTACGGCAAACTGGTCGAAAAGGTGTTTGCCCCGGATGAGCGCCAGACGCCGGCCATCAGCCAGGCCGACGGAGTCGATTTTGTGGCCATGCCAAAATGGAAAAATCAGCTCATCGAATTGCTCAACATTGCCGGGACCGGGCCGGTGCTGGGACCCATCCAGGGGATTCTGTTCGGCCCGCTGGCCTTTATTACGATCCCGATCGGCTGTGTTCTGGCCGGGGCGGTCCATGATTACTTCAACGGGATGATCTCGATCCGCAACGGCGGGGCCCAGATGCCGCGGATGGTGGGCAAGTACCTGGGCCCGAAAATCAAGCGTTTTTATACCCTGGTGTTGTGGTTGCTGCTCTTTCTGGTGGGGGTTGTTTTTATTTACACCCCCGGCGATCTGATCACCAAGGATATCCTGAATAAGGATGCCGGGGCCCAGAACACTACCATCTGGATCGTCTATGCGGTAATTTTTGGTTATTATTTAATCGCCACCTTCTTCCCCATCGATAAAATAATTGGCCGGGTCTATCCGATTTTCGGTGCCATTCTAATCCTTTCGGCACTGGGCGTTTTTGCCGGCATCATGATGGATGGCGGCGTCAATCTCCAGAACCTGTCCTGGGAAACCCTGCCCCAGCATCCCCTGGGTCAACAGTTTATTCCGGTTTTCTTTATTACCGTCGCCTGCGGGATCCTATCCGGCTTTCACGGTAGTCAGTCGACCCTGATTTCGCGGACTGTTACCGCCGAAAAAGAGGGCCGCGGGACCTTTTACAACACGATGATCATGGAAGGCTTTATCGCCATGTGCTGGGCTGCCGGGGCGATGATTCTGTTTAATCGCGGTGTCGATTTCAGTACCGGCGCCACGGCCATGGTGGGCCTGATCTCCCGGGAATTCCTGGGCCCAATTGGGGCGTTTTTCGCGATTCTCGGGGTCATTGTGCTGCCGATTACCTCCGGCGACACCGCTTTTCGGTCGCTGCGACTGATGGTCGGCGAAGCCTTTAGTATCGATCAGACCGTCATCAAAAATCGGCTGCTGACCACCCTGGGGATCTTTATCCCGGCGATTGTGATTCTTGTTTTCGCCAAGACCTCCCCCAATGGCTTTAATCTGCTGTGGCAGTATTTTGGTTTTACCAACCAGTTTGTGGCGATCTTCGCCCTGGCGATGGCGGCGGTTTATTTAAAATCTGAGCAAAAGACAATCTGGATTACCCTGCTCCCGGGGATGTTTTACACCTTTATCGTGATCAGTTATATCTGCCACGCCCCCATTGGCCTGGGTCTCGAACCCCGCCTGGGCCCACTGGTAGGTATCGACCCCAACAGTTATATTCTGTCTTACCTGATTGGCGCCGCGGCGGCCATTCTCTACATGGTACTGGTCTTAAAACAGGGCCGCAAAGGCCTGGATCAGCTGCCCCAATACAAAATATAACCCAGTACCGACAATTGTTACATCATGTTGTACGCATCGGAGCGGACACGGCAGCGCCTGTCCGATTCCGCAGCGAACAACAGATTAACAATTGG
>PGZR01000098.1:11262-14009 GCA_002841405.1 Firmicutes bacterium HGW-Firmicutes-4 | reverse complement strand
AAACCACCGATGCCCGAATCGATGACGCCAATGGGTCCATTGTTGTCCATCTTTTCACTTCTTTCCTGATTGATCACGGAAGGTTATTCCTTTTTCCTCGCTCATATCGTCAATGATTGCCAAAGATTCCAGCGCGATTCCCTGTTGACGGATTATCGCCCCACCATCCTGAAATCCTTTTTCAATGGCAATGCCCACACCCACCAGGGTGGCACCGGCCTGATTAATTAAATCAATTAAGGCTTCGACCGCCTTGCCATTGGCCAGGAAATCATCGATAATTAAAATACGATCGGTCGGATTTAAATATTTTTTTGATACCATAATTTTATAGGCTTGTTGTTTGGTATAGGAATAGACATCACTGGAATAGATTTCCTCGTCTAAGTTTAACGATACATATTTTTTTCCAAAAACCACCGGACAATAGTCAAAATATCTGGCTGTACTGGTTGCAATGGCAATTCCTGATGTCTCGATGGTCAGGATTTTATTGACTCCCTCTCCGGCAAAGCGTTTGGAAAAAGCCTTTCCCATTTCTTCGAATAGTCCCACATCCAACTGATGATTTAAAAAAGAATCCACCTTGAGGATTCCCTGGCCTTTGACACGACCTTCTTGTCTAATTTTTTTCTCTAATAATTCCATTGACTGCTCCTTCGTATCCTAATCGAACTATTATAACATACTCTTATGGATTTGGACAACCACGATTCCGCTTTGCTTCATCGTAGTTCGCGGGCAGTCGCCAACTACAAGCAGGCTTGTGATTGGCTCGTTGCCTTCACGCAAAAAAGAAAAGCGGGAATTTCTTCCCGCTTTATGTTGCGTTTATTATTTATTGTGCTTTTTCTTTTTGTGCCGCGGCGATGACTTTTTCTGAAATAATCATCGGCGCTTCTTCATAACGGACAAATTCCATAGCGAATTCGCCTCTAGCCTGGGTCATGGAGCGTAGCTCGGTGGCGTACTTAAACATTTCTGCCAGGGGTGCCTCAGCTAGAATTCGTTGTTTTCCGCCTGATGCTGAATCCATTCCCATAATTCGCCCGCGTTTTTTGTTTAAATCGCCCATAATATCACCCATGTACTCTTCCGGTACGGTAATATCAATGTGATAGATGGGTTCCAGGATAACCGGGGCTGCTTCTTTCATGCCTTTACGGTATGCCGCAGTAGCTGCCATTTTAAAGGACATTTCGTCGGAATCCACCGCATGATAGGACCCATCGTATAAGGTCGCTTTCACGCCTGTAACGGGATAGCCGGCCAGAACCCCTTCGATCATACAGTTTTCAAGTCCCTTTTCAACGGCCGGAATAAAGTTTCGGGGAACGGCTCCGCCAACCACCTTATCGACAAACTGGAATGGCGCATTCGGATCACTGCCCGGTTCAAAATCAATCCAGACATGACCAAACTGACCGCTGCCGCCGGATTGTTTTTTGTGTTTTCCTTCGGCGGTTGCTTTTTTCTTAATCGTCTCCCGGTAGGGAACTTTCATATCAACCAGATTAACATCAACCCCAAATTTTTGTTTCAGTTTTTGGGAAATGATCTCAAGATGCATTTCTCCCAAACCAGATACCAGGGTTTGCTTGGTTTCCTTATTACGGCTCACTGTCATGGTTGGATCTTCTTCCACCAATCGATGCAGGCCGGTGGCCAGTTTATCAATATCAGCCTTAGTTTTTGGTTCAATAGCCATGGAGATAATTGGTTTTGGCAGTTCAATTTTATCATATACAATCGGTGACTTGATGCTGGTTAATGTATCCCCGGTGACGGTATCACTTAACTTGGAGAATGCGCCGATATCTCCGGCTTCCAGCTTTTCAACTTCAATCTGTTTGTTACCTCTGAGAACATAAATATGATTGGCTTTTTCTTTTACTTCCTGGGTTGCATTATATATTTCTACGGAATGGTCTAGAACCCCTGACATGACTTTAAATATCGACAATTTACCAACATAGGGGTCAGCAACTGTTTTAAATATCAATGCCGAAAAAGGTTCACTATTACTGCATTTCCGTTCGATTTCTTTTTTGTCCCGGGGGTCCTTGCCCACTTCAAACTTACCTTCTCCTGGTGACGGGAGATATTCAATGAGCATATTTTCCAGGGTTTCAACCCCGATGTTCAGGGTTGCTGAGGTGCATAAAACCGGCATCAGTTCGCCATCAATAACTCCTTTGCGAATTCCGCTATGGATTTCATCCCGGGTTAACTCTTCGCCTTCAAAATATTTTTCCATCAGGCTCTCGCTGGTCTGAGCGACCGATTCCATAATCATGTCCCGATAGGGTTCCAGTTCTGCTTTCATTTCGTCATTGATGGCCACATCGAAACAGCGATTCTCTTTTCGTTCGCTACCAGTCATATCAACGATGTTAACAACTCCATTCATTTCTTCGCCTTCACCCATTGGTAATTCAAAGGGCACGACCTTATTACCAAAGGTTTCCTTTAATTCGTCCATGACCTTGGCAAAGGTGGCGTTTTCTCGATCCATCTTATTAACGACGATAAATGCCGGAATGTTTGCTTTTTCTAAAAGTTCAATGGCTTTTTCAGTTCCAACCTGAACGCCAGACAGTGCGTCAACGACGATAACAACGGCATCAGCCACTCGAAGTGCTGCGTAGGCATCCCCAATAAAATCAAAATAACCTGGCACATCAATAAGATTGATCTTATGTCCACCAAATTCTAAAGGAATAATAGATGATGAAATTGAAAACTTT
>PGZR01000098.1:0-11248 GCA_002841405.1 Firmicutes bacterium HGW-Firmicutes-4 | reverse complement strand
TCAAGGTTGTTTTTCCGCTCCCACCGTGACCTAGTATAAGAATGTTACGGATGTTCTTTGTTGGATACGTTTTCATGCTGTTTCCCCCTCGCTTATTTTTGCCAATGATTTAATTGGTTTTTTGGTATAAGGCTATTTTATAATATTTCTAGAAAATAATCCACAAAAAGATTCATTTATAAGTCCTCTTTTATTTTTTTCATCACTTTCTTTTCAATTCTCGATACAGTCATCTGAGATTTATTGATGTACTCTGCCACTTCTTTTTGTGTTTTTCCCCGAAAAAACCGCTGTTCCACAATGATCCGTTCAACTGGATTAAGTGCTTGAATCTTTTGCTTTAAAAGATCGATATTTTCAACATTTTCCATGTTGTTATCCAGGTTTCCCAGCAAATCCATCAAACTGACCTCCTGGCCATCCTGATTACTTTCGTATTCCATCGATAGGGATTTTGGATAATAAGCATTACTGCTTTCCATGGCTTTGATGATGCTTTCTTCTGATATCTCCAGATAAACTGCAATTTCCGAGATGGTTGGTGATCGCATCAGCTTATGTTCCAGGGTTGTCCGGGTTTGATTAATCTCCCGATTGAGATCCTGGACCTTCCTTGGTATTCGGATCAGCCATTCCCGGTCCCGATAATAGCGTTTAATTTCGCCAATAATTGTTGGCGTGGCAAAGGTATCAAACTCATAACCGCGACTGACATCAAAGCGCTCTACCGCATACATTAAACCTAGACAGGCGACCTGAAAGATATCTTCATTATCGCCACTTTTATGACCATATTTACGCGACAAAATTTTTGGTATATAAAGATAATTTTCAATAATCAGGTCTCTTAAATCCCGATCCCTTGTTTCTTCATATTCGGCAAATAACTTTTTGATATCTTCTTTACTGATTTTTCGCTCATACTTCATGGGTTGTCGATAGGTTCTTAATCATGGTAATTGAGGTTCCCGATCCTCGCTCACTAATAATTTCCACCCTATCCATTAGTGATTTGATGATGAATAAACCAAAGCCACCTAATTGTTTGCCATTTAGATCCGGCATCGCTACTGACTCCGGTTCAAAACCAACGCCTCGATCCGTTACCGTAAAGACCAATTTTTGATTTTCCACAACATAAGTCAAATCGTAGGTTGTATCTAAGTTCTTACTATGGTTTAATGCATTTGTGCATGCCTCAGATACGGCAACCTTCAGATCTTCCACGTCGCCAATGGAAAAACCCATATTATTTGCTACTGACGCAATTGTAAGACGTGCTAAGCTGACATATTCTGGTTTAGCCGGTAGTGTCAGTTTTATACTATCCATTCTTCTTCCCCTTCTCAATTTGCTTAGTTTACCGGATTGTCTACAATGTCAATTATTTTATCAACCCCTGTGAGGGCCAATAGTTTTTTGATGTTGGGCCGCGGATTCATCATAATAATCTTTTGTCCCATCTCTTTTGATTTATTTCTCAGTTCAATTAAAACTCCCATGCCGGTGCTATCCATATAGGATAACTCGGAACAATCAAGAATAATCTCTGCTGCTTGGGTCTTCATTTTTTCTTCAATTGTTTCCCTGAATTTTTCAATAGAATAAATATCGATTTCGCCTTTAATACTGACCATACTTGTTTTTCCAATATCAATTATGTTATTACTGTTCATATAATCTCCATTTCATAATTAATCGCTATCCAAAACTAGACCCAATGAGGTGTTCACCGTCATTGGGCCTAGGGCTGTAATCCACGGCCTATACCTTATTTCTTCTATTCCTGGTTTGAAAAACTCCCAAGCCTCTTTTTAATACCGATGCTGCTTTTACTACCGGATCAATTACGTCCTGTTTGATGGTATTCAATGCCACTTCAACCTCGTCCACCATCATGCTCGACTTATCGACAATATGTGCTGTCGATTTGGTTATGTCATCGGCATTATCCATAATACTGCGCAGTGCCAGACGATTGTCTTCCATCAGCTTGGTGGTTGTGTCAAAGGTTGCTGCCAGACTTTTAAACAGCTTAACCAGATAAACCGTTCCGACCACAAAGGCAACCCCAACTAATAAAAGCGCTAGTTCCCACAAGCTAAAATTTAGCGTAATCATTTATAGCATCCAATCCTTACGCTTCTTCTTCATCAGCAGTTTCAGCTTCTTCTTTTTCAAGGGCTTCCAGTTCTTCGTTTAAATCAGCAATATCCTGTTCAACTTCATCCTGGATTTCCTGAATTTTGCTTTCAATCTGGTTTTTGTATTCATTAACACGTTCAGTAAATTGTTCTTGCATGTCCTGGAATTGTTCTTTGAGATTTTCACCATATTCCACGGCTTGATCATATGCATTGCCCAAGGCTTCTTCTGTGCCTTCAGCTAGTTTTTTTCGAGTTTGCTCGCCAGCGTCTGGCGCCAACAACACACCCAGTGTCCCGCCGATGATGGTTCCAAGAAAAAGTCCGCCAACAAAATATAATTTGTTACTGCTCATTTTAAATTCCTCCACTTTCATTGTGATATTTACTACATTTTACCTCAAAACACCCTTAATTAACAGTCATTTATTTTATTTTTTATTTCAAAGAAACTATTCGCCGAACTTATCATTGATTAATTGCACCAATGCATCTACTGCTTCACTTTCATCGTCACCTTCAGCCTGAATTTCGATGGTCGTTCCCTGGGAAATTCCACCGGCCATAATACCCATAATGCTTTTTGCATTAATCGAGTTCCCCTCTTTTATAACAAATATCTTTGATTTGAATTTACCGGCTGTTTGAACAAACATGGACGCCGGGCGAGCATGCAAACCTGTTGCATTTAATACTGTCACTTCTTTTTTTACCATTGTAATTCCTCCTAATGATTCTTTTCTAAATATTTAAATTCAATTTTTTCATTGATTCCTGAACAAAATCCATTATTTCCTCACCAGTTTCCATATTCAAAGCGGCATCAGCAATATTTTTCGCATCTTCATAACGGACATTACGTATGATCTTTTTAATCTGAGGGATTGACAGGGCGCTCATGCTGAATTCATAAAGTCCTAATCCTAACAGCAGAACAGCTGCTAAAGGATCCCCAGCCATTTCACCGCACATGCCGGTGAAAAAGTTGTCTTTTTTGTCAGACGTTGCGGTTACCTGTTTAATTAGACGTAAAATGGCGGGATTAAATGGATCATACAGGTAGGATACTTCCTGATTCATTCTGTCTACCGCCAAGGTGTACTGACAGAGATCATTGGTGCCAATACTAAAGAAATCAACCTCTTTCGAAATAATATCAGCGGCAATAGCGGCCGAAGGAATTTCAATCATCACCCCTACCTTAACATCCTTATCATAGGGGAGCTGTTCTTCATCTAATTCTTTCATACAATCCTGAAGGATTGCTTTTGCTTGTCTGACCTCGGTGATTGATGAAATCATCGGAAACATAATATGAGCATGTCCATAAACGCTGGCTCTTAATATTGCTCTGAGCTGAATTTTAAACAAGCCTACTTCTTTGAAGCAAAGTCGGATTGCCCGCAAGCCCAAAAATGGATTCAATTCATCATCCATCGGCAAATAAGGCAGTTTTTTATCGCCGCCAATATCCAGGGTTCGAATAATTACCGGCCCTTTGGGAAAGCCCTCCAAAACCGAACGGTAGGCCGCAAACTGTTTTTCTTCGCTGGGCATCACATCGCTGTTCATGTATAAAAATTCAGTTCGATAGAGTCCAACCCCGACCCCACCGTTTTTCAACACCCCTGCCACGTCATTGGGTTCGCCGATATTCCCGACTAATTCGACTTTTCTGCCATCTAATGTAACTGCGTCCAGATCTTTGAGCTCTTCCAGTTCCTTCAGGTAATTCAGGTATTTCAATTTTTCGTTTTCATATGACTCCAATTGTTCATTAGTAGGATTAACACAAACCTTGCCAGACAGTCCGTCAACAACCATCATATCGCCTGTTTTGACCGTCTCGGTAACATTACCCAAGCCTAGAACGGCTGGTATTTCAAGACTGCGTGCCATAATGGCCGTGTGTGATGTTCGGCTGCCGATATTGGTTGCAAAGCCTTTTACCCGCTTTTTATCCATCTGTGCCGTATCTGATGGGGTCAGATCATCGGCAATGATAATCACATCTTCGTCTAAACTTGATAAATCTGCCTGGACAATCCCAAGAATATTCTGGAGTACCCGAGTACCCACATCTTTAATATCGGCTGCCCGAGCGCTGAAATAAGGATCATCCATCTGATCAAAGATATCATAAAACCGATCGGTGACGATCTTAACCGCATAATCCGCTCCCAGATTATTGTCATTTATCTCCGCTTCGACACCTTCGACAAATTCCGGATCATCCAGAACCATGGCGTGAGCTTCAAAAATTTTGCCTTCTTCTTCGCCAAGCTCACTCACAGCTTTTACCCGAATGGATTCCAATTGCTCATGGCTTTTCTTCACAGCATTCTGAAATTTAATAAGTTCTGCAGCTGTATCTTCTACCTTATTCTTGTCTACTGCCACCAGAATTTTTTCATAAACAAGTGCCTTAGCGATAACAATACCTGGTGATGCAATAATTCCTTCTTTAATAAACATTCTTTATTCTCCTTTATTTAAAGGTTTATATCTCATTTCTTCCTTCAAAGGCTTTAATTAATGTTATTTCATCTGTGTATTCTAGATCCGCACCGATGGGGATACCCTTGGCCAACCGGGTGACTTTTACCCCAAGAGGACTGATCAGATTTCCTAGGTACATGGCTGTAGCTTCGCCTTCGACGGTCGCATTTGTTGCCATGATGACTTCTTTAATGTCACTTTCGCCAATTCGCAGCAATAGTTCCCGGGCTTTAATGTCCTGGGGGCCAATACCGTCCAACGGTGATATCGCACCGTGAAGAACATGGTACAGCCCGTTGTATTCCCGGGTTTTTTCAATTGCGAAAATATCCCGGCTGCTTTGAACCACACAGATGGTTTCCTGATCTCGTTTTGGATTTTCACATATATCACAAATTTCTTTATCGGTAATGGTAAAACATTTCTGACACAATACTATTTTTGATTTTGCTGATATTAATGCCTCGGAAAGGCTTGCTATTTCTTCGTCCGAGAGATTGATAATATGAAATGCTAACCGTTGCGCTGATTTTTCTCCGATACCAGGTAGTTTTCCCAACTCCAGAACCAGCCGCTCAAGGGTTTTTGGGTAATAGCCCATTGATGACCTACATTAAACCCGGAATATTCATTCCACCGGTAATTTTTCCCATCTCGGTATTAACCATATCCTCGGCTTTGACTATGGCTTCATTGACAGCAGCTAGTACCAGGTCTTCCAGCATTTCGATGTCATCTTCATCGATCACTTCCGGATCAATCTTGATTGATAAAATAGTCTTTTTACCGGTTGCCACGACCTTAACGGCTCCGCCGCCGGCTGTAGCTTCAACTTCCCGCTCTTCCAGTTCTTCCTGCAATTTCGCCATATCTTGTTGCATTTTCTGCACTTGTTTCATCATATTATTCATGTTACCACCGCCCATTCCGGCCGGCATTTTTCTTTTTGCCATACTGTCCTCCAATAGTTTACTATTCTTAATAACTTCATTATTATAACACTAATAGTCGATTGATATCACTATCTTTTTAACCTAATTTTCAAGTTCATTCTCGGTTTTAATCACTTTGACAGCCTCGTCGTTGACGATTCGCAGGGTTTTTTCGACCAGATCAAGCTCATTGAAATTTTCTTCCTCCAATTTAATTGAGACGGTGATGGTTTTTCCTGTTTTCTGAGAGAGTACTAATTCAAAGCCCTTTATCAATTCCGGTTTATTAACAAACTGATAAAAATTCTTGTTTTCCATCGAATAGATAATTGACAGATGTTCCTCTCCCTCCAGTGCTGGTTCACCTCGTTTTAAAAACATCGCCTGACCTGAATTTGTTTTTCCGATTTCTTCGCAGAGAATTTTAAAAAACCTCATCTCATCATGACGATTGTTGACGTTCTTTTCTTTTGTATCAGAAACAGGCTGAGCAAGCTTTGCTACTTGCCTGTTTGATTCAACCCTGTCTTTGCTTTCTGGCACCACTTCTATGGCTTCAACATCTGCTGAAAATCGCTCTTCTTCCATTCCTTCAAGCTCAGTTTCAATCAGGCTGTTATCAGGCGGCTGTTTTTTGATTTGCATCAAATTTCCGGCTAAAACGGTTTTTATCGACGAGCTGCTTTGGTGATCAATTGGCGGTACTGACCGGATCTCTTTTTTTTGTGAAGTAATTTCTGCTCTTGGGGTCTGTATCGTCATTTGTTCTCCCAAGCAAAGCTTTAATAGGGCCATTTCCACAATTATTCCCTGTAAGCTGCTATATTTGAGTTTGTTTTTTTCCTCTATGAGTTGGCTGATCATTTGATATAATTGCTCAAATGTCAGTTGTATGCTTAATTCTTCGTAGGCAGCCAAATCTTCAATGGTGCAGAGTAGAATTTCTTTAGCCGTGACTTTAGCGGTTTTTGTTATCAGGATCCCACGTATAAATTCGATTATCTGATCCATTAATAAGATATTATCTTTTCCATTACTGACCAGATCTCTTAAACAGATTAAAACACCCGCGCTATCATGAGAAATAATTTGTTTTACCAAATTGCAGATGCTCTGTTTATCGGCCATACCCGTGAATGCCAGCAAATCACTGAAGGAAACATCACCTTTTTCATCCTTCAGATCAATAATCTGATCCAATAAACTCAGGGAATCCCGCATTGAGTTTTCGCCCCGGGTTGCGATAAAGTCATAGCTTTCATCCGACATATGCACTTGAAGGTCTTGACAGATCTTCTTCATCTGTTCAATAATAAGAGCTTTTGGAATAGGACGAATTTCATAGCGCTGACAGCGCGACAATATCGTCACTGGACACTTATTTGGTTCTGTCGTGGCCAATATAAATACCGCATGTTCCGGCGGTTCTTCCAGTGTTTTTAATAAAGCATTAAAGGCTTCCTTGGTGAGCATATGCACTTCGTCAATGATATAAACCTTATACTTCCCAACTGTTGGAGGATATTTTATCCGTTCCCGAATTTCACGTATTTCGTCCACGCCACGATTGGAAGCGCCATCGATTTCGATAATGTCCATGATACCGGGGCGATCAATTTTCAGGCAAACATCACACTGATTACACGGATTTCCATCAATTCCATTGGGGCAATTAATCGCTTTGGCAAAAATCTTTGCCAAAGAGGTTTTTCCGGTTCCTCTAATTCCCGAAAACAGATAAGCATGTCCGATCCGATTATATTTAATTTGATTTTTCAGTATTCGGGTGATACTGTCCTGGCCCACCACCTCATCAAAGGTTTGTGGCCGATATTTCCGATAGAGCGCTAAATATGACATTGTTCCCTCTTTATCCTGTACTTTTAATGGTTTTATTATATTACAATCTGAATTAATTGTATAGCTAAAGCATACGTCATTTTGGAGTTGTTCGATCAAAAAAAGAAGCTCCTTTTTAAAAGGAACTTCTTATATTTTATAATAGGTGGAATGGTAGATCTTTTTCTTTTTTTGCTTTTTTAACCTGTTCTTTTTCAGCTTGGGCTTTCAGTCTTCTTTCTGCAATTTCAGCTCGAACTTTCTTTTCTTTTGCAATTGCTCGTTCAACAGCTTTAGCAGTTATTTCTTCCAGTTCTTTCGCTTTCTTTTTGACTTCACTGCGAATATGATCTTCAACCTCAATTTTGCTTTCTTCAACTGCATCAACTTCTTGTTTTTTAATTACTTCGATTCTCTTTGTTTGCTCCAACTCTGCTTTTAACTGTTTTTCCACTTTCTCACGTTTTTCTTCTGACTTTTGTCTAAACGTATCAGTTTCTTGTTGAACTTTCGCATGAACTTTTTCAATTAGTGCTTTTGATTTTTGCTTAACCTCTTTTGTTTTAACGATCGCTTCAGCGTGATTCTGCGCACTGGTAAGAGCTTTCTCTAATAAAAGCTCAGATTTAATTTTTACATCCTTTATTTTTTTTACTTGCTCAGCTTCTGACTTAGCTTTTTCGTGAACTTTTTCTATCAGTGCTTTTGATTTCTCAGCAACTTCCTTTGCTTTCTTATCTGCTTCCGCTTTCGCATGAGCGGCAATTTTAGCCAATTCTATTTCTTTTTGTTCCGCTGCCTCCGCTTCGGCCTTTGCTTTTGCCGCTGCTTCAGCCTTTGCTTTTGCCGCTGCTTCAGCCTTTGCTTTTGCCGCTGCTTCGGCCTTTGCTTTTGCCGCTGCTTCGGCTTCCGCTTTTGCCGCTGCTTCAGCCTTTGCTTTTGCCTCAGCTTCCGCCTTTGCTTTTGCCTCTGCTTCCGCTTTTGCTTTTGCCTCAGCTTCCGCCTTTGCTTTTGCCGCTGCTTCGGCCTTTGCTTTTGCCTCAGCTTCCGCTTTTGCTTTTGCCTCTGCTTCGGCCTTTGCTTTTGCCGCTGCTTCGGCCTTTGCTTTTGCTTCGGCTTCCGCTTTTGCTTTTGCCGCTGCTTCCGCCTTTGCTTTTGCCACTGCTTCAGCCTTTGCTTTTGCCGCTGTTTCGGCCTTTGCTTTTGCCTCTGCTTCGGCCTTTGCTTTTGCCGCTGCTTCAGCCTTTGCTTTTGCCGCTGCTTCAGCCTTTGCTTTTGCCGCTGCTTCAGCCTTTGCTTTTGCTTCGGCTTCCGCTTTTGCTTTTGCCGCTGCTTCAGCTTTTGTTTTTGCTTCTGCTTCTGCTTCCGCTTTTGCCACTGCTTCGGCCTTTACTTTTGCTTCGGCTGTTTTCTTCGCTTTAGCTTCGGTTTTCAATTTTGCTTCCGCTTCTTTTTTTGCTTTCGCTTCCGATTCTGCCTTCGCATCTGCATCTGCTTTTATCTGATTATCCGTATCTGTTTTTGCTTCGATCATTTCCTGGGGATTGTTGTCACTCAAATCCTCGGCGTTTTCTTCTTTACCAGTGATTACTCTGCCAACCTTTTTTATAAAATCATCCAATTTTCCCACTTCTTCATTCCCCACTTCACTTGAATTCGGTGTATCCAAATTACTTTGAATAGCTGTGTCTTTTATTAATTGTGATTTAGGTTTACTTTTTCGAGCCATGACAATCTCCTTTATAATGAGGTAGTATCGTTCTATTTTTTATAAATGGCCTTGGAGCATTTATAAAAAATAGAAATTTGATGTATAAAAAACAAATGACCGAAGCCATTTGTCTTTTATACATTTTTAATTTTTTCTTTTGTTAAAATAATATTTTTGCAATATCCTTATGTGGAGATGCAATTACAGAATAACTCGTAATGAGATTTGATTCTGCCATCTCTGTTTGGGCCGTTTGAATGGCCATTTTAACAGAAGAAATTTCACCAGTGATTAATACAAAGCCTTTTCCACCCAAGCCTCTAGCAATTCGAATTTCAAGGAGTTCTACGTTTGATGCTTTCGCACAAATATCTCCGATCAAAATTGAAGAAATAGCATTAATCGTTTCAACAATACCAAGAGATTTCACATCACCAATCTCCCCAGCGCCTAACATTGCTGGTAAAACATCGGGATGAATATTCGGTATAACGTGAGACTCTAACATGGTGATGCCATCAGCAGCTCAACATTTGCGGATTTCAGCATTTCATCAGTGGATTCTATACCAACTGGAATGCTCTTAAATTCCATAAAACCAACTGCTTTTTTCAAAATACCACTTCTTTCTATACTGTGAATGTTTAAATTTTTACAAAATACTTCAATTAAAGATTAAACTAAAATTAGTCCGCCAATAATTGTAAAGTTGATTAACTGCATAATAAAGATAGTTACGGCTGGAGGGTCGATATGAGTATCGCAATGACTGTTGAAAGTTTTTGCTGCCCATTCTCCTAAGAAAGCTGTAACCATACCTGTAATCGCTCCACCGATAATTGCGGCAAAAGGATTTAAGGTAGCTGTGAATACTAATACTGCGGTTGAACCTGCAGGTAAAACAATATGATGCCATCCTTCAAAATAGTGTCCACAAGTGATGAAGATTAGAGAAATAGCAGCAACTGCAAAACCGATAACTGGTGTCATTGAGAATAAATAAGCTGCTTCGGCAACGCCATCAACTAATCCAAGGGTTCCTAAAGTAGCAGCAACGCCACCAATTAAGATACCAATACCAGCGCCATAAGTAAGAACAAATCCTAAACGGCTTCCTGTCGAAATCCATTCGCGTTTTTCGCCTGCTGGAGTTTTCCCAGTCAAACCTGTTTTACCAAATACTAAACGTACAATAATACCAGAAAGCATAACAGTGAAAGCAACGGTGTCAGTCCAACCGGCAGCGCCTTCACCAAGAATTCCACCAAATACGATTGGTCCAACCAGTGGTCCAACGATATATTGAATCAGGAACCCAACCATACCGAAGATACCACCAACGATCAATACCATAGGATCGCCAAATTTAACAAGTGGTGTTACGATATCTTGACCATTTTCAATGTGATTTCTTGTCATTGCAAATGCAGCACCGGCTACGGCACCAGCGAAGGCAACATGTGGACCAAACCAAGAACCAAAACTAACAATACCAATTGCAGGAGCTCCAAAATCTCCACCCATGATTGCCGCTAAAACGGTTAAACCTGTGAAAATAAAGGCTTGAAGCCCTCCCATAAATGTGGCTAATAAGCCACCGCCAAATGCGGCGATTAACATTGTAAAGTCCATAATTATCCCCCTTAAAATATGATTTAGGACTCGATAGTGATCTTTTCACTATCCGCGGCTGAAATCCTACCGCTAATACTAGCAAAAACTTTTGAGCTCAGTTTACCTTCGGGGATATCCCCAATAAGTTGTCCTCTTTCCACATGATCTCCAACGTTTACAACTGCTACTGCAGGAGCACCTATATGTTGTGACAATAATAGGTTGACTTTAGTAAACACTTTATCCGTTTCAACCATCGGAGCCGGAAGATCATACTTCGTCAGTCCCAATCGTGATACTAAACGGTAAACGTTAAACTGTTTGCCTTCTCTGAAGGGTACAGCTGTTGTTGGTACATTGTGATGAGGATTTTTGATCCCTTTGCTTCCTAGTTCTCGCTTGAGCATGGTATTGAACTTCCAAGGTTGTAGGTCCATTACACATGCATATTGACATAAGCCACATTCACAGCATAGAAAAGCGTTTGTAGCTTGAGTGGACGTATCGCA
>PGZR01000097.1 GCA_002841405.1 Firmicutes bacterium HGW-Firmicutes-4 | reverse complement strand
CTAATTAAAGCCATTCTTTTAACTAAATATTATTTTTTACTGGAGCTAGCGGGGGGAATCGAACCCCCGACCTACTGATTACGAAACAGTAGGTAAATGTCATAATTAAGCCTTTTTACTGTCAAGTGCGACACTTTTACGACAACATTATGCCATATTACTTTTTTCAATTACTAACACATAGGAGCCGTCATTATGAAAGCCACTTATTTCCAAAAGTAAATATACAAATTACTTAAACATCACTTTATCTTCATTGTCACTTTATTTGGTGGTAGCGGTCTGTTCCGGTTTGTGAATATTTCGGCTGAAAAACCCCAAGGGCCTCTAAATCGTAGGAATACTCATACCGGTTCAAGGTGACAATTTGTATTAAAGATTATCGTCATAACTAATCTTAATTTCCTGTTCACACAAATGGTGTTCCCTACCGTATTTACGACACTAATAAAGAGAAGTAATATGATTTAGTTACACATTACTTAAGTTTAGAGATTTCTACGATTTTATTTCTACACTAAGGGGGACTAGAAAAATGTATTATTGCCAAAAACCGCTTTTTTCACAGCACTTTCATTTTAGAATACATCTAATTATTTTAATAACTTTCTGAGTAAACTAACTTGTTGTTTTATTCTATCATCTTCTCGCATAGAGCACTTATCACCTGAATATGTCTTAATCTTATAGAGCATCTCTTGAACTGCTGGAATGGCGATTTTAGGTTCAAGTATTTCGATAAGTTCATCGTACTTTTTTAAACATAATTGAAACTGCAATTTACTTGATATATTATCACTTAAAAAACTCATTATTGCAATAATCACTTGTCGTTCAGAAAAGTTTTTAATTAACTCAATATAAATCGAATCAGCATCCCAACATACACCATTTCCATTTGTAAGAAATGCATCAATAATTATATGAACATAGTTACTGTCAATAATTTTTGGAATACCATGTGTACCAACAAGTCTTTGCAACTGTTTAACAAATGAAGGTTCTTTATAAAAATTACCGGTTCCAGAATTATGCGCCTCCCTTAGGTTTTCTAATGCTGTATTAATCTCAGTGACACGAACATTTTCTGGCAAAAATTGTTCTCCTGAAACTAATGCTAAAAATGATCGACACAATTTTGCTTCAGCCTTATCACCATTCGCAACAAATCTAGCGTATTTAATGCCAAGTTCATCTTTAGTAGTATTGTCAATTCTTGACCACAGCATTGGTAATAGTAGATTTATGTTTTGTCTAGTGATTTCGTTAGTATCTATTCTAGTGTATATCCCAAATAAACCAGCACCTAGTGAATTTGCTTTTTCAAGCGATAAATTACAAAAAAAACTTGCTATTGAATCAGCGTCGTCTTTATTGATTTCATTCTCTTTTATATTCTTTAGTAGCTTTCCTATTTCAATTGTAACATTTGATATAGGTAAAGATATTACTTCTTTAATACAAGTTTCCAGCCAAGATATCAATTGTAATCCCGTTATTTCTGATTGATTAGGATGAGCAGCACTCGCCCAGTTTCTCATATATTTTATATGATCAAGATGACGATATCCTAAATCAGATATAAGATCAATTTCTTTAGCTCCATTAATTAACTCAGAATCATCTAATTTATTTAGGTCTTCTATACCGTTAAGACGTTTCCTTTTATCGCTTTGAACTGAAATGTCATAAAAGTACTGAATATCATAATGTGATACTCTTATACGAAGCTGTTTTATAGTTTCATCCCATAAATAATTTAAAGCAGCATCAAACAAACCGGCACTCACTGCCGCCATAAATTTAGAAATATAAAAAGCTTCTAATCGATAGTCAGTATTTAATAATACTAGTGCATCGTCAAAATTTTTGATTACCTTTTTTCGTTCACTTATACTAACAAGCACCTTATCAACCGGTAAATTGTACATTGATAGAAATTTAATTAATTGATCTTCATATACTGTCAGTGAATTATTTATACTCGTATTTGAAACTAGCTCTATTTGATTATCCATTTAATACCCCCAAAAGCATCTAAATACAGAACTATTGCCGCCTGAATATCCGATATAATAACATTAAAATTCTTACTAATTGACATATGACTATTATTGCTCATAAAAAACTCTAGAATCTAAAGAATACTAACTATTTCAACGCTGATTTATTTTCTTTCTTTTTTTTTGGGGTTTATTTATAACTTGATCATTTTTTCTTTGTGATATTTTCGAATCAATATTAAACTCTGACAGAATATGAGTAAATTCCGAATCACTTTTGTTGCATTTAAAATCGATGATAGCTGTCAAATAACTGATCGATTTATTAAACGCTTTGATGATACGTTGCTCTATTTCAATCTTTAAGGATGATTCAAAAAAGACAAGAGTCTTTTTTACATTTTCGCTCGGAATAACAAACAGATTTATATTAGTATTTCCTAAAAAATATTCAAGATTCTCTTTAGCGCGAAATTCATCCTTGTCGTAAATAATTACTACTGTTTTTTTCTTTAAGATTCTATTCAATTCTTGAAAAACTTGTTTTGTCAGAATATTATTTATTCTATTAGTGTAAATAATTAGACGATCAAAGATTATCTCATCACTAAAGATGAAGTAATTAATATATTCTTTATCGCTAAATGAATACCTTCTTGACTTGAATAAATCTAAGTTCATATTATGATCATCTTTCTTTTTCAGCTCTTCTTTTGCAACATTTCGGGCTTCGACAAGCATTTCCTCTGGAGCTAGCATATGATCAGTTTGCGTATTAATTAAATCTCTATTTCTCTCGAAAAAATACTCTAAACATGGATTCACTTCCTGCTTTAATTGATTATATAAACAACTAAGATATTCATTGTTATGGTCTGATTTAAAATGCATTTGGATTTCATCAGCACCTTCACTTTTATAAATAAATACTTCATTATTTACATAAACTAGCTTATTGTAATGTATGTCTACAATTTTATAGAGTTCCTTAGTTATGTTGTTTTTACCAAAGGCACTATCCTTTTCCTGCTGTTCTTTAAAAACCTGATTAATCATTTGATAGTTGGCGTCAAGAAATTGTTTATCAACAGTAATTTCTTCAACCAAACATACTGATCTCTTATTAGCATTCTCTAACACTGTATTGTAACCATCAGAAATTTTCCCATTAACAAGATTTATCATAACTTTATTTAAATATTTCTTTTTAATCTCAATTTGTTTTTGAGTCTTTAATGCTTCTTTACCTTTATCTGTAACCCTTAATTTATTTTCTGATATGCTAATAAAATTAAGAGCAACCATATCAACAATTGCTTCCTTGGTAATGTCATAAGTAACTCCCAGAATATCAGTTATTTCTAAAATATCATTTACTTGTATCTCTATTAGTTTTAGAATTGTTTCGAAAAATAAATTGAGATTTGATATGTTTCTAATTAAGCATTCTATACCTATTTCCATATAGGGGATAAGAATATTCTGTGTCTTGATGCAAGAAAACCCATCAACATCAACAGGTATTTGACTTTTTATTGAATCTATTAATTTATCCATAATACACCTCAAACTTCTTCTATTCTACAAAAATCATTTTTGTAGATGTAATCAATGATTTCGGGAAATCTATTTTGCGAAATCATTCGGTTATTTAAAAATTTGTGATCTCCAACAATAATAAGCAGCGATTGAGCTCTCGAGAAAGCGACATTTAATCTTGCTTCAGATCTCAAAAAACCTATCCTTGAAGGTTTATCACTGCTACGCACCGTTGAGTAAATAATTATTTCTTTCTGGCTTCCTTGAAAAGCATCAACAGTGTCAACTTCTATACTTAAATTCATGTATTGTTGCTGATTAATCATATTTGTTAATGCGTACTTTTGTGCACTGTATGCCGTAATAACGCCAACTTTAACTTTACGATTTATTTCACTATCTAAAAAAGATAGTTTTTCCTTAATAATTTTTATCTCTAAATCATTTCTATAAGTTAGTTGTGGTTCAACTCCTAGAGGTTTTTCCTTTTTCTCACTTAACGAGTGTGATGATGTACTTAACCACTCAATTGCAATTTTAGTATATTCCTCAATTTCCAACGATCGCTTTTCAAGTTCGATTCCATTCTGAATCTCATTATCGTAAAAAACGTGACTTATTAATGTCCCAATTGCAGGATGCATCCGATATTGTACCGTTAAACGATGTTTATTTTCTTCAGGAAATGCTTCGTATAACTTTTCAAAGATCCCTTTAGCGAGACTTCGCTGATCAATAGTGTCTTTGTTTTCTTTTATGATATTATTATCTAAAACTGGCGGGAGTTGTTTATGATCACCAACCATTATAATTTTCTCCGCCTTGTTAAATGAAACCGCTAATTCAGGGAACGTGGCTTTAGCCGCTTCATCAATGATTAAGTACTCAAAATCCGCATCACGGATTACCTTGTTTGATATAAATCCCGTACAAGTTCCAGCAATAATTGTTGTGCTTTTTATTATGTACAAATCAACTTCATCGCATTGCGGTAATTGGTCGATCCAATGTCGTTGAACTTCTAGTATATTTCTTAATTTTTCTTTTTTTTGTGTTTTAGTTTTTTCCCGAAAATTATTTATAATTTCTTGATCTATATTATTTTTATCGTCACCAATTATTATAGATTTTTCTAATTCACTATAATATTGACAAAATTCTTTATAATCTACACCTAACTCCTTACTTAACCCATATGATACGTGTAAGCATTTAGTTCTAACTGAATTAATCCACTTCTCTTTAAAAGAGCTTAGTCCATACTCTTCTTTTATTTCTGGATTTAGTTTTTCATCTCGACCAATTCGCAAAAGATTTGGTCGCTGGGGTGATTGTTCAATAAGATCATCAAGCACTTTATCTACAGCAGGATGAGACTGCGAAACTAATAATATTTTCTTTTCTGGAAGATCAGGATTTCTGGAGTTCTCATTCAATATTTGTAGTATAATTTCGATAACAACATTGGTTTTTCCGGTACCTGGAGGTCCCTGGATAATTGATAATGACTCAGAATTTAATGCCTTTTTTACAGCAGCCTGTTGCGACATATCTAACATCTTATTAAAGAGAGTATGCTCATTCTCCAAAACCCTTGTCTTTGGGGTTTCGATTCCCGAGATAATTCTTTTTAAATTAAACGGACATGAATAATCTTCTTTTTCAATTGTATCAAGTGCATCTAACTGACGTTGTACATTCGCTAAATCTTTCCTGTAATCAATACAAATAAAACCACTTCTTGGTAAACTATTCTTTTTTCTATCGATACGAATTTTTAAAAAAACATGCTCATCTAAATAATAATCATCTTCATAATAACCAATAAGAGATGGTTTCAGTCTTTTCTTACTCGCTGATGGTTTTTCACAGACAAATGTCTGTTCCTTATTTAGTACTAAATTTTCTAAAAATACTCCTTTTTTTAATATAAAGATTAGAAATTCATTTTTTTGTGAAAAACTGTCATACTGAAGTCTCACTATGTTTTTTTCAATGCTTGCTTTGGTTATATCTAATAATTTACGCCAAGCTCCAAATTTCTCTTTATACTCTGAATCGACATTATTCTTCGACAAATATTCGTCACAATATGCATCGATAATGTTCCTAATTTCATTACTGTCATTTTTATTTAACCGATTAACAAATCTGGGATCAATAACTTGAATTCTTGTTGATATTTCAGCAAACTTTTCTTTAAATCGTTCTCTTTCAATAGGCGCAACTTTTTTAAAGTTATGAACACGAAATATATTTAAATCTTCATCATAAAAACACTCCATCATAAAACACTGACCTAAAAAGCGATAAGATTCATTTTCACTTTTAAATGCATGTACATCCGAAAAATTTTGACTTATAGGTTCAGTATCCGAAATTTTAGAATTTTTTGCAATTAGATTCATTTTTTTTAATTTTACAAACTTATCGTGATCCATAGATACAATAGTTTCTAGATTAATGTTCAAAAACCTATTGAATACATTTTTTAGATCTATTTTCAATTCATAAATATCTTTATATCTTTCATTTGGTAATTCAGCAACTAGTTTTCTAATTACAGATTTTAATTCAATATCAACTCCTGATGTTCTATCTAATACATCCTTAAATTCATTTGCAATTGGAGGTTCTTTTCCAGTAAATAAATAGTAAATAACAGCGCCAATTGAGTATAAGTCACTTCTTTCTGTAGCATTTTCACTGTGAAGATGGACTTCTGGGGCCGAATATAAATTTGTACCCATTCTATATACAGTTGTATTGTTTACCATTTCCTTAATTTTGCAGATTCCAAAATCAATCACTTTCACGTTATTTTGGTCAGAAATCATAATATTGTTCGGGTTAATGTCTCTATGGATTATACCATTTGAGTGGGCAACCTCAATAGCTATCAATAATTGATTCAATATATTTATTTTTTCTTTTGAAGATTGAGAAGTTAAGTTAATTTTCGAGAGTGTCTCACCAAAAATATACTCAAGATATATGCATCCAACTATTTCTTTCGTAATTGAATCCTTCATATTACGATCTGAATGAATATGCACTATATTGTTGCAGTTATTTAATTTATATAATGCTCTTATTTCTCTTGTGAAAATTCCTTGATATAATGGTTGCTCTACTCCATAAATCGTTTTTCTTACATAATAATTTTCAGTATTCTCTTCAAGTAACAAATCCACTCTTGAGTTAGTATCTCCTCTGTCACTTAGCACCCTCACGTATTTTAATTCGTGATAATTAGCCATAAATTACTCCTTTAGTTTTGATATTAATTTATTATCAGCTCATCTCAACTTGTGTGGTCCTAAGAATTTATCTCCATTCAAATGAATCATATGATCTGGCATTTCTGAAATCCACACTTCTGTTTCCCATGCAAGAGTATCTGAAAATTTTTTAAACGTTTTAAAATCAATAAATGCAGTTACAAAGATCTTCCCAGCTTTAACATCAGTAGTCATTTCATCAATTTCTTTGATTCGTTTTGGTTCCATAGGTCCCACTGACGTAACTGATTCAATGAAATAAAGCCACTCTTTTTCTGCTAAATATAAAACAATGTCTGGCATCTTATCATGAAGCGTTATTGTAAATCCAAGGGATTTCAGCTTTTCTGTATTTTTAACCAGATCCTTCTCTGTCGTATCACCTACATATAGACACTCAGATCCCGGCGCAAACCTGGGTGCGAATTCCTCTATTATTGCTTTTTGCAATTCATTGTGTTTGCCTGGTGAGAACTCAAAATCTCGACCGTTAATAGTTACTGATTGCATTATCATTCTTTTCTTTGAAGCATAAATATCAATGAGTGTACTATGGTGGTTTTTAAAACTTTTCATGTTTTCATTCCATAGTTCAGTTCCGAAACTCGCTAATAATTCAAGTGTTTCAGAAGTTATTCGGTATCTGTAATTCGGTGAATTCGTAGATTTGCCATTATCTTCAATTAATGCAGCGTTTCTAAAATGATGTAACGCCTGTTTTCTAATTGTTTCTCTGCTGTTTTCTGCATAAATTACTCCATATGCTTCTCGCAAATAAATAATAATATCATGTATTCGAATCCATTCATTTGATGAGTTTTTCCATGATTCATACTCATCCAATTTTAGCAATGCTAAAAGAACGTAACTGCAAAGATCACTCTGTTGTCTTGTTGGCATTCCAATCTCAGCTAGAATTTTTTTACTTTCTTCAATCTTTGCCATAAAACATCTCCATTATTTCATTGCATTTTTCTGTAGTCGTCAAATCCCCTGATAATAGGCAAAGCCCCAATTTTTCGATCAATTCTCGCTCTGGAACTGCTATATTATTAATTTCTGTTGAATTAACTTGAGTAGATCCGTTAAGTATTCGATAATATGAATCATATAACGATGAATTAAATAAAACATATAGACCTGCTAATAATTCTCTACTCATAGTCGATCCATCAATAGTCGTAATAAAATTTATTTTATTCTGTGTGCTGATATAATTGTACTCTGAAAAATCTTCGGCAATGTACATGGCGCACTGCAAACGTCGCTTCTCTTCCTTTGCAGTAAAGCGCTTAACGAAAAGATAATTTTGGTTTATTTGAATTAGACCCATTTTGTCAGTAGTAACATATTGTAATATCTTTTCGTTATTAGGAAAGACAATTCTACCACTTTTCATATTCTGTGAATAAAATAATGGAACTAACGAATCTCCAGGATGTTCAAAAAGATATTCTTTATTCCTAAAATCAACCGTTAAACCTGTTTTCATTTTTAATCCAATTTCGGGCAATGTTTGTGAGTATTTGTGGACCTTTTCTAAAACTTTTATCTCTGATTCCCTCGTGATTAGATACACATACATTTCCTTCTCAGAAACAACTAAAGAATATGGAACAATCAATTTTGTTAAATTCTTGAAATCATGATTATTATGTGAAGTAGTAATCAAAATAGAATCCATTTTAATAGAGCTGTCTTTTTTGAGTCTTATTATCATTGTTTCTTGCAAAACTTCTTCTTTATCAAATACTTTGTCCCGACTGATAAATAAGTGCATCTGTTTTATACAACAACTGTCTAGAAGAAATCTCCGGAATGATTTGAAGTATGCACCAGATGTCCAAGATCGTGGAATTATATAGACCATTTCGCCATTATTTTTAAGGTTAAGAATGCTCATCGATGCAAATAAAAAATAAAGATTTGGCGCACCATAACAAACCTCTTTCATCTGTAATGCTTCTTGAGCATCCTTAGAAACTTTTTGATACGGTGGATTTCCAATGATCAAATCGAATTCTCGACAAATATGATCACTACAACGGATTTTATTAAAGTTAGCATTCTGACTCGTTATATAGTTCGATATCACTATTTCATACTTAAAATTGATCGCAATTTGTTTAGATATTAGGCTTAAATTTTCTTCTAATATTTGCGCTGTTTCAGCATCATTCTCATAGCAAACCAAATTAATTTCTTCGACATTCGATTCATTCACAAGTCGTTCAATTAGAGCCGCAGATAGAATACCTATTCCTGCTCCAGGATCACAAATTGAAATCGATGCACGTAAAGGTATATCAAAAAGTGAGGCCATAAAAACAGCTGTTTCTTTTGATGTAAAGAACTGACCTATTTTTTTTCTTTCTGTCTTACTCTTTGTTGCTAAATAATCATCAGTTTTATTTATTATTTTGTCAAGCAATGAAGCTAATCTTCCTGCTGATGCTTTTTTATTCTCAGTTGAAGCTATACCTGTGTTTAAGTGGTTTTTACTACTAAATGTAGTTGATACATCCATTGAATGTCTCCTATTTTCATAAATAATTAAATTCAGTCTTCTGTTAAGCAACCATACATTAGCTAACATGATTAATTATATCATTTTTTCGTTGTTTAGTATAAATTTTTATCTGAAATCATGGATCCCCGCATTCACATAACTATATACTATCAAAGGTGCTTAAATAATAAAAATAGCCTAGTTAGCAAAAAAAACTATACATAGCTAGTGTTGATATCTTAATAATCTCTACAAGCATTATATTTATAGGGTTTCTAGCAATTCCTAGTTATGTATATTTGGGAATCCAAGCTAAAATGTTTCAGTCAAGTGAGTATTCCAATTGAATAATGCACCTATTTCGATGATTAGGTGTTTTCCGGAAGAACCATAAAGCCGAATAGTATAATGTCGACTCTTAGTATATGGCACTTTTTTTGACGCCATTATATCGCTATGAATTAAATCAGTAAAGTGAAATAACAAGGAGAGTCGAAAACGGCCGTTTTTGACTCTCTTCTTGTTTGTTTAAAAACAATATTGAGTACAGATTAAAAATTCAACTTGAATTTTTTTAAATATATATTCGATCAATACTGGGTTAGGTTATTACTATGGCATATAAAATATAATTCTAATATTATTATCTGGATTGAATAATTCATCTTCTTCCGATTCTATTTCAACTTCTTTGCTCCATGCACCAAAGAAATCATCAACCATTCCCTCTCTCAAAGTAAAATACAAATTGACTGGGTATGATTGTTTTCTCTTGAAATAACCTAATCTGTAATAATCTTCATTATCAATAAATTCAAAATTATTTCCTTTGTATATAAAACCGTTTTCTAGAAAAGTAAAATCCAAGGTAAAATATTTATTTTTCATTTTATTTAAACAATATTCTAATTGTTCGCTTTGAAATTGAGCTATTTCAGCTAATGTTGTACATATTTCAATAAACAAATCCCAGCCATTCTCTTTGCTATCAAAATATGTTAATAAACCATTTGCCGGAAATTTATATGAGTATAATTCTCGCATTTCTTGTGCGCATGTAATAAATTTTTTTACTTTTTGCCCGAGATCACTATTTATTGATCCAATTGCACTACAAGCACTATTAATAATTTTTGTGTGAGTCATTGTCATAATTTTGCCATCATTCCATTGCTTTTCTGGTGTAGTGTAAACAACAGCTCTACATAAAGTTAATACTGAGTAATAAAATAAATATGGCTCAACAATTCTAAGATTTCTTTCATTAGCAAAATCCATTGAATTAATCAAAAGGGTCGCACTCATAATCATTTTAGTAGCTAAATAATGTCTTAAAACCCATTCACTGTTTAATTCATCATTCCATATATTTGTTATTCTTTTAAAACGCTCTTGAACTTTAAACATTTTTCGACTCATTTCTTCATCTTCTATTATGCTATCCAAAAACCTATATCTATAAAAATCTCCCAATATTCTCCTTACATATTCTTGAGTCATATTTATCCCCTTTAAATCGTATATGTTTAACACTGCCTGCATTATTTTCAGCAATAAATTGATAGTTTTTAGAATCCAGATCTTCGACTATTTGCTTCACGCTGCTCTTTCATAAACAGATAATCTGCCCGGCTCGTGACATTACCTGGTTTCTTGCGACATTCGTCCAGGAATACATGAACCTTCTTTTTATTTTCAGTCCCTTTGAAAATAGACTGCTTTTCTTGCGATAGCTTCCAGTCCTGGCAGCTCTACCTTTAAACATTCACGGCTTAAACCGTTATTTATCTGGAAATAGACTTCATTGTATTCATAATAAAGTTCCTCAATGGCGTATGGGCTTTCCTACAGGTATAGATCCTGCATGATATAAATCAGGGATTCCAGTGATCGGTACTCAACGACTTTCCTTACTTCAACCAGGTCCCGTTCTGAAGCAATGGTTTCTATCTCATTTACTCTTAGAATCTCGGCTCCATACTTTTTACAAAAGATGCCATACGGTGCTGTCAGGATGATATTTGCCTGACGCTGATCCGATAATCCACGCCATGCTTGGGACTGACATTAAGGATTGTGATTCTATTTGTCTTAAAAAAAGCATCGTATTTTTCAAAGATCTTTTGAGCAACCTCATCGTCCCGGATCCGAAACAGCGTTCTTGGCGTGATATAACCATCCTGTTTCAGCTAGGCGACCCCTGTGGCTCCATTTGTCGAAAAATCCGACTTGGCGGATAGAGAACATCATCTTTATGACTTTTAACATATTTCGAAATTTCCTCAATTAGCTCATCTGATTCATTTAAGATCCTCCGGATCTCATCCTATGAATCCTTATCACTATTGTTCTCTTGTCTCAGAAATGCACCATAGATACTACTTAGTAAATCCCCTAACTCAAAATATTTCTTAGACAGGGTATCATTGATAATGATCGGCTGTTCATCAATAAAATTTGACCACTGATAAATTCGTAAATCGATACCTGGAAAAATGTGTTCGATTTCTTCCCGGCGCTTCAAACGCTTGGCATTCTTCAAAAGGCTATCAAGATGTTGCTTATCTGCAATTGCAAAATGTCTGATACACTCGGATCCAGTTTTAAGACTATTCTGATTGATTGAATTTTTGATATAAAATACGTTCTTAATGGGCCTTCTTCACACTTCACAGGTGACTTCCTTATCATCCGGGAGCAGATCCACACTACGGCTTGTATCAATTTGCCATTCATTCTTTGCCTGGGTCACGATATCTTTTCGCATCCGGTAGATATTCAGTTCTTCTTCGGTAGCTTTTCTTTTTTCAATATCTGTTCATCAATGGTTGTATGTTTTTCCAGTATTATTTTAAGTAAAGGATAGTCGTTTATCACATCGCTGAACTATAACAAATTCCGTTCTTTTTTTATAATCAGCTTTTTTAAATGAACCTCCCCTTTGTGGTATTGTTTTCATTGTAAGATTAATGCACTGTTTTGTCAAATTATGAAATATATTCTGCAACTAATGCTCCTTTCCTTCAACAAACTATTTTGGCTTTTCATAATAGACATAAACGTCTTTATTCTTAATTCGACAAAGATACCGGGTTCCCTGTCCGCCGACCTTTAAAGACGATCTATGCCGGATATCAAAGATAAAGTCAATGTCAAACTCTCGACCATCTTCCCACAATATCTTCATCGGAATGATCTTTCCATCTTTTTCAAATTTTGCAATCACCGGCACAAATTTCTTCACTGCCATAAAAAACTCCTTTTAAAAATATGAAATGGGATAGATGACATGATCTTTTTTAGCATCCAGGCACCCCATCGGATCATCAATCGTTACAGCTCGTCGCACTGCCAGATTACCAAAGCGTTTTTTCAAGCCATCCACGGTATCATCCAGTCTTGCCTGTCGTACCCGTAATTCCTCATTGCCAAATAAATCCAGTTGAATGGGTGTTGAATCCGGCACCAGATCGGTAACCCTCACGCCCATGGAGCGGATATCCGAGCTGAAATCATAGTTTCTAACAAACAGATCTATGGCTGCTCTGGCAATTTCATTGGTCAGATCCGATGGCTTATGGAGCTTCATTTGCCTGGTGAAGCTATGCAGCTCTTTATTTCGAACATGAATGGCCACAGTCTGACAATAACAGCCGGTTTCCCTTAAACGCATGGCCACGCTTTCGGTCAGCATATAAATAATGATCTTGACGTCCTTCAGATTAGTTAAGTCCCTGGGTGTCGTAATACTGTTGCCAATGCTTTTAATCAGCCGTTCATTGCCATTGTATTGCTCATCAAAGCTTTTAACCGGGCTATCATCCAGACCATTGGCAAACCGCCATAAAACCACCCCCATTTTCCCAAACACTTGAACCAGGAAATCCAAATTGCTCTCTGCTAATTGGCCAATGGTGTAAATCCCATATTTCAAGAGTTTATTCTTTGTGGATCGACCAACATAGAGTAAATCTTCTGCTGGCTTCTCCCAGACGATTCTCTTATAATTATCTCGATTAATTACTGTGATCGCATTGGGTTTTTTATAGTCAGAACCAAACTTGGCAAAAATCTTATTCCAGGACACTCCGATTGATACCGTCACTCCCAGCTCGGCTTGAATTTCTCGACTGATTTTTTTTGCAATTTCCTCCCCGCTGCCGTGAATCTTAACACTGTTTGTAACTGAGATCCAACTTTCATCCAAACCATAAGGCTCCACCTGATCCGAGTAACGGTTGTAAATCTGCCTGGATAACTTTGAATATCTGAGATACCGTTCATAATTCGGCGGTACAATGATAAGCCCTGGACATTTTCCCATTGCCTGCCACAAAGCTTCTCCTGTCTTAACACCGGCTTTTTTGGCTTTCTCATTTTTGGCTAGGATAATCCCGTGACGCTTTTCCGGATTACCACCAACTGCCACCGGTTTATCTCTAATTTCTGGATTAAATAAACACTCCACTGCTGCATAGAACGAATTCATGTCGCTATGTAAAATAACACGATCCAACTTTTGCCACCCCCATTAAAATGCAACCTCAAAATAGAACGCTTGTTCTTTTTATGATATACCCCTTTATGCTCTTTCGTCAAGATGTTTTTCGTGAATTATTTCTGACAACCAGATTTCGTATGAGATCCATCTATCCCGAGGAAATATGTTACCATATCAACAAAATAGCCCGATAGAATAGGGCAAGAGGATAAATTTTACTTTGATATTGTCATTGAAATTATAATGTTACTCACTTCAAACTCTAATCATCACGTTTTAAAAATAAAAGCTGGTATCGACTAAAGCCATTGTTAATTTCAGTTATAATAAATGATTAATGTTGATTTTTTTGCAGATTGACACGCGTATACTTCCTTAATATAATTCTATCATAATAAGAAGGCAGGTAATATTGAGTGAAAAAAATAGTAATCGGGTGTAGCGTGATTCGCAAAGAAATCGAAAAGTATTATGAAAACTCAGCAGATTTTGAGTTTGATTGGTTAGAAGATCATCTTCATAACATCCCTGAAACACTTCATAAAAAAGTCCAGTCTGCCATTGATGAACATCGTGACGCTGATATAATTTATCTTTTATACGGCCATTGCGGACAAGCATTATGCGATATTCAAGCACGACAATGTCCCATTGTTATTCCTAAAGTTGAGGACTGTATTGAAGTTTTACTTTATCATAATCCAGAAGTTAACGAAATGCGACGCACCTCCTATTTTATTTCGCAGGGCTGGCTATGGGGTAATGAAAACCTTGGCTATGAATATGACCGAATAAAAGAAAAGCACGGAGAAAAACGTGCTTTACGTGTAGTAAAATCCATGTACAAAAACTATCGTTATCTAATGTATGTCAATACTGGAATTGAAGAAAGTCGTGTTCGCAATGATTGTTCTAACGTTGCTGAACGTTTAGGTTTACAACTACGAGAAACTCATGGTGATATCCATCTGCTCTTAAATATGTTAGACGGTGTAATTGATGATAGTTATCTAATTATTCCTCCGGAATGTTGCATTAAAGAAGATATGTTTAGAAAATAAATCAGTATTGTTATAAAAATGACCATTTAAAGTTTCGTGTATTTACTAGAATTGATATAGAATAGAGAATTTAATTAAGGGGCAAGGCCATTAAAATGACTCTTTGCCCCTTATCTGTATTATAATCGGAATTGAATGCATGTCAATAAAAAGCAAGACTCGATCTAACTCCGGAATGCACTGATGTGATTTTCAGTGATTAATCCAGCCGCTCAGCAAACTATATTCCAGCTGGGAGAGAATCTGGCCCCAATCTTTTCTTCGTCCGGTCCACTTTTGGGTGATATCCATGGTGGCCAGATACAGCATTTTAAAGAAACCATCTCGGATTAAAATATTGTTTTTCTTTTCGTCACTTTCCTGAGCTGCCGGGTGAATCCCTCAATGGAATCGGTCGTATATATAATGATGTTACATATTAGCCACAACCACTTCTGGGAAATACCATTACGTCGCAAGCGGCAAAGATCAAGAGATCTAATTTCAGCAGTGCTGCTCTACAATCGCTTCGTAGTCTCTCTTTCCGAGCAAGCGCCATTCTCTCAATCGATCCTTTACCCCTTCATTCTTTTCATTGCACTACTTCCATTTTTGAAAATACACAAAACTTGAGACGCTTCAATTTTTTAAACACTTCCAAATAATTCAACTCGCGATTATTCGTTTTAAATATGCCGCAATAATATCGCCAAAATGGTTCATTTCTCTGGTATAGATAAAATCCTTACCAAAAATTAATTTTTCGGCTTTTAGGTCTTTTTCATCACCCGTAAAAATACCCAACACCATTATCCCTCTTTGCCGGGCAATTCTGACTTCTTTGGCTGTATCATCGATACCGATCCCTCCAGAATAAGAAACT
>PGZR01000096.1 GCA_002841405.1 Firmicutes bacterium HGW-Firmicutes-4 | reverse complement strand
TTCACACACCAGCGGACATTCATCGGGATCCACCCCCGCCCCATAATCTTTGATTTTTATGGTTAGGTTTTTGTCTGTTTTATCCAGATTAAACCAGATGTCGATATCGGTATCGGCATACTTATAAGAATTGCTGATAATATTGTCAATCACCTGACCCAGCCGCAGCGGATCACACCAAATCAGACACTCCGCCAAATCATTTTTAAAGCGGATTTTTCCAAAATTATCAATTTCCGTGATCATCTGGATGATCACGGTGCTGGGTTGCTCACTGACATTGACCTTCAGCATTTCCAGTTCTTCCAGGGTGGCATGGAAGAGATTGCTGATCAGCGCGTCAATGATGTCGGCTTTGGCATCGATCACCGCGATTTTTTCGATGCTTTCGGTAATGGTCGTTGCTGCCGTAGACCCCGGTAAATCCACAGTTTTCACAGTTGCCAGCTTGATCTCAAGTAACTCACAGATCGCTTTAATGGTGGCCACCGGGGTTTTAATGTCGTGGGATAGTTCCGCCACCAGCTCTTTCTTGCTGATATTGGCCTGATATTCGCCCTGCCGGGCCTTTCGCAGCTCTTCCCGCATCAGATCAAAACTTTCAGTGAAGGCCCCAAAGTAATTGCCCCGATCCATCGGTAGCCGAAACTCCAAATCACCATCGGCAATTTTTCGAGCAAACTCTTTCAGTACCCCAAAGGGCCGAAGAATCGCCGTATGTACCAGCCCCAAAAGCAGATAAACCATGATCATTACCAGCCCAAAAGTAAGGGTCATCATGATCATCAGATTTCTTTTCATGGTTGCTTCTTCACTGCCGTCGGTCCGAATAATGATCTTCCCCAACGATTCTTCCTGTCCATCCGCAGCGGTTCCGGTCAAATCGATGATTGTCTGACGATTCCTGATACCGTCATAAAGAAGGGCCTGATAATTATTATCTGTGACCAGGGCAATCTGATAGGACATGCCCTCAACCGCACCGAATTTTTTTGTGTCGCCAGCCCGCCAGTCTTGCTCGATGGTTTTAACAACCCGGTTAACCTCGGTGACATCGACCCGATTGATCTGGGTGGCATTGATGGTGGTGATTGCGGCCAGGTAGCCGGCCATCATGATCACCGTAAACAGAATCATCATATTTCTTATTTTCATGGACTTCCTCACCTAAAGATTCTATTTTATCAAAAAAAAGACCAGAGCTATTCATTTTCCCGGGTCTCGAACATATATCCGGTGCCCCAGATGGTTTTAATCAGCCTTGGCTGGTTGGGATTTTCTTCGATTTTCTCGCGGATTTTCCTGATATGGACGTTCAGAGTGCCATCACTAAAAAACGCATCCCCCCAGATTTTGGCAAACAACTCATCTTTGGCAATCACCCGGTTTTTATTTTCATAAAGGTATAAAAACAGCTTGAATTCCTTGGTTTTGAAGCCCACATCGACTTCATTGCGGTAGACCTTCATGGCAGCTTTGTCAATTCTCAGGTTGCCGCAACGATCCTGCCCGGCTAATTTCTCGCCGACCACATCACTGCTCCCGGTTTTTAGCGCCGCCCCATCATAGCGTTTGATAATTACCTTCACTTTAGCCAGCAAAACACTGAGGGAATAGGGCTTTTTGATATAATCATCGCCACCGATATTCAGGGCAATCAGGACATCATCATCACTCTGCCGGGCACTGATAAAAAGAATTGGCACATCGGTATCTTTCCGGAGTGCTTTACACAATTCAAAGCCGCTGTCATTTCCCAGATTGATATCCAACAAAATCAGTTTAACCTGATTGTTTTCCATGAACAAGACCCCGTCATTATAATTGGTCACAAAGGTGCAAGTCAGACCAAACATTTCAAAATATTCACAGGTCGTTTTCGCCAGTTCTACTTCATCATCAACAATTAAACAATCCCAGTTCACACATACTCCCATCCCCCGACCTAATCGAGTAAGTCATTCGATTTGATTATTCTGATAATCCTTGGTTAAATCATACCATTATTTAACTGAAATTGCATCTGGTTTGATTTCGAATAACAGGATTCAAGCGCTTTAAGCGGGTCGAAAAAAAGACATGTCCTTCCATATTAGAAGAAGCATGTCTTTTCATTATTTCTTTACTTTTTTTGATAGCGCGGTTTAGTTATTGCGGTTTTTGGCCGCCTTGGGGTTGTCCCTGACCACCCTGGCCTGGTCCCCCCATCCCCGTCTGTCCATTACTGGTTACCATCCCGGTCAACGGGATTTCCACCGTCTGACTACCACAGGTTAAGGTATAGGTCGATCCCTGGGCCAGATCAGGAGTGCTGATCACGACGGATTGATAGGTTTTATCCGGGGTATAGGAAACCACCGTTTTGCCACTGGCATCGGTCAGTTTTATTTCAGTCCCGGCCGCACAACTTGAAGGGAGATTGTAAAGCAATGACGCTTGCGTTGAGGTTTCGGAAAACGACTGGGCCATGCCGATACTGCCGGCAATCACAACGGTTCCACCGCTGACATCAGCGGTGCCATTATAATCAAGGGCGCCATTACCATTGTTGGTGGGGCCACTGACATTAACTGTACCTCCTGAGATGTACATCGAGCCGTTACTGTCAAGTCCATCACCCGCCGCATTGACGCAGATGGTACCGCCGGAAATTGAAACATAGACGTTCGCATCATTTTCCATCGCCGCACCACCGCCTTTTCCGCCGGTGTCTGTTTCAGCGGCACTGGCACTGGCACCATTAAACCCGTCATCCGATGAAATCAGGTCAATGGTTCCGCCTTCTACAATGATCGCTGTCCCTTCAATCCCCTCGGTGCTGTTTTTAACTGTGATCGTCCCGCCGCAAATGTAAACATAACCTTTTGTGTTATCATCGGCATTCTTCGAGGTAATCCCCTTGCCTGCTGACGAATCGATGGTAAGGGTGCCGTCTTTGATTTTGACACTGTTTTTACCGCTAAGCGCATCATCAGCTGAAGTAATATTATAAGTACCTCCGGCAATGACCAGATCATCCTTTGACACAATCCCGTGGTTATCTTTTGTTATTATATTCAGGGCGCCTTTGCCATTGATGGTCAAATCGGCTTTGCTGAAGATCACCCCATCGACATTATTTTCATCAGTTTGCACATAGGCACCATCGTCGGTTAAGGTATTGACCGTATTGGCGTTCAAAGTGACAAAGACCTTGTTGGCACTTTTTACATAGATCGGGGCATTGTCAGCACAATTGATGGTCGCACCACTTAGCACAATTTGAATCTTATCGGTATCGGCTGCGGCGACCACAATCTGCCCGTCGGTCAGATTCCCGGTGACCACATAGGTCCCTTCTGTGGTGATTGTCAAAACCCCGTTACTGGCGCTGGCACCATCACCAGTTACCTGGATATTGCTACCATCCAGGGTAACCTGAACTGCGGTCGCGTCGTCATAGCTTGTTTCCAGATCACGTGCGGTAAATTCCGGATCGACAACAATTGTCGAGGTAGGTGATACCACCGCACTTAATACTGCAGTGGTCTCTGTTACTTCCTCAGCCGTCGTTTCTGCCGTTGTTGTTGCGGAATTTGAACTGCATCCAGCCAACAATACCATCATGATTAATAAGAATGGTATCAAAATCTTAAGTCTTTTCATTGAATGTTTTCCTCTCTTTTCTTTGCTAGACTTTTTGAAGCGTTTATCTTGATATCCCCGTGATTGGCAAACAATCCGGGCTAAACTCAGCATCTCAATGAGAATCTGATGAAAATCTGGGGTGTCCGCCTCTTTTTTCTTATTATAGGCGGGTTATGTGACGGCTATATGGATAAAGGCTGTTTTTTTATTGAAAGACCCGATTTTATTTTATATCATTGGCTCAGTTTTATGTCAAAATTCTGAACTATTCTTTTTTTGTTTTTTTTGCAAAGTCAACTTGACATTTTATGCAAAGCGAACTATACTAATAATGCAAAGTATGCTATGCAAATCAATAGAAGGTGCAAAATGAAAACACGAATCAAAGAATTACGAAAAGAGCGAAAACTATCCCAGGAAGAACTGGCACTGGCAGTGGGTACGACGAGACAGACCATTACCTCCATCGAAGTGGGAAAATATACTGCTTCGCTGGTACTGGCCTATAAAATCGCTCACTATTTCGGGCTGACCATCGAAGAAGTTTTTGACTTTTCAGATCAAAATGAATTTTAGGAGGTAGTACCATGGAAAAATATCTTGGGGTTTTATAGTATTTACTCAATTATTACTGCAGACATCTCTACCGCAACCCACTCTGATGGTTTTGTAGCCGGGTTCCAGTTTGGCCTGATTGTCAGCATTTTCGGCTTTTCGGTGTTTGATATCATCAAGCTGAGCCTGGCAATCAATGATGAGACCAAGCTTAAAGTATTGTACAACAAGGAACATGATGAGCGGTTAAAAGCCATCCGCAATAAAGCTGGTGCCCCAATGATTGTGGTTACCTCCGTGCTGATGGTGCTGGCCGCCATTGTTGCCGGATATTTTAACATTGTTGTCTTTTATACTCTGGTCATCGCTGTGGCAGCACAACTGTCAGTCAGTGCCATAGTCAAGCTTTATTGCATGAAAACCATGTAATGCGGACAATCATGAAAAAAAGTCGTTTATTTCCGGTGACGGTCACTATCATGATTTTCTGTCTGGGCGTAATGGGTGTTAACGGGCTGATTACACCGCTGCCTGATTGGGCGGTCCGCAGCATTGGTTTGCTGATGCTGGCCGACTTACCAGTTCTGGTTTATTCCCGGATAAAGTTTAATAAAACCATCAATAAAGAAAAACGGAGTCTTTGATATGAAAACAACAATGCGAAAAGAACTGAAAATCGGACTTTTGCTATTTGCTATTTTTAATCTCGCCAATTTGGTGATTAATCATCTGCTTCCGGAAATACCGGCCCTGCATTTCATCCTCGGCGGGCTGGCCGGACTGGCCTTTTGCCAGACGATTATCGGCATCTTACCAGAAGCCTCTTACCTAAAACTGAAAAATTTAAAAAAGAATTTATAAACAAAACCCTCAACAAACAAAATTGTTGAGGGTTTTGTTGCGAAATTTATTAATTTTGTTCTTTATTTCTAATACCGTCTTTTTTAAAACACTATTTTGCGGTGGTCCCGAAATTAAGTGCTGCCAATTGATAATGGGCGGTTTTATAGGTACTGTATCCGCCAGCCAGATTGTAAATATTGGTAAAACCGTGCCCCTGGAGAATACGGATGGCCAGATAAGCCCGCTGCCCCACCTGACAGCTTACATAAATGGGGGCGTCTTTGGCAATTGGTATTTCGCCAATCCGATCCCGGAGACTATCCAGTTCAATATTGACAGCGCCTTTAATCCCGCCAGCCCTGACTTCCATTGGTGATCGGACATCCAGCAGGAAGCCACCATCCGCCACAATCTGGTCGATTTCATGCCACTGAACCGTTTGATAAACCCCATCGAGAATATTCTCGGCGATATAACCCAGAATGTTGACCGGATCTTTCGCTGATGAGAATGGCGGCGCATAACTGAGTTCAAAGTCCTGAAGATCCAGCACCGTTGCGCCCAATTTCATGGCTGTGGCAATGACATCAATCCGCTTTTCTGTGCCTTCTTGACCAACGGCCTGGGCGCCGAGAATTTTCAAGGTTTGCGGGTCATAAAGCAGTTTCAGCGCAATATTGGTGGCATTGGGATAATACCCGGCATGATTGCTCCGGTGCGCCACCACCACCTGATAGGGGATTTTTTTCATATCCAGCAAAGCGGCATTATTGCCGGTTGCTGCAATGGTTTGATTGAACACCTTCGCCACGGCGGTTCCCTGAATGCCGACATTGCCGATTTTTTTGCCGTTGATATAATCGGCCACCAGCCGTCCCTGACGGTTGGCCGGCCAGGCCAGCGGAATGGCAGTCGGGGTTTTACTAACAAAATCGACCACTTCGACGGCATCACCGATGGCAAAAATATCCGTATTCACGGCATCATTTTCACCATTATAGACCTCATAATTAGCAGTCGTAACGATATGTCCGCGGGGGCCTGTTTTCAGATTAGCATTTTTGGCCAGGGCATTTTCCGGCACTACACCGATGGCAAGGATCACCAGATCGGCCTGAAGCACCTGTCCGCTTTCCAGCACCACTTCGCTGCCTTCTTTCTGAAAATGATCGACCCCATCTTCAAGAATCAGATTAACGCCGTTGGCATTAATCTCCTGATGCACCAGCTGAGCCATCTCAAAATCCAGCGGTTTTAAGACCTGATTCATTTTTTCCACTAACGTGACATTAATGTCCAGTTCCCGAAGGTTTTCGGCCATTTCAACACCGATAAAACCACCGCCGATGACCACTGCCCGTCTGACTTTGCCGCTGTCTACCACGGCTTTGATCTTATCTGTATCGGGAATGTTTCGCAGGGTCAGGATATTTTTAGCTTCTGCCAAGCCCGGAATCGGCGGTGCGATGGGTTTTGCCCCAGGCGAGAGAATCAGTTTGTCATAATTCTCAGTGTAAACCGCTCCCGTTTGATGGTTTTTAACCGTAACTGTTTTTGCCACCTTATCAATGGTGGTAACTTCGCAAAAATTCCGGATATCCAGGTTAAATCGCTTTGACATGCCTTCGACTGTCTGAACCAGTAATTTTCGCCGATCGGTAATCACATCGCCGATATAATAGGGCAGCCCACAATTGGCAAACGAGATAAATTCGTCCCGTTCAAACAGGATAATCTGATCTTCTTCACTTAAACGGCGCAGTCTGGCTGCCGCTGTCGCACCACCGGCAACACCACCTACAATTAGTATTTTTTTCATCGATTTCTCTCCTTAATTATATAATAGTTCATTTTGTTTCAAAGCTGGTTTTGCATTTGGGGCAGCGAACGCTGATTTTCCCCTTATCGGTGGGAACCCGCAGCTTGGCCTGACAGTTGGGACAGGCCACCACCCGGTGATCGACCAATTCCAGTACCTTGGCTTGATCCAAGCCAATTACGGCGTCATCGCCAATGATAAAAGCGGGCACCCCGCGAATACCTCTGCGGCTCATTTCTTGTTGAGCTGCGGCATCATAATTCACGTCCTTTTCAACAAACTGAATGTGATTCTGCTTGAGAAAAGCCTTTGCCGTTTTGCAGTGGGGGCAGGTCTGGGTTGTAAACAAGGTTACATCTTTCATTACTTTCACCTGATTTCTTTTATAATTACTTGCTTTGTTTATTATTTAACATGATTCATCTTAACAGATACTTACCCGTTTCTCTGTGATTTCATCACCGAGAAACAAAATAATGAAAATCCACAAAAAATAAAAACAACCAAAACTTGAGTTATGGTTGCTCTTATTGTTAATTCTATTTTTATTATATGGACTCTAAAGGCTTGTTTCCGCTTATATTGCTTTTTCCATGCGGTCCATTCCGGTACAATTCATCCCGATCGGGGCTCTCTGTTTTCGGCGGTTCTTTATTTCCCGATAGGCAAACTTGCTGCCTTTTTTACAGCCATCATTTTTGACCATCAAAATCGAAGCCCCTTCCATCAGCAGGGTCATTTCACATTGGCGGGGGCAGGTGTTGCAGGTGAGTTTTATTTCCCATACCCCATTCTCCTGACGGATTTCCGCTTTGTCTTCTTTTAAATTGGTGTTGATCATAGATTGGACCTCCAAAATCGTTACTCAGAAACAGATTGACTTCAACGTCACCGCCTTTGTTTGCTGGGACTGCCGTTGCTCTCTGGCTGCTTTTAGTAAAATTTTATCTTTTCTGAATTATAACACAAAACTCAAAGATTGTTAAATAAATAACTATTGGAAACGTTATCTGTTTTTGGGGGTTAATCTTTTTTAAAGATAACTGGAATTTAACTACCTGCACCCTATTAAAGGGACACTAGGATAATAAGATTATTTTTGACTTTATTAGCTATTTTTCTTAAATCGGAAATATAAAAGAAACCCAATGAATGCAATTTATCTTTGCAGTTCCTTGAGTTTTTTTACAATTTTTTATCTAAGCGTCAACTAATTTATTTCACTTCTTTACACAATCACCCGAACCGCAAAGCTCTCTTTACATTCCGGACATTTGACCATATGTTTACCCCGCTTGATCGGCAACTTCAGGGTCTTCTTGCAATGGGGACATTTCCGGTAACGATGGACCCGGATTTCTTTAATCCGCCGAAAGAAGATTCGGCCTTCTTTTTTTACAGGGTTCCACAGTTTCAGAAACTTTTCGTTTTCCATCCGCCGCTGGTTGATATTTCGGGAAAAACCCCGTAACACCATCATCAGGATCACACCGTTTGATGCAATCATCAGGATCGTCGAATTGACCATCATATTGATCATCATCAGCCCCAGGGCCAGAAATAACCCGGCATAATAAAGCTGATCAATACCGTAGCGGCCAGCCATAAAGCGGATCAGTTTATTTTTAAAACTTTCCATTTATCGTCTCCTAATCTATTTAACCACAGGTTCTAAAATATTAATCCTAAAAACGAAAGCAAAAACTGAATCGCGTAAAAACCGATAAACAGCTTAACAATGGTACCCAACGGTGAAAAATTTGAAGTCCGTCGCCCAAATCCCCGGCGGTTGCCGACCATTTGGCTGAGCAAATTTTGATATTCGTCATTGCCCGGATCCATATCAACTGCCATTCGGGCATGTTCGACGGCTATATCCCGGTATCCCAGTCCGTAGTTGGCAACGGCACTGTAGAAATGCCATTGCGCACTGTGATTTGACAAATGATTCAGAATATTTATAGCTTCTTCATAGTTCCTCATATTGATCTGGCTGGCTGCTGCCTCAAAACTGTATGTTTGTCGCTGGCCATAGAAAGCTCCAAAGATAAACTCAAACGGATCAAACCCTTCAAACGGATCGGCCTGGCCGGTCCGACCAGCGCTACCGGCATAGCGATAGGTATAGGTTCTGGTTTGTCCTGAATGGCCGTGTTGATAGTGACTACCGGTACCATGCACATTCCCGTAGGCCAGATTGGCCTTACCGCTCTTGATCAAGTCATAGGCTGCATTGACCTCACTCATTTTCCGGGCGGCTTCCGTATTTCCCGGATTTAAGTCGGGATGATATTGCTTTGCCAGTTTTTTATATGCTTTTGAGACATCCTCATCACTGGCATCATGAGGAACACCCAATACTTGATAGGGATCCAAATTCATTGTGACTCCACCTTATCTGTAAATTTATTATAAAAATTAATGGTGGAACGATTGTACCCCTAAATGTTTAGGTTTTGTTTAAACAATTGAAAAAAAGTTTTTCGCCGGATCATTATTTACGATAAAATAAAAACTGCAGCTAAAAGAAGACGACCTTGTTGTCATCTTTTTAGCTGCAGTTAACCGATCAAAACGCTGTTATTTAATCCTGCTGCGACAGAATCCCGATGGTGGAACGACCCGGCAGGACAAAATAATTTTCTCCCAAAGTCACGCCGATTTTGGCGGTTTCACCGGCAAACAGATCAAAGAGCCGTTTCTGTTCTACCGTTGACCATTCTTCGCCGTTACCGGGCACGTAATCCTGAACCTTTGTCCAGCCGGTTTCGGCTTTCACCACATCCGCCACAAAGACCTTGCCGGTATTAACCAGCAGATTCATGACCTCATCAATCATAAAAAGATCCATGGAGTCTTTTAGGGTTTTGGAGTAAGCATCGAGCTCGGTGCCAACCGTAACAATATAAGGGAAGACCGGCTCGCCCTGTTCGACATAACCTCTGAGCAGTGCGCTTTCAAAGGGCACCCCATTGATTTTAACCGATTTATCGGTTTTTTCCGTGACCTCGGCTCGAAAGTAAATCGCCTTAGGTCTGGCAATCTGCTCCACTCTTTCATAAATGGGTTCCAGAATATCCAGCATCGCTTCGTTGCCTCTTAAATGCAGTTCTTTGTCCAGGGTTTCGATATCGTAGGAAAAGGGGAATTTTTCGAAAATTTTAAAATCCATTTTGCTATCTCCAATCTTTTTGTCTGTTTTACCTGAATATACCCATATTTTATCAAAATATTAAATCAGAGTAAATTTTTAATGAAAGTTAGATTTTCCAAAACCCCAATGATGCTTAATACGATTATTTATTTCGATACTTTAGGCTAAAACTGATCACCAAATATTTGTTGAATTAAAAAATATCTATTCTTTGTCAACAGCGTCTGTGATAAAATGATTTCATCAGCTTTTGTGAAAACCTTTACTGAAGCAATCTAAACCAAAGGAGAATTCCCATGAAAAGAAAACTACTGCCCTTATTGCTCATCTTAGCGCTGCTGTTAAGCGGTTGTTCAACGACAGATTCCAGCAAAAGCAATCCGGATCCCCTTGCTGATGGAACGGCCACGCTGCAGAACGAACTGGATGAGATGCAGAAGATGTTAGAAGAAATTGGAACAAGCGTCGGACAAAGCCCTGCCGGTGACGAAAAAGCCTATTCGCTGATGAATAAACAACTCAACAGCAAGCCATATTTCTTTGATATCCTGGTATGTGATGCCGATTCCAATGTGACTCAGGTTGCCACTAAGATAGACAGCCCCTTTATCGGTCTTAATCTGAAAAGCATCAATCGTCATCCTGAACTGTTTGTGGATACCCCGGCGATGGTCATTAAGCCTCACGTCTCCAGTGATGACTCCCCCTATCTCTACGCTTCGGTACCCGTCAAGAATGGCGGTTGGGTGATTGCCTATATCGATCCCTATACCTTTGGGGCGGAACTCAGCAAACTGACCATCGGACAAAATCTGGATCTAGGCGTCATTGATACCAACGGGACCAATGTTTACACCAGCAATATGACCGAAATCGGCAAGAATATCTTAACCGATCCCATTTACAGTAGTTTTGTTGAACTTCAGACTTTGATCAAAAATAAAATGATCCCCAATGCCCAGGGCGAAGGAACCTACACATATAATGCCGCTGGCACCAATGAACCGGTAAATAAAGAAGTAAAATGGGATACCGTTAACGCCTTTGGCTCGGATCTGCGGATTTATGTCAATTCCGAACCCGGTACCGGTGAATCCGCAACCACCGATGGCGACCTGCGCCAGTTTACCGACGAGGAATTATCGTGGCTCGATACTGCCAGCACCTTTATTTATGATGAGTTCACCAATCTTGAAACGCTCACGAAGGAAGCAGTAACTGCCTACCAGCAATCCGGAGAAACGAGTGAAGCTTTCACCAGCGCATTAGCCGCCATCTCAAAAGAGAGTCCGATTGCCAAAAACGTAGCCTTTGTTAATAATGAAAACCGCATTACCAACGCCTACCCCACCTATTTTAAAGGCATTTCCTTTGATCTTTATGATAAAAATATTCCGGCTATCAGCCAGCAAAAACAGCCTTTTATCACTGAATTGACCTTTGCCGATCATCAGACTCCGGCGACTCAGCTTCTAGCTTTTGTCACCCCAGTAGAAAACGATGGACAGATTGCCGGATATATTGTGGCCCAGGTTCGACTTTATGATTTTGCCGCCTACCTGACCAATCTGGAAAACATTGGCGAAAATGTCAACTTCATGCTGACCAACAATGACGGAACTATTTTGTACGATGGTGATCTGACTGAGGTTGGCTTGAACACTTTTGAAGATGATCTCTACTCCGAAGGTACCCTCAGCGACTATATTCAGAATGAATACAAACCCAATCGGGAAGGCCAGTCTGAATATGAATTCTATGGCGCCGGAATGACGGAAATCATTCCCAAGCGGGTCGTCTGGAAAACCATGACCTTCATGTGGAATGACTTTAAACTCAGCATGAATTCGGAGTGGAAGTCCGCTAAATAACAAACCCATCTATTTTGATCCCTTTCCCATGACATTTGCCAAAAAAAAGCCGGTCCAAAGCGGTCAGCGCAATGCTTCTGCTTTGAATCGGCTTGGTTCGTGTACGACCTGACTAAATTTTGTTAATGGCTGTAACCGGGTAGGCTTCGATATACCCGCGGTAGCCCATCGGCACCAACTGGAACCGCGGTGCTGCTTCTGGTGCCCATTGGTAGCCGTAAATGGTTGGATCAAAGCGTTTAACATGCTCCCAGATTGCACCGATTTCGGTCATAAAATCTTTATCGTCATATGGTTCGCCCTGAAACACCATCATCGTGCAGGGGGGCAGCTCAATCAGCTCATAACCCTCCGGAATGACATTGGCATAATCCAGCGGTACCTCCACGCCCTGAACATACTGGGACGTTCCTTCCCGGATCAGATGCCTGGGCAGCCACATCCCGATGGGCTCATATAAGGCTTCCTTGACACTGGTGAGCACCGACCAGATCTCACAGCCGACTTCTTCACAATAAGCAAAATACTCCGTTGCTTTGACGCCGCGTTTTAACAGCAGCTTCCGAGCCGGTCGTTCAATCACCTGGACAAACACGGTTCGGGAATTTTGTTCCTTCATTTTTTTCTCACTCATTTTTTTCGCTCCTTTATGCATGAACTGGTAGGTGTCGAAAACTTTCTGAGGCATAAATAATTGGATTGGCGGTGTTTGCCGGCCATATTTACTGGGGACCATCCCAAATTCCCGGGAGAATGCCCGGGTAAAACCTTCATGGGAATCAAAAACAAAATCCATGGCCACATCGACAATCTTCATTTCCCCATCGCGGAGCAAAAGCGCCGCCTTGGTGAGCCTTAACGCTCTAATATAATCAAAGGGGGCTTTCCCGACCACTTCTTTAAATAGCCTGGCCGCATGCCATGGCGAATATCCTGCCGCATTGGCCAGTTCTTTTAAGGTTATCTTCCGGGTTAGATTGGTTTCGATATAGTCCTGCATCCGCTGCACGGCTTGAAAAATCTGTGCCTCTTCCATTTTTCTCACCTCCCTTGTCTTTATTCTAAGCTATCAAGAAGCAAAATACTTGACTACCCTTGCTAAAAGCATTCTTTACATGGGGAATGTTTTGGTTAACAAGCTCTTTCAGCACTGGATAAAGTGTCAAAATCCGAACAATAATATCTCACCAAAAACATCAGTGATCGCCGCTCCTGATCAGCCCTGGAGCGATAAATTTACAATGAGTTACAACCTAAAAAAACTTCAGAATCTCATCTGCCGCTTTACGGGGCGGCATTCTGGCTTCCTGGGCGGCATAACCCACCGCAATTACCGCTACGATGATCTCATCTTCACTGATGGTCAACATTTCCCGGATTTTATCAGCATCCCGAATTCCCATGATCAGCGTATCCAGTCCCAAATCCCGGGCTTTTAAAACCAAATTTTCGTTGTGTAGGCCCAGATCATAAAACCCCCAGCCGTTGCCCAATTCATTCGTTGGTTCACCATCGGGGTTAAACCCTGATCCATTCTTTACAAAAGTAGTAACTATCAGCACCGGGGCATCCGCCGCATTCTTAGCATTAAAAGACGGCAGGCATTCCGCTTTAAACTGACTCAGTAACGCCTCTGATTTGATGCAATAATACCGGGCGGTCTGGGCATTTTTCCAGGACGGTGCCATAATTGCCGCTTCAATCATCGCTTTGACGGTGGCTTCATCCACCTTTTTTGATGCGTCATATTTTCTCATACTTCTTCTTGTTTCAATCACGTTTTGAAATTCCATAATAGCCTCCTTTTTACTTAATTTCTTTATTATACAATAAAACTAACTTGTTTTTCACCCTGAATCAATTCCTTTTTGAGAGCAACCCGATTTTCATTCATGATTTTTATCGCAGTTTCGGTGGAATACAGAAAGTCTATTGCCTGGTCTGCTGGAATCACCACCGGCATTCGGTTGTGAATCGGCGCTACCAGTTCCACCGGGGGTTTTGTCATAATCATAAACTCATCAAAACCCTCTGTTTGTCCATGGAAAAAACCCCCGAGATAAATAAGCTCCTCGGTACCGGTAAATCGGAATTTCTCTTTTTTCTCATTCCATTCATAAAAACCTTTCGCTGGAATCAGACAACGGCGATTCAATGCCGATGATATCCCCATTTTTTCAACTCCAACTCCATTCCCTGACGATCCTCCCGGGGAGCATAAACCGGTGCCAGATCGGTGGGATAAATATCCCCCTTTTCTATCGCCGTTTGATACTTCTGATTGACTTCTTCAACGATTGCCTTGATCGCTCTTTCCTCTTTATCGGAATATAGTATATAACGTCCACACATTTTATTCCCCCATTTTCTACCTTGCTGAATTAAGTTAACAACCACCCATTTTGTGCATTGGTGTGTCAACAAAACCACTTCTTTAACTTCCCTCTTATTTAGCTTAGTTCTTTTATTGTAAACCCAATCCTCCCTTTATACAAATTTTATTAACAGCATTTGAAAGTGATCTAGTCACTGAACAAAGATCTCCTGTGGCTATAATAAGTACAAGAGAATTAACAAGCGGCCTGACAAACATAACACAGACTTTCATAAATGAATGCGTGCTATACTCATGATGTTTGGCATAGAAGAAGAAATCAAAACTCAAAGGAGATTTATCAAATGGCTGTTGCAGATCAAGTTTTTGGGTATTTTATGCCCGTAGTGAATTTAATGGGACCCGGTGCAGTAAAAGAAGTTGGCGAACAGGCCAAAGGACTTGGTGCCAAAAAAGCATTAATTGTAACCGATGAAGGTATGACAAAAATGGGCGTAGCAGACCAGGTCAAGGATATTATTGAGGCTTCAGGGCTGAAAGTTGTTATCTTTTCAGGCGCCCAGCCAAATCCAACCGACCTCAATGTTGCTGATGGTTTTAAAATATTCACCAAAGAAAAATGTGATTTGATTGTATCATTAGGAGGCGGATCCTCACATGACTGTGCCAAAGGAATCGGCCTCGTTGCTGGCAACGGCGGCAGTATCCGTGATTTTGAAGGGGTAAATAAAAGCACCAAACCAATGACCCCACTCATTGCCATCAACACCACCGCTGGAACCGCCAGTGAAATGACACGTTTCTGTATTATTACCAATTCGGAAACCCATGTAAAAATGGCCATTGTTGACTGGAGAGCGACTCCAACCGTCTCAATTAATGACCCCGTCCTGATGATGGGCATGCCAGCCAGTTTAACCGCCGCCACCGGAATGGATGCCTTAACCCATTCGGTTGAAGCGTATATGTCAACCATTGCCACCCCCATCACCGATGCGGCTGCGTTAATGTCAATGAAGCTCATCGGTGAAAACCTCCGTCAGGTCGTCGCCAACGGCCAAAACTTTGAAGCCCGCAACAATATGGCCTATGCACAGTTTTTAGGCGGTATGGCATTTAATAATGCCAGCTTAGGTTATGTCCACGGAATGGCTCATCAGCTGGGAGGTTTTTATAATCTTCCTCATGGTGTTTGCAACGCCATCTTGCTACCTCACGTTCTTAAATTCAACCTCAACAGCAATCCCAAACGCCTGGGTGATATTGCGGTTGCATTGGGTGAAAACATTCACGGTCTTTCCGTCAGAGATGCTGCTGAAAAAGCGGTACAGGCGATTATTCAGCTTTCAGAAGATGTTGGAATCCCAACCGGTTTAACTGCTCTTGGAGTCAAGGAAAAGGATTTCAAACTAATGGCTGAAAACGCCATGAAGGATGCCTGCAGTGGAACCAATCCAAGAACGGCCAAACTAGAGGATGTTATTCAAATCTTTAAAGATGCAATGTGATTCTCACAGCTACCATGCTGACAACCGATTATAGCCAAAAACCCCAAATGCAAAAAGGAGGAACTCCAAACAGAGTTCTTCCTTTTTTAAAGTTATCTGTAACTAGCCTGGCAGTTCATCATTCGTTATGCTCATCTTTTCATTGACCTATCCGAACCATGGTGATAAATTGTTAGAGCTACCCCATGGAATGGCCCAGCAGTGATTCATTCTTGGTTCTGATCCGGCTGATCTACATCTCCGTCGCAATGAGTATGACATCATCGATGGTGTATCCGGCGATGTTTGTAAAGTTCGTATACTTCCGTTTTAGCTTTTTATAAAGCTTTCTCGTATATGTCATTCTAAACGGTAGATATTTTTCGATGGCTTTGATGTATTCTTTACTATAATGATCCTGGTTTTGTGAAATAGCTTCAAATATCAACAGGGTCAGGTTTTTCTGTAAGAAGCGTTTCATTTTACAGGATTCCTCATGATCAAAGGGCTCACATGAATCTGCCATTATTGTATTAGAAAAATCAAACAAAGCATTGGTTAACTTGTCTAACGGCCACTTTTTTAAAGTCACCGAAAAAATAGTCATGTGTCCATTCTCCAGATCCTCTTTGGCATCTTGTAAATCATCGCATAATTGAAGCAGAACACCATACGCAAAGGCAAAATCCATCTGGCTGTCCGATAGTTGCCCATTAACTAAATAGGCATCCGCCAGCACTGATGCCCCACCTTTCTCAGCACTTATTCCTAAAACGTCTTTTTCATAAGGGGATGTCATCTCATTATGTTGCATCACACTATTATATTGGGCATCGTGAATAGCTACGAGACTTTGATATAATTCCTTAAATTCCGCTCTGCGATATTGGCTCTCAATCATCCCAACAAAATCAAATAAGGCCGCTTCGTAGGCGTTATCCGGTTCTATTTGTTCACCTTCTAACCGGCGTCTAAAGCGTTGGCTGACCTGTTGTTTATCCTTAAAGGACACTTCCGGGTCGTCTAAATAATTATCGGTATAAGGGTAAAGCATGCTATAAGCAAAAATAGCAGGGGTGTACTCGACCTTGACCTGAAACAAAACCTGAAGCAGATTCATGATCCAGACATTTCTGAGGGCTTGCAGCAGTTTATCTAATTTCATCTCCGCGTTAAATGCTTTTACCTTGCCAATAAACTGATGCGTTACGGTGGGAAGGGCTTCGGCAAAGTCGTGATTCATTGACTCTTCGGTAAAATCCGACTGTTCTGCAACGTTTTTTATCAGCGCCCATAAGGTATTTTTCCAGGTCGTTTGCAGATCTTTATTCTTAGGGCATTGCTTTAAATGGGAAAAAAGGTCATTAATAAACTGATCCATGCCCTTTTCGCGGATCATTTTTTCTTTACTGCTAATTTCTTCGCCCAAAACAGGAAAACACTTGTCCGTGCTCCACCAGCGTTTGATATATTTACACTTGAGTTTTTCTATCATTTCATATACAACAAAATTATCCAAAATTCCTCCCTAGTTAGATCCAACCACTGTTTCTCGTTTTATTTGGCATTTTTTACCCCATCAGATTATTAAACTGGCTGTTATACAAATCCGCATAAAATCTGTCAGCGGCCAGCAATTCCTGGTGGGTCCCCTTTTCAACAATAGTGCCGTTTTTCATCACCAGAATCAGATCCGCTGACTTGATCGTAGACAGTCGGTGGGCTATGACAAAGCTGGTTTTTCCCTTCATACTTGAAAGCATCGCTTTCTGCACCTGCAATTCGGTTTTGGTGTCAACGCTAGAGGTCGCTTCATCCAGAATCATCAGGGCGGGATTGGCCAGCATCGCTCGGGCGATGGTTAACAGCTGCATTTGCCCCTGGGAAACCGTTCCTTCTTCATTGGAGATCACCGTATCGTAGCCCTCTGACAAAGTCCTTATAAAATGGTCACAGCGGGCCGCCTTGGCCACCTGAATAATCTCTTCCCGGGTGGCATCCATCTTGCCGTAGGCAATATTTTCAGCAATCGTGCCTTTAAAGAGCCAGGTATCCTGAAGCACCATTCCGACCATCCGCCGCAACCCGCTTTTGGACAGGTCTTTAATGTCTATCCCATCGACTTTGATGGTGCCGCCATCCAGTTCGTAGAACCGCATCAGCAGATTGACCAGGGTGGTCTTGCCGGCACCGGTAGGCCCGACAATGGCCACCATCTCGTTAGGTCTGACGGTAAAGCTGATGTCCTCCATTAGCAGTTCATCAGGATGATAACCAAAGCGGACATGTTCAAAAGCCACCGCCCCATCCGGTTGGATAATCTGTTTGGGCGTGCTGGTTTCAGGAACCTCTTCGGGTTCGTCCAAAAATTCAAAAACCCGTTCTGCCGATGCCAGGGCGGCCTGCATCGAGTTGATAAAGTAGGAAGATTGGGTAATTGGATCGGCAATCTGATTGACATACTGCAAAAAAGCCTGTACTGTCCCAATCGTCATCGTGCCATTAATGGCAAAGATCCCACCCGCTATGGCCGTTACCACAAAACTCAGCTGGGTCAGAAAGCGGATCGCCGGGTAGATGGCATAAATCACAAATTGCGATTTTTTATTGGCCTGATACTGGCGCTCACTTAACTCGCGCTCAGTTTGAATGACTTGATCCTGTTGGTTGAAACTTTTGATGATCAGGTTGCCGGTATAATATTCTTCGATTTTTCCGTTTAGTTCGCCTAACACCTTCTGATTTTCATAAAAAATCGCCAGCGTTTTTCCGGAAATCCACTTGGTCGCAAAAACACTCAGCGACATCGTACCTATGATGATCACAGCCATGGCCCCGGTTTTTAAAATCTCGGCGATCTTATCGGGATCATTGGTGGTTCGGCTTAAAACCACGCCGGTTTCATTGGCATCATAATAATGCAGGGGCAGTCTGGTGATCTTTTCGCTTATTTTCTCCCGCAACGATAAGGCCAGTTTTTCACCCACACTGGCCATGGTATACTCCTGCAGAAAAGATATTGCCGCACCAATCAGATAGGCCAGCCCCAACAATAACAGGGGCAACCCCACGATCTCGGCCAACTGTTCAAAACTGCCGCCGATGCCATTGGTGCTGATGGCCTGAATCAGTTGATCCAGAGCTTTCCCCATAATAATGGGAGTAAGGGCATAAAGCCCGTTGCTGACCACAGCGGCCAACAGAATAATCAGCAAGGCCCCCTTCTGTTTCAACAGCAGCGCCATTAATCGCTTGGCTGAAGCCTTTGAATTTTTGGGGATATCTTCCATTTCGGCCAGGTCTTCCATTTCAGACAAATCTTCCATTTTATGCAAATCTTCGGCATTAAGGGTTTGCTGATTTTCTTGCTGCGGTTTCTTTCGTTGTTTCTTCATAAGCTGTCAGCCTCCGTTTCGCTGAGCTGAGACGCGACGATTTCCTGATAAACGAGGCAGCTTTTCATCAGTTCCTCATGCCGACCGATACCGGCCATCCGGCCCGCATCCAGCACAATGATCTGGTCGGCGTCGATAATGGTGCTGACTCGTTGGGCCACAATCACCATCGCCGCTTCCGCCATCTCTTTTTTCAGTGCTTTTCTAAGTGCCCCATCGGTTTTAAAATCCAGGGCTGAAAAACTGTCATCAAAAATATATACTGGGGCTTTTTTTACCAGTGCCCGGGCAATGCACAACCGTTGCTTCTGGCCGCCGGATAAATTGGTACCACCCTGAGCCACCAGACTTTGATAGCCTTCTGCCAGCTCGGTTATGAAGTCATGGGCCTGGGCGATTTGGGCCGCCTGTTCCAATACGGCCGGATTTGCCTGGCTGTTTCCCATCCGCAGATTATCAGCAATAGTACCACTAAAGAGAATCGCCTTCTGGGGCACATAACTGATGGCTTCCCGGAGCTGATGCTGAGTCATCTGACGGATATCGGTCCCCTCCAGGGTGATCACCCCGCTGGCCACGTCATAAAGGCGCAGCATCAGACTGGCAATGGTACTCTTGCCCGACCCGGTGCCCCCGATAATAGCCGTCGTTTGACCCTGCATACAGGAAAAACGGATACCCTCCAAAACCGATTCCTCCGCGCCCCGATAGGAGAAACTGACCTGATCAAAGACGATTTTTGCCGGATTATCCGGTTTTTGCAAGGCCGGCTGCTGGGTTTCATCCGCAATTTCCGGGATCGTATCCAATACCTCCTGGGTTCGATCCAGACAAGCCTTCATCTTCGGCAACATTACCATCACCATCGATGACATGATCAGCGCAATCAACAACAGAATGGTATATTCTGAAACGGCGATAATCCCACCGACCTGAATTTCGCCATTGAGCACCAGAAAACTGCCAAACCATAATACCGCCACCATACTGATCCCGACAATCGACCAGATCAGCGGACTGAATACCGCAAAAGTCTTATTCAGACGGATCACGTTATCGGCATAATTTAAAAAGGCCTGATTGGTTCGTTTTCGTTCAAATTCCGAATTGTCAAAGGCCCGGATCACCCGAACCCCGGTAATC
>PGZR01000002.1 GCA_002841405.1 Firmicutes bacterium HGW-Firmicutes-4 | reverse complement strand
CGACTCCATGAGTGTCGTTGGTGAAAAATTCTCTTCCGGAGAAATCTTTGTCCCAGAAATGCTGATCGCTGCTAAAGCGATGGCTAAAGGCGTTGACGTTTTACGACCACTGTTAGCCGGAGATACTTCTGCATCTTTAGGAACCTGTATTATTGGAACGGTTGCCGGCGATTTACATGATATCGGTAAAAATCTGGTTTCAATGATGATCGAAAGTGCCGGATTCACCATGGTTGACCTGGGTGTCGATGTTCCCGCCGAAAAATTTGTCGAAGCCATCAAAGAAAACGAGAATGTCACCTTAGTAGCCTGTTCCGGACTGTTAACCACAACCATGCCTGCCCTTAAAGAAGCTGTTCAAACCATTAAAGCCAGCGGACTGGATGTTAAAGTCATCGTTGGTGGTGCCCCTGTGACACCAGAATACGCTGCTGAAATCGGCGCAGACGGATTTGCACCAGATGCTGGTAGTGCCGCTGTTAAAGCCAAAGAAATGGTTGCTTAAATAGCATAGCAGTAGCTACTCGAAACAAGTACTCAAATAACTAAATTAAAAGGAGACCGTGCATGTTAACAAAAAGACAGAATTTAATGGAAACCATCAAAGGTGGCAATCCTGATCGCTTTGTAAACCAATATGAATTCATGAACTTAATCATGGAGGCACCACTGGGTGAAATGGCTGGACCAGGGCAAACGATTAAGAATGGCTGGGGTATTACATTCAGCTGGCCAGCAGATCAATTAGGCGGATTCCCGGTTCATGATGAAGAACATAAGGTATTAAAAGACATCACTGACTGGAAAAACCAAGTCAAGGCACCAGCCGTTGCCACATCAGACGAAGCTTGGGCCGCGGCTGTTGCCCACGCCAATGCAGTTGATCGTAATGAAGAATTTGTAACTGCTTTTGTGGCTCCTGGAATCTTTGAAATGACCCATCATTTGATGAGCATGGAAGATGCCTTAATGGCTCTTTATGAAGAGCCTGAAGACATGCATGAACTGATCGACTATCTGGTGGAGTATGAACTGACTTATGCCAAAGAATTGATCGCCCGCATTCATCCAGATTGTATTTTCCATCATGATGACTGGGGCAGCCAACGTTCATCCTTTGTTTCACCAGAAATGTTTGAGGAATTCTTTTTACCAGCCTATAAAAAAATCTACGGTTTCTACAAAGCAAATGGCGTTGAACTGATTGTTCACCATAGCGATTCTTATGGAGCTAACCTGGTTCCGTTTATGATTGACATGGGCATCGATATCTGGCAGGGTGTTATGACAACCAATAATGTGCCAGAACTGATTGAAAAATACGGCCAGCAAATGACTTTCATGGGTGCAATTGATAGTGGCGTCGTTGATTTCCCTGGCTGGACACCAGAAATCGTGGCTGAATATACCGAAAAAGCCTGTAAAGAATGCGGAAAATTATATTTCATTCCGAACCTGACCCAAGGCTTGAACTTTAGTTCATTCCCAGGTGTTTATGAAGAAACAACCAAAGTCATTGACCGACTCAGCAAGGAAATGTTTTAAATACCTATTTAACATCGATACGATCTACTCCAATCTAATGACATAAAAAACGGTCCCGGAATTAACCCAATTGGTAATTCCGGGACCGTTTTTTTTGAGCTTGCTTGTTAAGAGGTAGATTATTATTTTTTTACAGTGTCAATCAATAACAATAGGGTTGTTTTGATAAAATCATTTTCTTCAACGTTCAAAAATTTCAAATATGATTGACCTGAGAGTGTGTACATATAGAAAAAACCTGTTAATGTAAAGACGAAAGAGCCCATTAACTGTGGGGCGTCAATATCATCGCGCAAACTGCCATCCGCTTTACCCAATATAAATATTTGGTTGATAGCTGCAAACATAACTTTATTATGAGCATAGAACTTTTCTTGATGAGGTAGTTCGATATCGGTATTTTGGGATCTCACATGTCCTATTTTGCCCATCAAAGTTAAGATCCCCGGCTCTCTGGTATAAAAGGTATAAAAAGCGTTACAGGAAAGCTCGAGTTTTTCGAGTCCGGTTTGGCCTTTTTCGCTCTCAGTACTGACGGCTTGCCAAAGTTTCTGATAGCCGTTCAAAATGACGGCAAAAAAAAGATCTTCCTTGTTGACAAAATAATTATAGAGCGTGCGCTTAGTCAGATTTGTTTCTCTGACCAGATCATTCATGGTAGTGTCTTCATAGCCAGATAAAGAAAACAAACGATCAGCTGATTCAATAATGAAGGCTTTTTTTTTCCCCTTCTCCTGGTCACGTAGTGATTGAGTTTTCATATATCCGATCCTCTCTATTGACACAAAAGTATACTGACGGTATACTTTTGTGTATAACAACGGTATACTTGATTTTAGTATTTTAAGCGTGTAATGTCAAGAAGGGGGAAGAATTGATGAATAGTTGGGTAACGATTTTGGGAACAACGGGCTTTTTTTTGTGTTTAATCCTGATGGAATTTACTAGACTGGGGGTGCCGGGGATTAAGCAAAACGACCCTGGTTTCAAATTATTAGATATGCGTCTGCGATACGATGAAAAAACAGTTTATCAGGTATTTGACCAAATTGGCGGGGAAGGACAAAAGGCATATCAACACTATTTATTGTTGGATTACTGTTTCATCGCTTGTTTTCTGATTGTAATGCTGGCCTTGTCATTTCGGATTACTGAAGATCCGATGCAACGAAATATCCTGATCTGTTTGGCCAGCGCCCGAGCGTTGTGTGATATCCTGGAAAATACATTACTGATGGTATTAATTAACAGCTATCCGCAGCAAAATATGTTGTTGGCGACAGTTTGTTCTTGGTCAACCACGATTAAGTTCATTTTTATGTTTTTATGGTTGGGCATGCTGATTTTTATCTGGATTTTCAACTTTGTGAGGTAGTCACGGCTGATTTACGGAAACTGCATTTATTTTGCTCAGCAGATACCGCTTCTTATACTTAATCCGGGCGTATCGGCCAACTTTATTAATCATCATCGGATTGATCACACCACCGATGACACCAACAAGGGGCAGTCCCTGGATAAATTTGGCAGTTAGTAGGGTATTGGAGAGCAGGTCAGAGGTCTCCTTCATAATAGCATCCAAATCAATGGTGGTTGGGGTATGGATGTCGATCTCCTGACCTAAGCGCTCAATTTTCTGATCATAGGCTTTACGCTGGTCTTCTTTTGTCATGGCGGTGCAGATCAAATAAAGTAGATAGGCTTTTTCTTCGTCTGAAGCATATTGAAGGATTCATTGATGGTTTTGGAATGTTTTGACGATTTATCCAGCGTTTTCAGGTGTTTTTTAGTCATGTATTTTTCAATGGCGTAATTATTCAAATCATAGGCCACGTCAATTTTTTCTTTATTATATGTTTTTTCGATTAGCGAAGTTCCTTTTTCAAAGACCAAATGAAAACCGACATAGAAGGCCGCATCCAGAGTTGATTGCAATTTATCAGGTATTTTAGCCTGGATTTTATCGACCACGGGGGTAAAGTTTGACTTGATAAATTCACTGTCGGTATGATTTAAAAACTTTTGTTCCTGTTTTTCAAGAATGGCCAACTGTTTTGATAGGATAAGGTCTTTTTTCATTTTTGCAACTCCAATCGGTTGATTTAATAAAAGCTATCTTATCCCAACATTCTATCACGTTTTCTTTAATAAACGCTGTGGAAATAATCAATAGACTCTTCTGACTGGAAACTGGATTTCGGTCAACCAGTCCTCAGCAGAATCCTTGTTCCAGAGACCATCGATGTACGACTCCCGGGGATTGTCAATGATCTCGTAGCCGTTGTTCTCCACCCATTTAAGAACTGCATTGTAGGCATTGGGGAAGCGCTCATAGGGTCCTTTGTGAAGAACACAGGCGGCATTCTCGACGCGGTCGATAACCTTGAATGTCAGCATCGCCGAATCGGCTTTCTTTTCAGTGACCGCCTCGCAAATTTCCACATCAACATCACTTTCCCGGTATTCGCCATCATGATAGATATTAAAGCAGTATTCCGGAACCGCGCAGACACAGCCCAGCCGTTCCATTTCAGCGCCCATGGGGGGAACCACCTGAAACAATGCGTCATATCCGGGAATGATCGTTCGCATCGAGGCTACAATCACCTGGGGGAGTTCCTTGAGAATCACATGGTATTCTCCTGCTGACGCATCATTTTTGGCCAGATAGGATTCCACCTGGGCCAGGCGCAGGGTTTCCGCGGCGATTTTTTTCATAATCTCCAGCCTTTTTTTCTGAAGCAATTCTTGTTCCGGGACGCCGCCCTGGACCTGTTTAATTTCTTCCAGGGTGAAGCCCATTTCCCGCAGTGCCAGAATCTGGTGCAGGATCGGGAGTTGTTCGGATGTATAATACCGGTAACCGGTAAATTTTTCAATGAAAGCTGGTGCCAGCAGCCCGATTTCGTCATAGTGCCGCAGCGTTTTGATGGTGACACGATTCATTTTCGAAAACAAGCCGATCTTATAATAGACTGTTTCAATTCGTTCACATGGATCGATTTCGTTCATAACATGTTCCTTTCTTATTCCCAGCGGAAGAAGCGCATTGATAGAATAATGCCAATTATCAGAGAGCCAACCAAAACAATCAGAGGCATCAACAAACTGGTTTCGAGTCCCAGGCTTGCAGATTTTAAAAGCCTGATGCCCTGAGTAAGGGGGAGAAAACCGGCTACGGTCTGGAGTTGTTTGGGAAAAATATCAAAGGGAATGGTGGCGCCAGATAAAAATAACATCGGGAAGTAAACAATACTGCAGACCACATTGGCGGTTTTAATTGTGCGGCACAGGCTGGCGATGAGTAATCCCAAACTGTACATGGAAACCATGACCAGCAGATAAGAGCCGACGAACGCCAGTTCGGAACCAATCATTTGATACCCGAAGAAGATCCGGGCTGTGGCGTAAATCAGCAACGCTGAAATCACTGACAGTAGCATGTTGATGACGGCATGAACCCATAATAACATAGTTGGGCTCACCGGGGTCACAAAAAAATGCTTCAAAATTTTTTTATCTCGATAGTCAGCGATGGTCAGGGGAATGCCCATAAAAGCGGTGGCACAGATCCCGACAGTAACCAGCGCACCAAAAGAGCTTTGAATCAGGGTATAGCCGGCATCACTGGTGGTGGGGTTTGGTCCGGCAATCAGACCGATTAAGATTATGATCCCCACCGGCATACAGATTCCGAAAAAAATACTATCGATCGAACGCAGCGATAACTTACCTTCGATTTTTAGTAAGGTAAAGAATTTTTTCATAGTGCGATTTCCTCCTTCATAACCCAGAGATAGGCTTCTTCCAGACGTTGATAGGGGCTGCTTTGAATCAACTTCGGTACGGTGTCGGTTACTAATGCATGTCCCTGGCTAATGATGCAGATCCGGTCACAAAGCACCTCCACCTCATCCATATAATGAGAGGTGAGAAAGAGCGTCAGTCCCTTTTTTTTCAGGGCAGTTAAAACGTGCCAGACTTCCCGTCGGGCTTCGGTGTCCAGCCCGGTTGTCAATTCATCCAGGAAGAGTACCTCAGGCTGAGGGATCAGTGCCAGCAGTACCGACAGCTTTTGCTTTTCACCACCAGAGAGTTTTGCTACCGGCTGCTTGAGGTATTGATCCAGCTTAAACTGAGACAGTAAGTCGTGGTAATCTGCTGGCGATTGGTAAAGGGCGGCGATTTCCTCGCAGACTTCACCAACCCGGATATTGCCCTGATAGCTGGAGGACTGAAGCTGCACACCGACACGCTCAAAAAGTCGTTTTCTTTCTCTGGCTGGATCCATCCCCAGTACCCGCACCGATCCGTTTTCAAATGACTTCAGGCCCAGGATACAATCGATGGTGGTTGACTTCCCGGCACCGTTGGGACCTAACAGACCAAATACCTCACCTTTTTTAACGGTCAGATTTAAATTGTTCACTGCCACCCGATGGCCATAAGATTTGTTCAAATTTTTTACTTCAATACAGTTTTCCATTTATTCCTCCAATCTTCGTTTCCTACAATTTGAAGTATAAATCCTCCTCCAAGGGGAGAGTCAAGGACTACTTTATAGTATTAATGATTGAACTCCTATGATTTTTTCAAAAAAAAACACCGGAAAGGTGTTTTTTGAGGTTGTGACTATTATAGTTTATTTGTTGCTTTGAAAAGCCCGCATGGTAGCTCCAGGTGCCGACGAACCGGCCGGAACGACCATCACTTCAATTGCTTCCAGTCGGTAGCCGAAACCTTCGGTGCCCGAGCTACCACCATTTTTAGCCCAGTCCAGCCAGCCGATGTTTTCAGCATGAACCCGGTAATAGACATCATAACGGGTGGCATCGGTGCCTGTCAAGCGGACTTCAATGGCTTCCAACCGAAGTCCCTGCTTGGAGGTGCCGCTAATTTCGCCGTCATGTTTCCAATCCTGCCAGCCGATATTCTGGATATGGGTGCGGTATTCGATACCCAGGTCATAACCCTTGTTATCAACGCGAATTTCAATGGCTTCCAGACGTTTGGACTCTCCGGAGGTGCCACTAAGTTCACCATTTGATTTCCAGGGCTGCCAGCCGTAATCCTGAACATGGGTTTGATAAGAACAGGTGATGCTTTTTTGAGCTGAAACATTTAAAGCTGTGGCTGATGTATTCCCTGCACCGTCATAGGCGTAAGCATGAACCGTATAGGTCCCCAGTTCATTATGATGCTGACTGTATAAAACCCGGTAGGATGCGGTGTTGCCGTTAATGGTCGCCCGATGCCAGACAATATCATCCTGACCGTTTGCATCAGTCCAGGTTGGGAAAAGAACCGAAGCAATGCCAGAATCAGTATCGGTAACTTGACAGGTTATTGTAAAACCTTCATCATTGACATCGGTAATTTGAGCATTCGAAATTGTTGGTGGGGTAGTGTCCGGACTTGGTTCTGGTTCGGTATCAAAATCCGCAATATAGATATATCCCTGGAAACCGCCGACCGAGACTGAGTTTTCAGAACCAGCCGTGAAGGTAGTGGTGTAGAAGTAAGAACCACTCCAGGAAGACTCAGAGACAGTGACTTTGTTGCCTTCAATTTTTTCGACTACCGCAACGTGACCGTAGGAATTGCCATCCCAGCAGAGAATCGCTCCAACCTTTGGGGTTGTTCCGTAGGGATAGGCACCGCTGTTCAGGTTATAACCCCAAAACTGATTGGCGTTTCCATTGCTTAAATTGGGTTTGCTGCCAAGAATCTCGTAGGCCCGTCCCCAAGCATAGGCGGTGCAGTTAGGCATTCCATAGCCGCCGAGATAGAAAATATTTTTGGCATAATAATAATCATTATCAGCCGTGGGGGCGGTGAGTCGGGGTGAGAAAACCGACGTTGTGGTTATCGCATCATTTTGATATGCTTCATCAGGCCAACCCGGGTCGGGTGCAACATCACCAGGAAGCATCTCCCGTGTTTCCACAAATGGTTGGACATCGATGGCAGTTATCACCGTTCCACTATCACTATTTTCTTCTGCCAGCGCAGCAGACGGGTAAATTCCCAGGGCCAGAATTAAAATAAGGCAAATAAATGTCCCACGATAAAATTTCATTTCCAGTATCCTCCCATGATCTTGGTTAAATAATTACGATAATTCGCTTAAATTTCGTGTTTTAGAAACAATCAGTTAAGATTTAGAATGATAAAAACTTTTTCAGATACAAATTGTTACTTAAATTTTACACCCTAATTAAAAAATTTGCAATGTTTTACTTCATTTCTTTTAGAATATCTAAAAAAAGGCGATAATCATCAAAACAAAAACATCAGTAACGATTGAAGATCATGATTCAAGATCAAAATATTGACAAAGCGTTTATTAAAAGAGGTTACGGATTAAAAGTATGTTAAATTTGTGTTAAAAGAGTTCTATTTAGGGAACTTATGGTGTAGAATGAGTACGGCAAAAAACAGTAGTTTGACATTTACAAGAAAAATTTTAGTGTGTCGAGAGAAAAGGGGTATTCTTAACAAAATGACTATTACTTTAGCGGATTTTATCAGTAGTATCGCCGGCAATCCAGCGTTGCTTATCATCGTTGTTTTAACCCTTGGGGTAATTTTGGTAAACGGCTGGACTGACGCTCCAAATGCCATTGCTACCTGTGTGTCCACTCGATCAATGGAACCCAGAAAAGCAATTGTTATGGCTGCCATCTTCAATTTCCTGGGTGTTTTCGTCATGACGGCGATCAATGCGACGGTGGCTCAAACTGTGGCAAACATGGTTAATTTCAGCGGCTCAGACGACGCCCTCATTGCGCTGTGTGCAGCCCTATTTGCAATCGTGCTCTGGGCCACTGCTGCCTGGTATTTTGGGATTCCGACCAGTGAAAGCCACGCTTTAATTGCGGGTATCTCCGGTGCTGCCATTGCCCTTCAGGGTGGCATCAGTGGGATTAATGGACAGGCCTGGATTAAGGTTATTTACGGGATAGGGACATCCACGATTCTTGGGTTTGGTCTGGGATTTCTGGTGGTGAAAATAGTTATGCAGATCTGCAAGCGGATGTCACGACAACAGACCAATTATTTTTTTAAAAAAGGGCAGATTGGCGCTGGAGCCGCCATGGCCTTTATGCATGGTGCTCAGGATGGGCAAAAGTTCATGGGGATTTTTATGTTGGGAATTTTTCTGGCCCAGGGAAATAGTGATGCCACGAATTTCGTCATTCCAGTCTGGATGATGATTCTCTGTTCTCTGGTTATGGCTTTGGGAACGTCCATTGGCGGTATGAAAATTATCAAAACCGTTGGAATGGACATGGTTAAGCTGGAATCCTTCCAGGGATTCAGCGCTGACCTTGCAGCAGCTATGAGTTTGCTCGTTGCATCAGTTTTCGGACTGCCAGTCAGTACCACCCATACCAAAACAACGGCGATCATGGGAGTGGGCGCAGCCAAGCGGTTTTCTTCGGTTAACTGGTCAACGGTTGGTGAAATGGTCTTAGCCTGGGTACTTACATTCCCGGGATGTGGTCTGGTTGGATTTATCATGGCCTGGGTCTTTATGCAAATATTCTAAATGAACAATATTTTGAAAGGGAGACATTATGTCAAAAAAAGTTAAAACAAAAGGGTATAATTATTACAAAGAATTTATCGCCGTTTCTAATTTGATCGTAAAAGCATCTCATATGCTCAATGAAACGCTGCAGAATTACGATCTGAAGAGTTTAGAGAAGAAATTGGTCAAACTCCATGAAGTGGAACGAACCGCAGACAATCTCAAGTATGAGATGATGGAATTTATGTACAGCGATTTTTTGCCCCCCATCGAACGGGAAGATATAATCAATCTGGCTTGCGCTCTGGATACCATCATTGATCTGATTGAAGACATTTTAAAATACATTGACATGTTCCAGATTGAAAAAATCACCCCGGAAATGTTTAAATTCATGGAGTTGATTGAAAGCAGTGCGTCCTGTCTCCATGAAGCCATCAAGGAGCTAAAAGCCTTCAAAAAACCAAAAGCTCTAAATGATGCCATCATTGCCATCAATCGATTGGAAAATGAGGGTGACGATCTCTATGTTCAGTCCGTGAAACAACTTTTCGTGGATAAACGGGATCACATCGAGACGATTGCGCTGATCCGCATTTATGATTATTTTGAAGAAAGCTGTGATTCGTTCGAGGATGCGGCAGATATTATCTCAAGTATTATCCTAAAAAACTCCTGAACCATTGAGGCGTTAATGGGTTTGATTGAAAGCTGCTATTGTAAAGACACCGCCGTTTTATTGAGACAATCTAAAACGGTGGTTTTTTTGATTACAACGGCGACTCGTTTTACAAGCTTGATGCTAACGTACACAAAAGATACACAAACATTTACACCTTGTCTATTTACTTATGCGAATAATGTGATATACTACACATGAATCAAGAATTAACTTTATCCTTTTCTGAAGTAAGTGATTACGATCATGAAAAAGTAAACACACGTACGACTCACCAATAAAATTAAAAATTACCAGGGTTGACCTAATAATTGACCAACGGTAAATTGATTCGTTTTAAAGGCAGTGGGAAAAATTTGAATGAGAAAACAGATTGCTCCGAAATGACGAACGGAAGAAACCTCAAACACATCAGGCAGAGATAGTCAAAGATCATTGGGTATCAAGAAAAACCATTCGGTGAAAATGATGACGATAAGATTTCTGGATGATCGGGATGAGTTAAAACAAATCCAATCTAAAGAGTAAGATGATTCCAAAAAGTTGGCGGTGTTTTTAAAGAAAAGTGAAGAAGAAGATTTTTGATAAAATCAATAGAAGGAGTCCAAACGGATGACAACAGAGATTTTAGACTAGGCCGATTTTACAGATGAAAATGTAAAGTCGGCCTTAGTCTTTTTTGAATAAAAATGATAGTTGAAGAGGGATGCATTAATAATGGTTGCGACCTCTAACAATAAAAGGTATAATAAAATTTAATTGTAAAATTTATAATCCGTCGAGACAGCATTGAATCATTGTTGAAAACTCATGGAGCATTCAATGCAATTAGTCTATACTAAAAAATATCGGAGGAAATTTATTTGTCAAGAGGAAACGTAGAAAATCTTTTAATGGTTCCAGAATTGGAAGCTTTTTTAAAAAATAGGGTAATTGAAAAAAAAGAGTTGTTTTTAGGCATTCGCGATGAAAGTATCATTATCTATTACTGGGGCAAAAATATGATGGAACTGGTTTATGCAGATGACCAGAAGTGTCATGTTAAAATCAGTAAATTTTTTATTGACCGGACCGCTTTCTGCGGCCTGAAATTTACCCAAAAAGCTGATATGATGATCTTTCTATTTGATCCCGAATTTGTTCAGGCGTTTGTTGAATCCTATCCGGAATTCAAAGAAAATGTCGAAAACGCTCTGGTTGAAAGTGCTCCGATTGAAGCAAAAGCAGGACCATTAGGACAGAAATACCAAGGAATTATTGCCTGCAATAATAACGCCAATTCCGATTCGGACTGGTACTGTGTAGATTTGAACTACTCACCCGAGGCAACACCATTAGGCAGAATGGATATGGTAGTCATTTCAAAAGAAAAACAGAATGGAAAGCATCGTATGATTTTGATTGAATGCAAGTATTCGTGGCAGGCATACAAATCAGGATATCGCAAAAATCTCTATAATAACAAGAAAAACAAGGGCTATTATATTGAAGCCAATGGGCTGAAAACCAAGGCTACAGCTAAAGGCGAGCAGCATCGCAGACGGTTTGGCTGCAAATACGATGAGAAGAAACAGCAGATCATCGCCTATGAATTTGGATCAGGCATCACCGGTGATTATTATAATTATTCTCAATTTCTCTTTGCTGATGGCGGAAAACTTGTAGCGGATTTGCAAGGGGAATGTTTTGATATTTTAAAGATCCGCAAAAGGCTGGGCTGTTTTGAAGCAAATGACCAGATTGGGGTTGAACTACAACAGCTTTTAAACGGCACCAAAGAAACATTTGTTGATGCCTTAGAAGAGCAGCCGGAGTGTATTTTCCTGACCGTGGGATGTGGTGATTCGACTGAAAAAGCGAAACAAGCAATGACAGCCTATCTCACGCCCGGACCAACTAACACCGCCGATGTCCTAAGCATAACCCAGGACAAATGGGTGCTTTGTTACAATAACGGCAAGGGTCGAAGCCGTGCCATAGCCAGGGATCTTAGCCTGGCCGAAGCTTTTCCGCCTGCATTTGAAGAACGGGTGCGGTACTTATTCACCAGAAAAATCGCGTTGGAGAATTTAAATATCATCGATCATCTGGATCCTGCGAGCGCGGATGAGTTAATGATTAAAATATTCGAGTGAGCTGATATTTCTTAACTAATCAAATAAAAGTTGAATCAACAAGGCGGTGTGATTATCTGGATCACATCGCTTTTTTACTAAGGCAGCCATCACGTCAAACACGTTTCGATCGGCCTGAAATGGGTATTACGATTAACACCTAACTGGTAATGAACACAACCAATAAGTAACTGGAAATAATTAGCAGAAAACGGAGGAGATAACTCATGAAATTACTGGTACCCATTGATGGATCCAAGGCTTCTGTCAATGCCCTTAAAAAAGCCATCGAGATTGCAAAGCAAAACTATTTTTCTATGACCTTACTCACGGTTGTTGAGGAGAGCCATATTTCAGGTGATCAAAGAAACCAGAATTTCTGGCACCAGGTGGATGGCTCCATTATAACAGCTGGGACAGAACATCAGGTGGTGTCAAAACTGGAGGAAAGTGCGGCTGAAATGCTGGATGATATAGCCTCAGGATTTGATTTTTCAGGGATCGCGCTGAAAAAAACCGTTATGACCGGTGAACCATCGATTGTGATTTTAGAACTGGCCAAAAACGAAACATTCGATTTAATTGTAATGGGCAACAAAGGGATGTCAAAAATAAAAAGACTTTTCACCGGTTCAGTAACCCAGCGGGTGATTGCCGAAGCACCCTGTCCGGTTCTGTCGATTCCTGAGGATCTTAAGTAGTATTCAGAATCAAGGAACGGCATTTTAATCTCTTTTACAGGGCTGTAATATGGATATACAAATTCTATACAAACGTTTACAAAAAAACTATTTACTTATTCTCAAAAGGTGTTATAATACAGTTAAATCAAAGATCAACCAATCCTTTTCAGAATTGAATGACCATCGATCATTTAAAAGTAAATAGCAACCAACTTGCCAATAAGATAAATGAAATAACTAAGATCAACCTAAAAAATTGACCAAGTTAATTCAATTAATTAAAGGCCAGAAAAAAATTTGAATAAAATCAAATGGTTATGAAATTAAGATTAAAATGGCAACCTCACAAAGAATTAAATGAACGATAAATGAAAAGTAATAATGAAAAAAGAAAAGTTCTCACGGTTTCTGAAAACCATGTCCAATTTAGAATTGGAAACGAGAAAATGTTCTTAAATCAAAAATTACCAGTAAAGAGTCCAGTAAATAATGATCCAGTGAGGATAAAACAAATTAAATCGTAAAAGTAGCAACACAAACATAGTTGGCGATATTTGCATTGAAAAGTAAAAATGAACTTTGATAAAAAAATCATAGGAGGAATCCAAACGGATGACAACAGCGATTTTGGACTAGGCCGATTCTACAGGTAAAAGCGTGGAATCGGCATTAGTCTTTTTTTGAGCGTCGCTAAGCTTCAGACGGAGGATAATTCTTTAATAAAAAAACCAGAAACAACTGTTTCTGGCGAGATGAATATTTAATTATGAAGAGTGATCTTCTGACACACTTATCAGTCAAGGTGATATTTGGTCAGAATCAGGATGCGCATTGAATCTGATTGCGGCCATTTTCTTTGGCTGTATACAGACTGATATCGGCGGCTTCAAACAAGTCGGTTTTACACATATCCGGGGTGAATGCAGAAAAACCGATGCTCATAGTAACAACCTCATCCGGCATGGTAGCAAAAACTGCGTTTTCAAGATCCCAGCGAATCTGTTCCAGAATTTCCAGACAGGCTTCTGGGGATTTTTCGGTAAAAATAACCGCAAATTCCTCACCGCCGTAGCGGGCAGCAAAATCATTGGCTTCCAGGTTATCCAGAATAATCGAAGCAGCAGTGGAAATGACTAAATCTCCGTTGCCGTGCCCCTGCCGGTCGTTAATGCCTTTGAAGAGGTCCAGATCCATCAGTCCCAGTGAAAGGTTGAAAGGCTGTTTTCGGCATTGGTCGACCAGTTCATCCAGATATTCATGAAATGTTTTATGGTTGTACAAATTAGTGGATAAATCCATTTTTGTCAGTTTTTCCATGTAAATGTTTCGATAGAGGAGTTCTTTTTCTTTTTCTACTGAGATAACCATATCGGTATAAACCACTGAGAAACGTTTTGTTAATTCCCGGGATAAAAAATAGGAGCTGATCATAATCGCAGAAAAAGAAGTTAACTCAATGGTAGACATAATCGACAAGGGGGGGAACAGCAGTATCATCCCAAGAAATATGAATAGCGTCAGACAAAAGGCAAAGTCAATCAGTTTCAGATTTAAAAAGAAAACCGCAATCAGTACTGGCATCAAAAAAAGCGGCAGCAAGACGTAGAAAACGGGATAATGTACCATAAATAAGATCGTGACAATGGCCTGAGTTCCGATCACGATATAGTAGGGGGTGGCTTCGGTATGCGACCGGAGCAGCCTTTTTAAAATAACCAGAATTATAATCTCAATAAAAAGTGGCAACAAAAAGCGTTCCAGAAGAAAGGTCTGAGGATCCATGCTGGAAAAAAACAGATTGATAAGTGTTATTGATGATGAGACCCCAATGGCAATCCATAAATATGCAATTATATGGCAGTACCAGTTCTTTTTAGAATGCAAAATGTCGACCTCCTTTAATAATAAGATGGTATGTATTGGTTAGTGTGCCAGAATAATTTGTCATATGAGTGTAACGTTAATGATTTTTGATTAGGATATGGCTAATATTGTAACACTTAAGAGGTCTGAAGTTCAAGATGAATGATCAATATATCTCTGAAAACATAAAAATAACGACTCAATTAGCGCTATTTTTATGTTAGGGGAATAATAATGGTAAAAGATTCATAATTAGTCAAATCATGCTTAAAAAATTTAATCTTTTGTCTTGATGCTATACGTTGTGAATATCCGTGATCCAGGGATTCTATAGAAACTCTGCTGCCATTTGTCCCTTTAAATACTGGTACATCTGGCTGAAATCATTGAGTTCATCCTCATAAGCAGCATTACGAATGGTTTCAATTTGTTCAAGATTGGCCGTAAAAATGTCAACGAGTTTGGGTTCAAAGAATTTCCCTTTTTCTTCAAGTAAATATGAGACCGCATCTGCCTGGGACCAGGCATCTTTATAAACCCTAATGCTGCGCAGGGCATCATAGACATCGGCGATGGCGGTAATTCGGGCGAAAACATGAATATCTTTGCCCGCTTTACCGCTGGGATAGCCACCGCCACCCCATTTTTCATGATGTTCCAGGGCTACCAGAGATGCGTAGCGTAGCATTTCCCGCTCGGGATTTTTCAATATTTCATAACCGATACTGGTGTGATACTTCATAATCTCAAACTCTTGTTCCGAGAGCCGGCCCGGCTTGTGAAGGATATTTTCGGCAATGCCGATTTTTCCAACATCATGCATGGGAGAAACGGCCGTAAGGATAGCCACATCTCGATCGGAAAGTCCATATTCTATGGCCAAAAAGGCAGATACCCGGGCCACTCGTTTGACGTGATTTGCGGTTTCGAAGGAGCGGGTTTCGATGACGGCTCCCAATTTTGAAATCAGAACTTTCTGGGTATCGATAATCTCCTGATTCAAATCCGCGATTTCAATGGTTTTCTGATTGAGGGTATTTTTTTCGCGAATGGCATAAAGAAGGAGACCGATAATCATCATCAGAACACCGGTGATCACCGAGAATAGAATGATCAAGTTTTTATTTTTTTGAAAATACGTGACTGGTTCATTGACAATAATGGAGCCTTCCGGGACATTATTCTGCTGGTAGGCTGAGAGCACATTATAGTCAAACATATACTGATAGTGAGAGCCATCCTCGTAGATCAGAGGAGAAACGGATTGTCCTTCCCAAAGCTCAAGCAGGGTATTGGCAGCACTTTCACCATATTTATAGGATGAAGCTACATATCCACCAACTACCCCGGTACCAAGATAAAAATCCCAAAGGGCGTAGACCGGATTTTTAGCATTCTTTAAAATGTATTGGGGGACCTCATCATAATGATAGGTGACATTATTTCGGTCCCTGGAATACAGTACATAGAAAAACAGATCACTGTCACCGCTGCCATCAATAATCGCTTTGAGCTCATCCGGGGTTTTATCATAATAGTGCTGACTGTCGTATTGTGGATATTTGTCGGCAAGCATAGAGATGATGTCAGATCGCATTTCATTGCTGGTTGTGGTAGTGTCATAAATAAAATTAAGGGTTGCAATATCTTTACTGTGATTTTGTTCTACTGCCAGGGCAATATTTTTTTCTACATCTGGCCGTTCTTCGATGATGACCATTCCTGGGATTCCCTGACTGTAGGGTCGCAGGGAATTAATGCCAGTACTGACAACATAAACGGCATTTGGCCAGATCGCTTTACCAAAGCGATTGTAAAACTGTAGGGCATCGTCGTCACAGATAATCAGGCCATCAAGTGTAACATCCTGATATTTTTTGGTCATGGTCTCAGCCAGGGTTTGAAAGGCATCGGCATCCAGACTATTTTTGGCATCAAGGAACTCATAGCGGATACGAACCTTTTCTCCCGAGTCCGATAGAACAGCTTCGATACCTTCTTCCAGGACTCGGGTATGGTAGTAATCCCGCTGGTAGGATTGAAGTATCAGGATCTCTTTGGTGTAGACCCCAAGATCATTGGACTGGGAAAAGACAGCTGGTGAGAACAGGCAACAAACAAGACAGGGAACGAGGAAGAGGAACATTACGCGCAGCTTCTTCATAGATATAGCCTCCAATTTGACAGTCTTAATTACATTTATACCAATTAATTTTAGGCTTAACCAGAAAATATACAAACAAAAAGTCCGATTGCGCTATTATTAATGCATCATTTGGGTAAGTATAAAGCCAATAGGCTTATTAAGCGTATTAGGCACCGAAGTTTAGATAAAGAAGTTGATGTGGTAGTCTATGGGCATTAATTCGGAGAAGATACAAAAAAATCTAAGTATTTTGGCGAGTTAGTCGATTGCATAAATAGTAAAGCGATACATTTCTTTAAATCAGCAAACATGAATTCAGAGAAGGAGATGCCATGATTGACTTGCCAGAAACCACTAATGTATACAGAAGTATGCCAAAAGAACTATTTTATAAGTATTTAAATGACGACAGCACATTAAAGAAGACTTTCATCGATGAAATCAGAAGCATTATCTGGATCAATACCATTTCAGCAGAAACCGCAAACACCCCAAAAGGGAAACATGTCACCGAAATTGCAATCGTCGAGATTATTTTAAACCGTCAGGCCATCAGCTCCAATATTCTGGAAATTGTAAACCGCGAAATTGATCAATATGCAATCTTTATTGTCCGGTACGAAGAATGGGGACAAATATGGTGCTGTGATCATCAGTCGATCAACCCCCAAACTGGTCTGTTCAATTGCCAAAACTATTACCAGACCAACTGGCTGATTGCCGATGAGTTGACTCTGAAGATTGACGGTGTCGACCTCGATCAAGTCTATGAGAATTTTTTTATGCAGATTGCGGGAAAACCCTTTCCCGTCAAAGTTGACAGAAACCGGAAACAGACTGGTGAAATTATTAAGAAAGTCGAGCAATCTGGGCAAAACAAACAACTGGAAAGCCTGGAAGCTTTCATCAAAAGTCTTGAACGTCTGATGGAAAAAGAAATGAATTTTTACAAACAGGTTAAGCTGGCGACAGATTTAAAAAATGCGCAAGATGAAATTAAAAAAATCAGGCGATCCTTGTCTACTCATATTGAAATCCAACAACCTGAAATTGTAGTACAAGAAGAAACGGCTAATACGGTACGATCCTTTTTTCCGAATGTATACATGAAGATGTAAGACAGAATCGGAAACCCTTTTGAATATTCGTTATTATAAATAAATGATTAAAAAAACGCTCAGTATGAGTGTTTTTTTAACGTGGCCGCGCTTGGTGAAGATCATATCTTAAAGTCCGGAAATCAAACGATCACTTTTAAATACCGCTGCCACAGAAACTATAAAGTTTTATTAAGTTGCCGGATAGAACCGGAAAAGATATAATAAAATAAGACCCGATCTAACATCGGGTGATAGGCGAAGCGAGGTGAAAGAACATGGATAGTTTACCGGTAGTGGTTCTTGTTGATTCCAATAGCGTGGTCAAAGAACGCATCAGAAAAATCTTGTCCGATCAGGATATTACAATCTACGAAGCCTCGTCCCGACAGGATCTGCTTGGCATCATGGAACAAAATAAAAATCAGATCAATCTCATCGTGACCGATATCGAAATTGACACGGAACGGAGTTTTGATGGCATTAGTCTGATCCAAATGGTTAAACATAAAAGCGACACCATTCCGGTGGTAGTGGTCACTTCTGAAAGCCGAAAAGATGTCATCACAAGGTATTTACGGGAAGGAACGGCGGATTATATTTTAAAACCCTTTGAAGATAACTATTTAAAGGAGAAATTGTTGAAACACATTAACGTCGAAAGTCTGACGGAATTCACGGTCTTAAAATTTAGCCTGAAAAATTATCTGGAGCATGAAATTTACAAGGCTAAAAAAGGTAATTACAGCTTTGCTCTTTTAAAGATCAGTTTCCAACTAAATAGTCAGGATGCAGAAGCAAGCAATGAATTTTACAAGCATGCCAAAGCTGTTTATCGGGAGATCAAATCGCTTTTTTGGGATTCGGATTTATACATTCAGCATGGCTATCATAGTCATCTGGGATTTTTTCCCTTTTGCACCGAGGAAAACTCTAAAATAATCAGCGATAAAATCATCAGGAAATATGAAGAATTCAAATTAACTGATCCAGCAATGCAAAATTACGTCATTAACCAGACCTATTCGACCTATCCGATCGATGGAGAAACCCCGGCAGATTTACTAGAAGCCCTGGAAGCGAGGAACACAGAAACGATTAAACCTAAGTTCACGCCAGCATCTGTCAAACCGGCTGATTCTTAACCGGTTCTAATCTAATACCGCTAATTTTGGTGGAGTTGTAGCGGAGTTAATTTAAATTGGCGGTTCGGCGATCATAAAAAGAACTTTTAAAACAGGAGTTGTAATGTTAAAACGAATAAAGAATATCAAAGGAATCGGAAAACGAGTCCGAGACATCAATGTTTTACTGAACCGCGAAGGGTTTTATCTGCCTTGGAATGATCAGCAGGTAGAATTGTACTTTAGAAGTTTGCGGCAAGAAATGACCACAGCCGACTGGAACGATGAAGAGGGCAATAAAGTCAGATTGATTTTCACACCTCAGACCATTAAAGAGGATGGTTATGAAACAACCCTCAACGTTATCGAGGTGGAATACTACACCATCGAACAGATCGTCGAACAGATTCGCAGACATCTTCATGCTCAAAAGAAATAATCATCAAAAATTCGCAAACGCCATGCGACAGGGGCGAAATTAAAAGGAAAACGACAATGACAGACTACATTGAATTAATTGCCAGCTTCACCAAAGATGACTTTATCCTAGATTATGAAGCGGTGGCCAAAAAAGGGTTTACCGAAGACAAACGGCAATTTGAGCAGGCTTGGCAAGCCCAATTCAGAACGAATAAGGATCGGACCCTTTTTTATTTTGGATTTCTCAGTAATCTGGAGTTTCTTTCCCCGACGATGGCCTTTCTCCATCGGGTCAGCGAGAGTTTTTTACAGAAAATCGCCAAACAGCCGGATCTGGAGTTTTCCAGGGAAAATGTGGAGTTGTGCTTGACTCCGGATGAAATCGAAGAGATTCGTAAAATAATACCCTTTGGCAACGGCATGGCCCATGTCGATGACGGATGGATTCGGGGTATCTGGGAGCGCCTCACTCATGTTTATGAGGAAGCGATTAAAGCCTATCCGGGTACTGTGGCGGCGTTTTTGACCGAGCATCACGCCGGGATCAACGTGGCCGGGCGGATCTTTTTTCATCTGGTTGAGAACAGTGAAGACGAACGTTTTCCCTTTGCTTTTCTGGCCACCTATTCGACCAAACCCGAGGATGGCCAAAAAGCCGTGCATACCCCTTTGAAAAACGCCTTGCGGGAATATCAGAATCAGCCCGAGAAGCTCATTCAATTACTATCTACCGTTAGTCGGGTGGCTGATGTCAGTGGGTTTATTTCAGATCTGATGGAAAGCGGGGAGTTGTTTTCGCCGCTGAAACTAACCGCCCGGGATGCCACGGTTTTCTTAACCGAGATTCCTCTTTACGAAGAAGCAGGGATCATGTGCCGGATTCCTAACTGGTGGCGGAAGAAATCGAATCAGCTTAAGCTCAACTTGACCGTGGGCGAAAAAGAACCGGCAAAGGTGGGGATGGACGCCATCTTGTCGTTTAAAGCAAACCTCTTGTTTGGAGATGCCGCCATTTCTCAAGAAGAAGTCCAGGGGCTTCTGGCAGAAACCCAGGGCCTGGCTCTGATCAAAGGTAAATGGGTGGAAATCAATCACGACCAGCTGCGAGCGGCCTTGGAAGTCTTGTCAAAAGCCGAAGCGCTGGCAGATCAGCAAGAACTGACCCTGGCCCAGGCGATGCGACTGGAACTCGGCTCGGAAAAGCTGCTGGGAATCTCGACAGCGGAGATGGAGGTCCATGTATCAACTGGAGATTGGCTCCGGCGCATCAAAGAAGCCATGGCCAATCCCCAGATCTTGGCGGGACAGCAACCGGAACCCGGTTTTCATGGGGAGCTGCGACCCTACCAGCAAACCGGCTATGACTGGCTGAAATATATGGTCAACCTGGGTCTGGGGGCCTGCCTGGCCGATGATATGGGGCTGGGTAAAACCATTCAGATCATTGCCTTGCTGGAACATCTGCGCAGTCATCAGGGGAAGCGGGTACTGCTCATTTTACCGGCATCTCTGATTGGCAACTGGGAAAAGGAAATTAAGAAGTTTGCCCCAGAGATGCCGGTTTGCGTGTTGCATGGGATGGCGGCAACAAAGAACCCGGAAGCCTTTCTGGCAGAGCCGGTCTTTTTAACCATTACCACCTATGGGATGGCAGTGCGGACAGCGGAGCTGGGGGAAATCTACTGGGATCTGATCATCCTGGACGAGGCTCAGGCGATTAAAAATCCGGGCACTAAGCGGACCAAAAACATTAAAGCACTCAAAGCCAAAAACCGGATCGCTATGACCGGAACCCCGATTGAAAACCACCTGTCGGATTTATGGTCACTTTTTGATTTTCTCGATGGCGGGCTGCTGGGAAGTGCCAAAGAATTTACCGAATTTACAAAAGGCTTAAAAAAGGACCCTACCGGTTATACCAAACTGCGAAACTTGGTCAATCCTTTTATCCTGCGCCGACTTAAAACTGATGCCACGATTATTTCGGATCTGCCGGATAAGATCGAAATCAAAGAATATCCGGTACTTTCAAAAAAACAGATGGTACTCTACCAGAACCTGGTTGCAGAATTGGCAAAAAAGCTAAAAGAAACGGATGGAATTGCCCGAAAAGGCTTGGTTTTATCGAGCATCATCAAGCTTAAGCAAATCTGCAATCACCCTGATCAGTATCTGGGTCAGGATCTTTATAAGCGGGATCACAGCGGCAAGTTTGAAATGCTGGCGAGTATCTGTGAAACCATTTATGAAAAACGTGAACGGGTGCTGGTGTTCACCCAGTTCAAAGAGCTGACCGAGCCCCTGGCGCAATTTCTGGAAGAACTCTTTCATCGCCCCGGGCTGGTGCTCCACGGTGGCACCCCGGTGGCCAAACGAACTGAACTGGTGGATACCTTTAATGGGGAAGCCTATGTCCCCTTTATGGTGCTGTCCCTCAAAGCCGGTGGGGTGGGTTTGAATTTGACCGGCGCCAATAATGTCATCCATTTCGATCGCTGGTGGAACCCGGCGGTGGAGAATCAGGCTACTGACCGGGCCTTTCGGATCGGTCAGACACGTGATGTGATGGTGCATAAGTTTATTACCGTCGGCACCATTGAAGAAAAGATCGACACCATGATTGCAGAAAAAAATCAGCTGGCCGGAGATATTATAAAGGCTTCTGGTGAGGGCTGGATCACCGAGTTGGATAATGAACAGCTGCTGAAATTATTAAGTTTAGGTGGAATCTAAGATGAGTTTTTCCGATTATGATTATGTCCATGTATCCGTTGCTCAAAAAAAAGAAAAAGCGCGAAAATCGATGGAGAAACTGAAACGGACCATGTCGGATATCGAGCCGGTGGTCATCGAAGGCAGCGTCATCGCCAAAACCTGGTGGGGAAAAGCCTGGAACAAGAACCTGGAAAGCTATGCTGACTATAGCAATCGGATTGGTCGGGGCCGCAGTTATGTCCGGGAAGGGGCGGTCCTGCATTTGAAACTTGAAAAGGGAACCATCCATGCTCTAGTTCAGGGCAGTACGGCCAAACCCTATCAGGTTGAGATTGGTATTGATCCGTTGGATGAAAAAACATGGAAGCAGATCACCTTGTTGTGCAACCGCCGGATTGAATCCCTGGAACAGCTGGTTTCCGGGAAGTTCCCCAAAGAGCTGGAGAGCCTGTTTACGACCAGACAGGAAGGGCTCTTTCCTTCACCACGAGAAATCCACTTTCACTGCAGCTGTCCGGACAGCGCTAGGCTGTGCAAGCATGTGGCAGCGGTTTTATACGGTGTCGGTGCCCGGCTGGATCACAACCCGATGCTGCTGTTTTCCCTGCGCATGATACCAGTCGAAGATTTGATCAAAAGATCCATTGCGGACAAAATGGCAAACATGCTTAAAAATGCCGATAAAAAAAGTCCCCGGGTAATTGGGGACGATCAGGTTCATAATCTGTTTGGCGTTTGATCACGCTAAGGGCTGACTTCAATGGCAACAATTTCAGGCACGTTCATAAAGCGAAAGGGCAGTTTGGTCATCCCAGTGCCTTTGGTGACAAACAAGTTGGTTTGACCCTGGCTGCCAATAACAAAAAGGCCTTTGACGTATTTTTTGCCGTTGGCTGGCAGAATCTTTTCGGTTAAGTAAGGCAGCGAAATCTGTCCGCCGTGGGTATGGCCGGCTAAAACAAGCTGGACGGCATCGCTGTTCATCTTATCGACTATATCCGGCTCATGGGTCAAAAGAATATTGAAGGCACCATCAAACGCCTCATCAGTCAGATCAATATCAGGATTGCCGCGATAAGCATCATCCAGACCGAGTAGCCGGACGTTGAGTTCCGAAATGTCCAGCCAGTCGTCTATGAGAACCTCAAATCCGCCAGCGCTCATCAGCTCGGCGTAATTATATTGATCCATTAAGGCATACTCATGATTTCCCATCACGGCAACCTTGCCATAGGTGGCCTGGATCTTCGCTAAATATTGGGAAATTTCTTCAGGATTGACGGTGAAATTACCGCTGGAACCAATGAGATCCCCAGTAAAAATAACCAGATCAGGATTTTCAGCATTAATCTTTTCAATGATGCGATCGAGTTGATTATTATCATTAAACTCGCCCAGGTGCGTATCGCCAAAAAAGACAATTTTTAGTGGTGCCTCAAGTCTGTTGCTTTCAAGCTTTTCCCGATTGACCATTAAGAGATTCGGTTCAACATAGCGAGCATAAGGATAACAGCCCACCAAGATGGCTGTTAATGTGATGGTTGTGAGCAGTATAAATTTTCCGAATTTCATGGGCACTCCTTTCGGTTATTGATTGATCAGATAATTGTGAGACTCCGTGAGTGCTGCGATCAGTTTTGAAATCACTTAATAGGCATTATAACCTGCAATCTTTAAGGGCTCTTTAAAAAAGTAAGAACCTGGAGATTGAGTGGAGGAGAAATGGCATTAGATCAGCTGATACTTTTAGAAAAAAATAGTTGACAAAACAATACTTCGGATGTAGAATTAAATTAATTCGAATAGCGAAGTACTTTGCAAATAGAGGATAAGGAAAACAATGGAAAATAGCTTTAATGGCAATCTTGAAACAATGATTTTTGAATACATCGATAAAATAAAATATTTGTTGTCCCCGGAGATCTGGGGAAATGAACTTTTCAATTGTTCGAAGAATGAAGTGTTCGTACTGCTGCTTCTATATCGGCAAAGTGATGTGAACATGACCCAGATTGCCGACTACCTAACGGTTCCCCTGAACACGGCCACCGGAATTGTTGGCCGGATGGAAAAGCGAGACTTTTTAGTCCGGGAAAGAAGTTCTGAAGACAAACGGGTGGTCACCATCAAACTCACCGACGCTGGCAGAGCAGCGATCCGGGACATCCTTAATGAGATGATCCGTTACGGACAGCTGATGATGGACAGCTTTACGGACGAGGAAGTTAAACTGGTCTTCAAGTTGGTAGATAAGGTCATGGACAGCCTCAGCCGCGATGCCAACCAAACCGCAGCCAAACCAACCGAATCCAAAATCAGAAAGATCATGATTGAATAAATCGCTGCCCCCGGGCAGCATATTTTAGCACGAATACTTCGACGAACGAACTATAAAACCAGCGTAGCAGCTGCCCATGCCCTTAAATCCTCACAGGAAGGTAAAAAAACGCTGATCGTCAGTACCGACATGGCTCATAATCTGGGGGATCTGTTTAACGTTCCGATCGGAAAAGAAGAATTGAAGGTAGCCGATTATCTTTACGCCCTGGAAATTGATCCCAATTATGTGATGGAAAAAGATTTTAAAAACTTGATGCAGGCCTTTAGCAATATGATTGGCTCCATCAATCCAGAAGGTGCTGAAATGGATGAGTTTACGATGATGCCGGGGATGGATGAACTCTTTGCGTTACTTAAAATTCAGGAATTGTATAACAACAGCGACTATGAACGGATTATTGTCGACTGTGCCCCCACCGGAGAAACGCTGTCGCTGCTTAAATTTCCCGAGCTGATGTGTTGGTATATGGATAAGTTTTTCCCTATCGGGAAGGTGGCAGTGCGAATTCTATCGCCGGTTTCAAAAGCATTATTTAAGATTCAATTGCCTGACCGCCATGCCATGAGTGATATCGAAACCCTTTATGTCAAACTGATTGAACTCCAGGAACTATTGAAAAATAAAGAAGTGTCCTCGGTCCGGCTGGTGACCATTCCTGAGAAAATGGTGGTGGAAGAAACCAAACGGAACTATATGTACATGAAACTTTATAACTACAATGTCGACGGTATTTTTATCAACCGGATCCTGCCCCGCGAAATAGTGAATCCCTTTTTTGAAGAATGGATCACCATCCAGAAAAAATATATTGGTGAAATTGAAGACTGTTTTGATCAGATTCCCAAATACTATATTCCCTGGTACGATACCGATTTACTGGGATTAGATGCGATCAACCGGATCTGTAGTGATGTTTTCGCCGAAAGAACTGATTTATTTGAGATTAAGGCGGATATCGAAGGAGAGAAATACGAACAGACCGAAACGGGGTACGATTTAAAACTTTTTCTACCGAATATTACTAAGGATGAGGTAGCGGTCAATCTGTCCGGGTCGGATGTGATTGTCAAAATCGGCAATTACAAGCGTAATATTCCGATGCCCAATACCCTCCGCGGGATGACCGTTACATCGGCGAAATTTGATCAGAATACCCTGGTCATTGCATTTAATTAGTATGATTAGAATACCGTGCGACTTGCTTCGTTGTCTATTTACAGCAAACCAAGTCTCGTTTGATCCATTAAGATTAAGAAAATATGGGAGGCCAAAATAATGAACCGTGAATTTATAAAAAATATGATCCTGGCAAAGCAATACGAACGTGATGCTTTTTTAGCCCTGTTGTCTCCGAGTATCGCCCAACATGTTCAAGTAATTGAGAAAGAAGTCAAAGGAATGCTCTTTGATATAGCTAAAGAATGGGCTGTTGATGTAAGCAGTGCGGTCAACGCCGCCGAAAAAGAAAAAACAGATGGGGCAGACAGCGAAAAAAAAGTCAAAAAAGTTTCCATAGATTAGATGAATAGATTTAGATTGATAGATTGAATTAAGGGAGAAGATAATGCGAATCATTTTATATACAGGCAAAGGCGGTGTGGGGAAAACCAGTGTGGCTGCCGCAACGGCGGTTAAGCTGGCCAAAGATGGAAAAAAAGTTTTAATTATGAGTACCGACCAGGCTCATAGTCTATCGGATTCTTTTGGCGTAAAGCTGGCAAACTCCCCCATTAAGATTAGCGATAAGCTCTGGGGTCTGGAAATTGATGCCATCCTGGAAGGCGAACGGGCCTGGGGAAATATGAAAAACTACATGAAGGAATTGCTGACAGCCAGAGCCGAAGGGGGCATTGAAGCCGAGGAACTGCTGGTCTTTCCGGGGCTGGAAGAATTGTTTTCGTTGTTTAAAATCACCGATATTTATGAAGAAAATCTGTACGATGTGTTGATTGTTGACTGTGCTCCCACCGGGGAGACCCTGTCGCTGTTAAAATTTCCGGAAATGTTTGGCAACATGATCAAAACGGTCCTGCCGATGAAAAAGAAGGCCGTAAAGATGGCCGGTCCGATGATGGAAAAAGTCATGAAAATCCCGATGCCTGAGGACAATGTCTTTGATGATGTGGAACAATTAAATGAAAAACTTTATCAGCTTCAGGCGATTATGACCAACAAAGAAATCCTCAGCATTCGTATTGTTACAACTCCGGAGCGGATTGTCATCAAAGAGGCTAAGCGGAATTTCACCTATCTGCATTTGTATAACTATAACATTGATGCCGTAATCGTTAACAAGGTCTATCCGCCGAAAGCATTGGACGGGTATTTCAGTAAATGGATTAAGCTTCAGGAGGAAGGACTAAAGGAAATTCACGAGAGCTTTTCCGAGGTGCCGGTTTTCACGCTGATGCTGCTCAATAAGGAACTGGCCACTGAATCAATTTTGCTGGAAGCCGCCGAGCAGATTTTTGGCGAAACTGATCCCGCGGCGGTTTTATTTAAGGATACGATCTTTGAAGTAAAGAGGGAAGAGGACGGCTATACTTTTATTTTGAATATTCCTTTTGCCGAAAAGTCGGATCTGGATATGGGACAAAAAGGCAGTGAACTGATGATTCAGATCAAGAACGAAAAACGCTGCTTCACTCTGCCGGATGCGTTGTGCAACAAAACCGTTCAAAGTGCCAGATATGAAGCGGGAAAGCTGCAGATAAAATTTGCATAAAGTCAGAATCGGGTTTACAATGGTTAGAACAAATCAATGAAAAGAAAAGGAAGGCAGTCGATGCAGACTTACTTTATTTTAACCATTAATCCCGGCTCAACCTCCACTAAAATCGGCGTTTTTGAAAATGAAACGGAAGTATTTACCCAGTCGGTTGAGCATGATAGCACTATTCTTGAGACCTTTCCAACCGTTAATGATCAGTTTGAATTCAGAAAAAAAACAGTGCTGGAAATTCTTGCTGCCCGCCAGTTTAACCTCCATCAACTGGCGGCAGTGGTAGGACGCGGCGGCTTGCTGCCGCCCATCCATGCTGGTGGCTACCGCGTTAATCAGACCATGAAAGATCTGATTTTAGCCGGTCGTCTTTCGCCCCACGCCGCCAATCTCGGGGCTCTGCTAGCGGATGATGTGGCCGCCCCGCTGGGCATTCCGGCCTTTATTTACGATGCCGTTTCAGCAGATGAAATGGCGGATGTTGCCAGGATCACCGGCTTTCCCGAGATTAACAGAAAGAGCCTCTGCCATGTTTTAAACAGCAAGGCCATGGGCCGAAAGTATGCTCAAGAAATGGGAAAAACCTATACCGAGATGAATCTGGTGATTGCTCATCTTGGTGGCGGGATTTCCATTAGTGCCCATAAAAAGGGACGGATCATCGATGTGATAGCCGATGATACCGGCCCTTTTTCGCCGGAACGCTCCGGCGGTGTGCCCCTGTTGGCCCTGGTGGAACTGATTTATAGCAGAAACTATCAGAAAAATGAACTACTCAAAAAAATCCGCGGTCAAGGTGGTTTAAAAGCCCATCTGGGCAGCGGGGATATCCGGGAAATTGAAAAGCGGATTTTGTTCGGAGATACCAAAGCAAAACAGGTCTATGCGGCCCTGGCTTATCAGATTGCCAAAGGCATTGGCGAAATGGCTGTGGTACTCAAAGGAGAAATTGACGGAATTATCCTTACCGGTGGTATGGCTTATTCTGAAAAATTGACCACCATGATCAAAGGTTACATCACCTTTCTGGCCCCGGTAAAATGCCTGCCCGGGGAAAACGAAATGGAAGCCCTGGCTCTGGGCGGACTAAGGCTTTTAAGAGGAGAAGAAGAACCCCGGTTATTAACTGGCGATTAAATAGAAAAGATGGTCAAAAAACGGCTAAACATTGACAAATTGTTCCCAGTTGTAATTAAGATTAAGTACTTTTCACAAATTTTTCTTGTTTCTTTATTTGATGAAAGTGATATAATTTTACCATAAGCGTTCAAAAAAATTAAAAACGATCGATTTTGCAAAAAATGAGATGGCAGCGGGTTTTGCGCAGGGATCAAAAGCCTGCATGAAACCGGCTTAAAATATTTTGTAATGATACAAAAGAAAATGAGGAAAACAAATGGACCATATGGAAAAACTGAGGGAATATGCCCGACTCGTTGTTCGAACCGGAGCAAATGTACAAAAGGATCAATTGACGGTGGTTAATTGTTCAGTTGAGAATTTTGAGTTTGGACGGATGATCGTTAAGGAAGCATATAAAGCCGGAGCCAGAGATGTAATCGTCTTCTGGAATGATGTCAAAACCAGCCGACTCCGCTATGATAATGTCAGCCTGGAGGTTTTGGGAAACATCCCCAGTTGGCTGGCCGAATCCCGGAACTATTATGCCGAGCAGAAAGCGGCCGTGATTTCCATTGTCGGTAACGATCCGGAGGCCTATAAAGGTGTGGCCAGCGAAAAACTGCAAACCAGCAGCAAGGCCTCGGCTAAAGCATTTGAACCTTATTATAAAAAAATGATGAACAGCGAATTTCAGTGGTGTGTGGCGGCTGTCCCTGAGGCCAAATGGGCGATGAAGGTGTTTCCTGAGCTATATGAGCAGGAAGCCATTGTAAAACTCTGGGATGCTATCTTTGATGCAGTGCGCATTGGTGAAGGTGATGCGGTTGAGGCCTGGAATAATCATAAAACTTTTCTTTCGGGAAAATGCCGAATCCTCAATGATGCTCATTTTGACGCCCTTCGCTATAAAAACAGTATCGGCACTGATTTTACCGTCGGCCTTCAGAAAGATCATATCTGGGAAGGTGGCGGCGAGTTTACCCCGGATCAGGTCTACTTTTTTGCCAATATGCCTACCGAAGAAGTTTTTACCGCTCCCGATTGTAACCGGGCTGAAGGGACACTGGTTTCATCGCTACCGCTTTCTTATCAGGGTAACCTCATTGAAAATTTCAGCCTGACCTTTCACAACGGCACAGTGACCGACTATCAGGCAGACAAAGGTGAAGAATACCTTAAAATCCTGATTGAAACAGACGAGGGATCAAAGCGGTTAGGAGAAGTGGCGCTGGTTCCCTATGATTCACCAATTTCCAATACCGGTATTCTCTTCTACGATACCTTATTTGATGAAAATGCGGCCTGTCATTTTGCCCTGGGCGAATGTTATCCCACCAATATCAGTGGTGGGGTAAAAATGACAAAAGAAGAATTGATTGCCGCTGGCGGCAATCAATCCGATACCCATGTGGATTTTATGATCGGCACCAAAGATTTGGAGATTACCGGTGTGACCAAAGATGGTCAGGAAATCTGCATTTTTAAAAATGGCAACTGGGCGTAAAGCGTTATTATAAATTCGAGAATGGAGACAGATCATGGAAGAAATTAAAAGTGAAATTAATTTAGAAAATATTCATTTGGAGGTTAAAACCATTGCGCAAAGCTCGGACGAACTGAAAAAAAATATGATGAGCCTGGAAGAAAGCTCAAGTCTTTCAGTCGAAATATTAAATGAAAATAAAGCCACCATGACCAGCATATTAAATCTGCTTACTGCCATGGCAGAAAAGGATGAGCCCGTGGAAGATGAGGAAAAGGACAATGTCAACAGTGAGCTTTTTTCACTGTTGGAGACCATGGACTTTGATATAAAAAAGCTGAGCTGGTTTTCCGAAGAAAATGTAAAAGTCTTTAATGCTATCGTCGCTCAGGCGGACGAAATTGCCAAACTTAGTGAGGAAAATGCTGCCAGTACCTATGAAATCAACTCGAATATCAATGATTTTACACAGGTATCCAATAAACTTCAGGGCAATATTGTCAGAATTGAAGAAAACTCCAGTCAGTCGGTTGAAATGCTCAATGAAAACCGTTCGACTATCGAAAGTATCTCTGATTTGTTGCTGGACCTGATTGAAGGGGTTAAGCAAGCCTCGGGCATTAATGATGAACTGGATGGATCGTCCAAGCAGATCAGTAAATTTGTGGATTATATTAAAGATATTTCCCGGCAAACCAATCTGCTGGCTCTGAATGCCAGCATTGAGGCCGCTCGGGCCGGTGCCGCCGGTAAAGGATTTTCAGTGGTAGCTGAGGAGATCAAGCGGCTGTCTGACAGCACGGCCACCTTTGCCACCGAAATTGAGCAGATTGTCAATCAGGTGATTGTAGAAGTGGATCGTTCCAATGCTGCTATTGAACGGTGTACCACCCGAACTAAAGATATTGAAAATGCCGCTCAGAAATCCGGGGATGTAATCGAAGAAATTCAAAAAGTTCTAATCGCGTTAAACCAATCCATGAATGAAATCAAAGAGATTTCCAGTCACCAGGTAGACACCTCACATGGCATCCAAACGTCCATTTCCAAGGTGTCTGATGCTGTTGACACCACCCATCGGGTAACCACCAATACCATCAGCACCATTGTGACTCAAAAGGCCAAAAATATCGAACTGTTGAATTATTGCACCAAGCTTTCGGAAATGGCCAGCAATGTTCAGAAGCTCACCGCCAAAAATAAAAATAAAGATGAAATTATCTTTGGGGTTAATCCCTTTACAACACCTGAAAATATCAAAACCATGTACGTACCGATCTTAAATGGTGTCTTCAAAAAAATCGGTTATAAGGTACGAACGATGATTGTTAAGGATTATGATGCCCTTAGCGAAGGTATGAAGGAAGGTATCATTGACGTGGCCTGGTTCTCACCGTTTGCCTATGTCAATGCCCATGAAAAAATTGGCATCGAGCCTCTGGTATCACCCCGTGTCAATGGCAAGGTATCTTACAACGGTTACATCATTACCCGCGCAGACAGCGGCATCAGCAGCTTAAGTGGATTAAGAGGCCGCAGTTTTGCCTATGTGGATGAAGGCAGTGCTTCAGGATATCTCTATGCCCAGCATATCATTAAATCCGAAGGCATGAATCCCAAGACCGTTTTCAGTAAGACATCCTATCTGGGCAGTCATGATAGCGTTATCAAAGCGGTGTTGTCCCGCGAATATGATGCTGGAGCCACCTATAATGAGGCTATGGAAAATGCCGAAAAAAATGGTATTAATCTGGATGAATTCAGAATTATTGCTAAAACCCCGGACATCCCCAAGGATGCCATTGCCGCTAATCCGAAACTACCAAAAGAATTTACATCACTGTTAAGACAGGCTTTTGTTGAATATGTCAAGGCACCCAATATCAAATCACCGGTCGAAGGGTTTGTTGAAAGCGACGATGCTAAATACGATGTGATCCGGGAAGTGATGTAGAGTGTTAATAAACGGGATTATGGGGTATAACTTCCTAGAATAGAATAATGGGAGGTTTATCATGATCGGATTAATTATTAAAACACTGTTTTTGGATCAGGAAAAGATAACCGCCGTTAAATCAGGCGGTTATTTTTTTGATCATAGTGGCTAAAATATTTTTGTCACAGTGACTAAATAACACTAAAAGCTAATTATCAGGAGGAAATAATGGATAAAGTAACAGATGTCAGAAATAAATTTGCCCCGGAAATCGCGGAGATACTTTTTTTATTGAAAGAAGTGGGGAGCGGACGGATCTATGGCTTCCCCGGGAACTGTACCCCGGGAGATGACGAATTGAAGACCAATGTCGACACCCTTACTGAAAAATTTAACACTTTGCTTGATCAGATCGAATCCGGAAAGGGTCGGAAGTAATAGCAGAGTATACAGATTCAAATAAGGCCAAATAAAGAAAAAAAGGAGCGAGAATGAAAAATAATTTAAAAAAATCACTGCCTTTGCTGCTGGTCAGCTTGATGCTGACTGTCATGATTCCGGCCAATGCCTGGGCTTTAGAAGAAGTCACAGAGCCAACCGCAGCACCCTTAAATCCGGCTTTTGTTCAATACCAGGAAGATGTCAAGTTGGGAACACTAAATACGTCTACCAGTGAAGGCCATTCCCCGAGTTATATCCCGCCACCGCTGCAACGCTATGAGGGCAAGGCTGATACCACCATAGCTTCGTCCGCAATGTACCCGGTCAGCTATGATCTCCGTGAGACCGGTCGTATTACAGATATTCGTAGCCAGGGCGATTATGGAAGCTGCTGGGCCTTTGCCAGTCTGGCATCGCTGGAATCCTACCTCAAGCAAGATACAACAGTTGATCTGTCAGAAAATAACCTGATGTGGAACAGTGGTTTCGATATCACGCCAGATGACGGCGGAAACTATACTATGGCCACTGCGTACCTGGCCCGGTGGAGTGGCCCGGTCAGTGAAAGCAGTGACCCCTATGGTAGTCCCCAAAAGACTGGATTAGAACCAATCTACCATGTTCAGGAAGTAGCCTCGATTCCCAATTTGCCGTCGGCGATTAAGCAGGCTCTGATGGATGGCGGGGCCCTTTATACCTCGATGTATTCTGGTTTGTTTGCGAGTAATGATTATTATAATAGTGAAAACGCCGCTTTTTTCTACGATGGGGAAGAAGGACCGGATCATGATGTCGCAATTGTTGGCTGGGACGATCAGTACAGCCGCGAAAATTTTAGTATAACACCTGATGGTGATGGTGCCTGGATTATCCGTAACAGCTGGGGACCGGACTGGGGCGACGGCGGTTACTTTTATATGTCTTACTATGACAGCTATGCAGGCAGCAATGTGACCGCCTTTCATAGTGCCGAAGCCACTGATAATTACAGCCATATTTATCAGTATGATCCCTTGGGCAACATTTCGGCCATGGGTTATCAAGATGATGATAACACCGCCTGGGGAGCCAATATCTATACCGCAGCGGCCAGCGATAATCTGACCGCCGTGAGTACCTATGCATTAACTCCCGGGACCACGGCTGAGATCAAGATCTATACTGATGTCAACGACGGCCAGCCAAGTAGTGGGACGTTAAGAGCTACCCAGACTACCAGTTTCCAGCGGGGCGGTTATTATACCATCGCTCTGGATAATCCTGTGGCATTAGTGGCCGGTCAGAAGTTTGCGGTGGTGATCAAATTCAGAACCCCGGGAACCAATGATTCAGTACCAGTCGAAAGTCGTTTTGAAAACTACAGCAGCGCGGTCACTGCCAACCCCGGCGAAAGTTTTACCAGTAATACGGGCACCGGTGGCTGGTATGATACTTCGAAAAAGAATCTCAGTAACGTCTGCATCAAAGTCTTTACTCAAAGCCGGGACAGCTTTGCTAATTGTCTCTACCGTACCCATGTCCAGGATGTGGGCTGGCAGACTTGGCAAACAAATGGCGGGATCAGCGGCACCTCCGGACAATCTTTGCGGCTGGAAGGTATCGAAGTAAAAATGGACACCAGTGGTTATGATCTGGGAATAGAATACTGTACCCATGTGCAGAACCGCGGCTGGCAGTATTATCAGAGCGACGGCGTCATGAGTGGAACGACTGGAGAAGCGCTGCGGCTGGAAGCCATAAAAATCCAATTAACCGGTGCCAATGCCGACCAGTTTGACCTGTATTATCGGGTTCACGCCGAGAATATCGGTTGGATGGACTGGGCTAAGAATGGTGCTGAAGCAGGCACCGCAGGATTTGGTTACCGATTAGAAGCGATCGAGATTCAGTTATTACCGGCAGGATCAGTAGCGCCTGGCCTCACCGCTCAACCATATCTGGAAAACAATTAATAAAAATCCTGGCGCATTATCTTGACAAAGATAAGTGATAAGTCAACATGCATGGTAGAAATACCTGGCTTATCTTAATGAGTGAGACTCATGTACAGTTTTTCTGTACTTGGGTTATTTTTTCCAGGTGCAGAAGCATCTGGTTTTTTTATGCCAAAAATTATTCTTGAAGGAGGATTGGATGAAGACGTATTTGCAGACTTCGGAAGAAGTGTTAAAGGAGTTAAACTCCGGGAGAGAGGGTCTTTCCCAGACCGAGGCCAGCCAACGGCTGGACAAAAACGGGAAAAACAAGCTGGATGAAGCCAAGAAAGATTCCTTGGCAGTGCGGCTGTTCAATCAACTAAAAGATCCAATGATTGTGATCTTGATTGCAGCTGCTATTATTTCAGGCATCACCGCCGCCTATTCGGGTGAATCCTTTGCTGACGTGATCATTATTATGGCGGTGGTCATTATCAATTCAGTGCTGGGTGTTTATCAGGAAAGCAAGGCAGAAAAAGCCATTGAAGCACTTCAGGCCATTTCGGCGGCCACCTCCCGGGTGATGCGGGATGGTAAAATCCAGGAAATCAAAACCGAAGACCTGGTTGTCGGTGATGTGATTCTGCTGGAAGCTGGCGACTCTGTGCCGGCGGACGCCAGACTGCTGGAAAGTGCCAGCCTGAAAATCGAAGAGGCAGCCCTGACCGGAGAAAGCGTCCCGGTAAGTAAGGTGATCACCGCCTTGAACCTGGGCGATCAAAAAGACATTTCGCTGGGCGACCGCAAAAACATGGTCTACATGGGCAGTGCCGTGGTTTATGGCCGGGGTTCGGCAACAGTTGTGGCGACCGGCATGCAAACCGAAATGGGTAAGATTGCCGATGCCATTACCCAGGCCAAAGAACACGCGACACCGCTGCAAATCAAGCTTAACCAGTTAAGCAAGGTGTTAAGCTGGCTGGTTCTGGGTATCTGCATTTTCATTTTTGCGCTGAGCCTGGTACGCTTATATCTGGGTGAAGGAATTACCGGCATCGGGGTATTAAATACCTTTATGGTGGCGGTATCGCTGGCGGTTGCCGCCATTCCTGAAGGTCTGGCAGCGGTGGTTACTATTGTTCTTTCCATTGGCGTGACCAATATGGCCAAAGAAAAAGCGGTGATTCGAAAACTGACTGCGGTTGAAACTCTGGGATGTACCCAGGTGATCTGTTCTGATAAAACCGGAACCCTGACCCAGAACAAGATGACCGTGGTGGATCACTTCGGTTTTGATGAACCATTATTGGGTCGAACCATGGCCCTTTGTAATGATGCCTGTTTGAATGATGAAAACAAAGCTGAAGGAGAGCCCACCGAGGCCGCCCTGGTCAATTACGGTTTTTCGCTGGGTTTGAAAAAAAGCGATATGGAAGCTCTAACCCCACGAGTGGGAGAAGCGCCCTTTGACTCTGGCCGAAAGCTGATGAGTACCATTCATAAAATGGCCGATGGCAGCTTTGCCCAGTATGTTAAAGGAGCACCGGATGTGTTAATCGCCCGCTGTACCAGCTACTGGGACGGCAATACTCAATTGCCGATTACCGATAAAATCTGTGAAGAAATCAGGCAATCCAATAAACGCCTGGCAGACCAGGCCCTTCGGGTTCTGGCCGGTGCCTTCCGCACCTGGGAAACTATGCCGGATGATCAGTCGCCAGATTATCTGGAGCAGGAGCTGTGTTTCGTCGGATTAACCGGCATGATCGATCCGATCCGGCCAGAGGTCAAGGGTGCCATTAGCCAGTGCAAGTCAGCCGGTATCCGACCGGTAATGATCACCGGAGACCACCGCGATACCGCCATTGCTATTGCCAAACAATTGGGCATCATTAGCGATTCCAAAGAAGCCATCACCGGGGCTCAACTGGATGAGATCAGCGAAGAACAATTGAAAAAAGATATTGGAAACTACTCCGTATATGCCCGAGTTCAACCGGAACACAAGGTGCGGATTGTCAAAGCCTGGCAGAATCAGGGCATGATCGTGGCGATGACCGGCGACGGTGTCAACGATGCACCTTCCATTAAAACCGCTGACATCGGCGTCGGGATGGGTATAACAGGTACCGATGTGACTAAAAATGTCGCTGACATGGTGTTGGCGGACGATAATTTTGCCACAATTGTCAATGCAGTTGAAGAAGGTCGTCGAATTTATGATAATATCCGCAAAGCCATTCAGTTTTTGCTGTCATCTAATCTCTCAGAAGTTATTGCCATCCTGGTTGCTACCTTGCTGGGATTTACTATTCTGAAGCCAGTGCATCTGCTGTGGATCAACCTGATTACTGACTCATTCCCTGCCATCGCATTAGGAATGGAAGGTGAGGAAGCCGACACCATGAAGAATCCGCCCCGAGAATCGACAGAGGGGATTTTCTCCCGGGGTTTAGGGGTGGATGTGATCTGGCAGGGCGTTATGGTTGCGATGGTAACCATTGCTGCTTATTTCGTGGGGCATTACATTGAAGCCGGTGTTTGGGAAATTGCTGAAAGTGCTGATGGTATGACCATGGCATTCTTAACCCTATCGATGGCAGAAATGTTCCATTCGCTGAATATGCGTAGCCGTCGCCAATCGATTTTCAAGATGCAGCGCCAGAACAAATATTTATTCCTGGCCATGGCCGTTTCGCTGGTGTTGACGACAGCGGTTATCTTTATCCCGACCATCGCCGCGGCATTTGAGTTTGAACCGATCAGTCTGCTCGAATATTTTACAGCCATGGGCCTGGCAGTGATGGTGATTCCAATTGTTGAGATTGTCAAATTATTTCAAAGAAAGCTTGGGGTTTAATCAGTTTTGTATGATTAAGTAAGACCAGGGGGCATCTGCATATGATAATGCAGATGCCTTTTTTAAATAAACAAATAGTTGTATGTGTTATTTAAATCCATGGCTAAAAGGGTATGAATAGTCTAGAAACAGAATTATCGGGCAGACTAAAAATAAAGGAGAGAAAAATGAAGATTGGTCCGTACATTAATTTTCCAGGAAACTGTCGAGAAGCGGTGATGTTTTATGCGGAAGTATTCAAAACGGATGAACCTGTGATTATGACCTTTGGGGAAATGCCTGAAGATCAAGGTTTTCCGATTCCTGATAACATTAAGGATCTGGTGGCTAATGCTCAAATCGAAATTAAGGGAAACATGATTATGTTTTCGGATGTGCCACCGGGAATGCCTTTTATCAAAGGTAATAACATTACCCTGATCGTCACCCTTGATGATGTCGAAGAAATCAAACGACTGTTTGGTTTATTAAGCAAAGGTGGGGTGGTTGAGATGTTATTGCAGGAAACCTTCTGGAGCAAGGCATATGGATCCTTAATCGATAAGTTCGGCATTGGCTGGCAAATGTCAGCTGAATGAGCGCTGTAGTCATTAAAAGTGGTTTAATACAATGGCTGAAAGTGGTATAATCATCTGCAGAAGTAAAGCCTCTTTGCTTCTGCCTGTTTTAGTTTTGGGGATGACTTAAATTGAGAATTTTGTCGATAATAATTTGATGGTCTGATAAATTAAGGAAGCTTTATTCATAACTTAAGTTACGACAATCAGTAAAAAAGGAGGACAACAGAGATGAAGAAATCTTTGGTCATTTTAGTGATTATGCTGGGGTGCTTACTGATTGGAATTATGGTTTACATCTATCGGGTCAACCAGTTATCTCAGGACAGTAACCCGAAAATTGGAAGCCAAATAAAACTGGAAAACTTTGATCTGTTCGATGAAAATATCTGGGCAGTGTCTGACAAAAACCTGGGGCGGAGCTGGCTGAATCCTTTAAATATTGCGGTCAGCGATGGCTTCCTGAAGATCAGAATGCCAGCCCATAGCCTCGAAGGCGGCGAAATTGTTAGCCATCAAGCGGTGACCTACGGCAGTTATGAAATCCGGATGAAATTGCCACAGGCGCCTTCTTCGATCACCGGCTTCTTTCTCTATGCTCCACCGGATTATTTTTATGAAATCGACATTGAGATATACAATAGCAAAGACGGTAAGCTGTTACTGACAACCTATGCCGATGGTGCGGTACAGAATGAGTATAACGGTAAGCTGGGTTTTGATCCCACCGCAGATTTTCATACTTACCGCTTTGACTACTTTACAGATCGGGTGGCTTTTTATGTGGATGACAAATTGATTCAGGAATGGCAAGATGGATTTCCGGAGGAATATCCGATGCAGCTGATGGTCAATAGCTGGTACCCTAACTGGCTGGAGGGTACGCCAACCACAGCAGATCAGTTTTTATTAGTGGATTGGATTCAATATTAGGAGGAAGATATGGCAACAATGAAAATTGCAGAAATAGCAGCAGGAATATATTGGGTCGGTGGTTGTGCTCAGGATGGGGGACTCCATTGTAATCCCTATCTAATTGTCGATGAGGATGAAGGAATCCTGATTGATCCCGGGTCGGTGCTGGATTTTGAGGACGTCTACGAGAATGTCTGCAGCATCATCCCCCTGGAGCAGATCAAATATGTGATCCTTCATCATCAGGATCCGGATTTTTGTTCAGCCGTGCCACTTTTTGAAAAAGCCGGGGCAAAGTTTGAAGTGGTCACCCATTGGCGGACTCAAACCCTGGTCAAGTATTATGGCATCCAATCGGATTATTATATCATCAATGAGAATAATTTTGAGCTGAAATTGAAATCCGGACGGACTTTGGGGTTTGTGCTGACGCCTTATCTTCATTTTCCCGGAGCGTTTACCACCTATGATTACCAGACCAGGATCCTCTTTTCCAGCGATCTCTTCGGTGCATTTTCCTACGAATGGAGTCTCTACGCCCAAGATGACTATCTGGAAAAAATGAAAACCTTTCATGAACACTATATGCCCTCCAACAGCATTCTGCGGCCAGTGATGGAAACCTTTCTGGGGATGGATATCACAATGATTGTTCCTCAGCATGGCTCGATTATCAAGGGCAATGTCATTCCTTATGTCAAAGCGTTAAGAGATCTGGAATGCGGGACCCTGCTCAACCCGATTAAGCGGGATCTGGCCAAGTCCGGCGGTTATATGGGCATCTGCTCGGCCGTCTTAAAACGGCTGGGGTCGATCTTCAATCAGGAATCGGTCCGGGAATTGCTGACCGGCCTGGAACTGACTTTGGATGAAAACCTGAATATCATCGATTACAATGTTACCGGGAATGTGCTTTGGAATATGATATACGAACGGATTCTGGCCAGAAAAGGGATAACCTGGCTGATGGTGATTGAGCCTTTAACGGAAACCTTATCCAAAGAATATGATATCCCGATGCCGGAGGTATTTGAAAGCCATCTCAAAAAGGTTGAAGATGAAGCTTCCAGTCTCAGCGAACAAAACCGGATCTTAAAAGAAATCAATAACCGATTAGAGTCCAGCATTTTGGAATCACAGAACAAATTGATTCGCTGTGCCATTACCGGTCTGTATAATTTCAGCTTTTTTAAGAACTATCTGGCCAGTGAGACCAACAGCATTGTCACGGATCGTTCTGAACAGAATCCCGGTCTGGTTATCATTAGTCTGGATAACCTTGAGCGGATTGAATATCTATATGGTCATGATGAGGTGGAAGAAGTTCAGCGGAATGTAACGTTCATCTTGGAAGGTTTAAAAGAAGGGAGTGAGATGTTATTCAAACTCCAGGGGGTTAACTTTGCCATTTATCTTCCCCTGACCTCAAAAGCAGCCGCCCAGGCCTTTGCAGAAAAAATTAGAAACATCATCGCCGCTTCGGAAAAATTTATTGAAAAAATAACGGCTTCCATCGGTGTCGTCTGGTTCGGTGAGATCAGGGCAACGGCAGCGGATTCCGAAAAAATGGATGAAGCATTTTATAATGTAGCCGTCATGCGCACTAAGATTGCCAGAAATATGGGTCGAAATATTGTCTGCAGTCAGTCCTCGATAACAGAGTATCAGGATGCTATTGGCAAAATTCTGATTGTCGATTCCGATGAAATTTCGGTTGATGTATTAAAAACCGCTTTAGAGAACATAAATTATCAGGTTGTCACTGCCAGCGACGGTCAGGCGGCAGTCAGTATCGCAATTGATGATATCCCGCTGTTGATTATTTCTGAGGTGATGATTCCCAAAATGGATGGCTTTTTGTTCCGGGAAGAAATGTTGTCGAATTCCCAGACCAGTAAAATTCCGTTTATTTATTTATCCTATTTAAAAAATGACGAGTCAGTGCTCCGGGCTTCCAGCCTGGGGGTCGAGCATTATTTTAAGAAACCATTTATGCTTTCGGAATTAATGGGGGTCATTCAGAATAAGATCAAGGGAGAGTTGCGGCGATGATCGAAATTTTTGAAATCTGGATCATCATTGGGATCATGCTGGTAATTGCCGATCTGATCATTATTCTGCGACTGATCAGGGGCAGAGGGGAAAGACAAAAAAGTCTGATCTTTGCCGAACATCAAAAAAAAGAACTATTAAAAGTGGCCACTGGAAATCCAGCCACAGGTTCGGAACCGATGGAATTTGCCAGCTACTTGCAGGTCAGTCAATCGGTACGTTACGATCAGCAACTTAAAGAAAACATTGCCAGTTCCATCAATCTTGATCGCTTTGAAAAAAAAGCGCTGAAAGGCTTAAAATCGGCTAATATCACTAAGAAAGCAGAAGCCGCCTTATATTTAGGTGTCCTCGGCACCGAAAAAGCCCGGCTGGCGCTGGAGGAATCGCTGGAAAAAGAAACAAACACCACCTTGAAACTTTATCTGGCCAACGGTTTGACAGATATCGGCAACAAAGAATCCCTGCCGGTTCTCACCAATTCACTGTTAAATGAGAGCCGTTTTTACCGCAACAAGGTGAATATGCTGATTGCCGATTTTGGTGAAGACTTCCACCGTTATCTCCCGACAATTATCAATAGTCAGCGGATTGAGTTCCAGGAACTGATTGTTGATTTTTCAGCGGTTTATTTTTCCGAAACCTTGAGAAACTATCTGATTCAGCTCATTGATACCCGGAAAGAAACGATTGAACAACTGGACCGTCTCTATGGCCAAGCTGGGGTGCGGCAATGTATCAACTGTATTAACAGCAGTCTCTTACCGGAAGGCCGCCGGGTGATGTGTCGCTACGAAGGCGATGTGGCAGCTGATTTTTCCTGTCGGCGCTATGAACTGCTGCCGGTCAGTGTGAACAGCGGGGTAGCTCATCATCAGCTGGTGATTAAAGCTTGCGATATTGTCGCTGAATATTATCCCAAGGTTCTCGATCAGAACCAATATCTTTATGCTGATGATATGGAAATCAGAAATGCGGCCATGCGCGCTCTGGCTAATTTTAAATCAGTCGCAAAAATGGATAAACTGCTGGGTTTTCTCAGGCAGGAAGACACTGCCAGAGGGGCTATCAATGGCATCTCAACGATGATTGAGAAAAACCGGATTTATTTTAACCAGGTCGTTACCGCTTTTTTCGCGGAATCCGATCTTCGCGTCAAGAAAGATCTGGCCACGATCCTCTCGCTACGGATCGAGTATTTTATCATGAAACTCACCCGCAAAAACAATGACGATGCCAAAAGAATCATCTGTGAAATTATTCTGCTGGGAAGAACCAGTGAAGTCATTGATTTTCTTAATAAAAATAAGGACATCAATATTGAAAATGAACTGATTGCAATTATCAAATCAGCCGTATCCCAGTCCGGGGAACTGGAAAATGACTTTGTCCGGTATTTAAACGAACGGCTGGTGAAAAAATGTGGTTTTGTCCAAGTCGCTGAGCCAATCGCCGGTGAACCGCCTAAACGGGATCAAAAACTGACCCGGCGGCTACTGATTTTATTAGTCGGAAGCGCTCTGATTGTCCCCCTCATTTATGGCATTCGCCATTGGCGGATTCTTTTTGTGATGCCCTTTGTTGATCAGTTGGAGCTTTTTGTGATGGATTTTAATTACTATATTGCTTATTATGCCATGGCAGTTAATTTGATCTATCTGGTGCTGCTGCTGTTTTCCTATATCAGTGTGGTCAGGCAGGAGCGGTTGTGGAATATTAAGGATATGTCACTGCTGTTTAAGAAACGGATGCTGCCGTCCATTTCGATTATTGCCCCAGCCTATAATGAAGAAAAAACCATTATTGAAAGTGCCAATTCGCTCCTGAATCTCAAGTATCCGGAGTATGAACTGATCATCGTCAATGATGGTTCTAAAGATCAGACGTTGAATACCCTGATTCGCTATTATGATTTAAAACGGGTCGATTATCTCTTTGACAGCCGGCTCAGCACCAAACCAGTTCGGGGGGTCTATCTGAACCGTTCGCGGCCACAGTTGATCGTTGTGGATAAAATTAACGGCGGTAAAGCCGATTCCCTCAACGTCGGGATCAACATTGCCAAAAAGGAATACGTCTGCGGAATCGATGCCGATTCACTGCTGGAAGATGAGGCCTTGATTAAACTGGTGTCCTTAACCTTGGACGAAGAAACCGAGACCCCGGCCCTGGGTGGGAATGTTCTGCCGATCAACGGCTGTAGTATTGATCGCGGACAGATTGCCCAAAAAGGCCTGGCCGAAAGCAAGCTGGCCCGGTTTCAGACCATCGAATACATTCGTTCCTTTATGTCCGGGCGATTGGGCTGGTCGCATTTTAACTGTCTGTTGATTATTTCCGGAGCTTTTGGTCTTTTTCGCAAGGAGCGGCTTATCAATATCGGCGGTTACCTCACCAGCAGCGGCAAATATAAAACTGATACCGTGGGGGAAGATATGGAATTGGTGGTTCGGATCAGCCGCCAGATGAAAGAAGCCAAACGACCTTTTCGGATTCTTTACGCCTATAATGCTAACTGCTGGACCGAGGTTCCCGAAGATCTCAAAACTCTCAAAAAACAGCGCTACCGCTGGCATCGGGGTCTGATCGAGATTCTGACCTTTCATCGAAAAATGATGTTCAACCCCAGTTATGGTCGGATTGGTATGGTCGCCATGCCGTATTTTTATATTTTTGAAATGCTTGGGCCACTGTTTGAGATCCAGGGATATCTGATGGTGTTATTGTCAGTGTTTCTCGGGATTTTTAATGTTGAAATTGCGATTATCCTGTTTATTTCGATGGTTCTGATGGGGATCATGGTTTCGGTATCGTCGCTGCTGATCTCTGAAAAAAACGGCCAGAATTTTTCCCGGAAAGAATTGTGGATTCTGGTCTTTTACGCCATCATCGAAAACTTTGGCGTGCGGCAGTACTTCAGCCTCTGGCGCTTTGGTGGCTACGTCAACATGTTCAGAAAACCGGTGGGCTGGCAGAAGGCAGACCGCAAAGGTTTTGCCGGAAAAGCTGATGAGGTGGCATCATGAAGATTAAAACAGTAATTTTATGGAGTATTGGGATGGCGGTGATTATATTTGCCGTTTTTGTAATGCCGTTTTTAGTCTGGAACAATCAGGCATCAACACCCTTGAATGTTTGGGTGGTGGACAAAACGGTACCGGACACATCTTACAAAGAACACAAGGGTTTGATGTGGGCGTTGAACAGTGAAAAGGTCGTGCTTAAAAGCACCGGGAAGCCGCTACGCTACGATTGCGATTATTTTGGGGTTTTCCCAAACTCGGATCAAGACTACCAGGTTAAGGAAATCCCTCCAACTAAAGAGCTGCCGGAGCTCATCTATCTGGCTGATTCTGACGGCGTATACCCCAGTGACTTTAACGGTGCCGCCAGTGATGACATTTACGCCGGGGTGGCCCAAAAACCACTGGTGGGGAATCTCAGTGAAGCGGAGATGACCAGCATTAAAAACAATCTGGGTGGGGGTAATACCATTATTGGCGAGTTTGATATCTGGGATGCCAGCAGTCAGCAGGGACTCCAGGACATTTTCCGGGTTTCCTTTAGCGGCTGGAGCGGAAGATATTTTGCTGATCTCAAAAAAGACGTCGAAATACCGGAAATCATCGTCAATAATTATCAAAAACAGACCGGCAAAGCCTGGGATTACCGGGGCGGCGGTCTGGTGCTGGTATCCAATCAGGATCAGGTACTGGTATTAAAAGACCGCGAAGCCCTGAATAAAGACGGGGTCAGTCTGATTTTTGATCCGGCCTGTCAGGATGAATTTGGGGTCAGCAGCCGCTTTCCCTATCAGCAATGGTTTGATCTGGTTAAACCCGATGCCTCATCCGAAACCCTGGCAACCCTGAAACTAGATGTTACGGAAGCAGGACAAGCCGCTTTGGCGGATTTTGGTTTGGGAACTGACTATGCCGCCATTACCCGGTCGATCAATTCTCAATACACGGCCTATTATTTTGCCGGGGATTTTGCCCAAATGAATTTTTCGGGGAGCCTCTGGAATTATGCCGGATTTGCCAAAATCAAACAATTATTTTCGGTTGCCAACCCCAATGCGGATACTAAGTTTTATTGGGGTTGTTATGTGCCGTTGATGCAAAGAATTATGAGAGACATAAAAACCAAACCAGAAATTTCAGCGGTTGAGCAGGTAACGGCGGGCACCCAAATAAAAGCCCGCACATCGGGAACCGGATTCCAGGTTTTAGTCGATGGCAATTGGGAAGATTTTTATAGCAAAGGGGTCAATATCGGCTCCACCGTACCGGGGAAATGGTTTACCGAATTCTCCTATGATGAAGCCCTCTATCTGAAATGGTTTGAGCAGATCGGCGCGATGCATGCCAATACCATCCGGGTTTATACGCTGCTGCCACCGCAGTTTTATTCTGCCCTGGTTTATTACAATGAACAGTATCCGGAGGCGAAGCTCTGGCTTTATCAGGAAATCTGGCCCGAAGAGCACCCCGCCGATAATAATTATCTGGGTGCTGATTATAATGCCGTCTATCAGGCGGAAATAAGGATGGATATTGATGCCATGCATGGCCAGGCCAATATCGCTCAACGTCAGGGCCGCGCCTACGGTTACTATACCGCTGATGTTTCGCCTTATATTGTCGGTTATCTGGTGGGTCGGGAAATGGAACCGGAAGAGGTGCTCAGTACCAATGAAAAAAATTCCGGTTATGTCTTTAATGGCAACTACCTCTATACCGAAGCTAACGCCAGCCCCACCGAGGCCTGGCTGGCAATGAGTTGCGATTACGTGATGCAATACGAAGAAGACAACTATCAATGGCAACATCCGGTGGGGATTGTCAGCTGGCCGACCCTGGATCCAACCGAACACGATTCCGAGTGGAACGAAGCCGGTGATAAAAGCAAGCAGTATAATGATAAGGTCGCTGTGGATATCAATCATATTCTGACCAAAGAAGAATTGCAGTCCGGGTTCTTTGGCGCCTATCATATCTATCCCAATTATCCGGATTTTATGAATAACGAAACAAAATACACGGCTTACCATGATCAAGAAGGCAGCTTTCGCTATGGCGGTTATCTCCAGGAGTTTATCGCCGGTCATCAGAAATATCCGGCCATTGTGGCGGAATTTGGCTTGGCTACCGGCTCCGGCAACGCCCATGAAAATCCGGATGGTTACCATCACGGCGGGCTCACCGAAGCAGCTCAGGGAACTGGCATTGTGCGGATGATGAAGGCGATCGAAAAAGAGGGCTATGCCGGCGCCATCATTTTCGAGTGGACTGACGAGTGGGCCAAGAAGACCTGGATCACTGAACCCTATATCATTCCCTATGATCGCAATCCGCTGTGGCATAACGCTGTCGATCCGGAACAGAACTATGGTATTTATGCAATGGAATCGGATGGACCACGATCACTACCCTATGTGATTGAGGATGACGGGATTATTTCAAAAATGTCGCTGGCGGCGGACGAAACCTATCTGTATCTGGAACTGGATCTGGAGCGGTTGGTCGATTTTTCCCAGGAACAACTGATTATCGGTCTGGATACCTACGACCGCAGCCGGGGTAATATGAAGTTTGGAACTGCAATCCCAACCACAGCTGCTTCCGGACTGGAGTATATCGTTGAAATCAATGGCAGCAATGAGGGGCTGCTATTAGTGCAACCGGGATATAACAGCAGCTCCGGCAAACATAGTTCGGTCTCTTCACAAATTGGCTTTTTTGAGACCATGTCGATGCTGACCAACAAGGAAACCATCACCAAAGACGGCACTAAGATTGAGGCTGTGGTTCAGGATTTAAGCCAGTTATCCTTTGGCACCCTGGAAAATAATTCCCATCATCAGGTCCAGATTTCAGGCAAAACCATCACCATCCGAATTCCCTGGACCCGAATTAACGTCACCGATCCGTCGATGATGCGGGTAGTCGATGATCCCCGGATTATTCCGAGCCCGACCACTAATGAACTTCAGACGGTAATAAGCGAAGGGATTCTGGCCAGCGGCATCCTGGTGAACCGGGCCAGCAGTCAGACCATTGCCAGTATTGGTCTTTCCAATCAGCAGGCTTTTGGCTGGGAAAAATGGGATGTCCCCATCTACAAAGAACGTGTTAAAGACAGCTATGTGATTGTCAGCGAGTACTTTAAGGCCCTGGAAACCAACTAACGAAGATCTAATGACTGAAACCGTGCCGATCGATTCTTTGGCCGGTACGATTTTTGCAGGTCCTTAGAAGAAGTATTTGTGTTGGGATCCGTTTAGACTAACAATATATTTTGCGATAATAATTGAAGATCAGCAGGGATTCAACCAGCAGGTCAGAGAATGGTTGACTTTTAACAGTTCACCCGATACGATGAATATTATGCAGCTGGGTTTTTTAATTAATCATGGGGAAACCGCCAATCTGATTAAAACTCTCGAGAAAAATGTCCAGATATTCAGTGGCGTAGTTGATGGTTTTATGAACGCATATTTAAATAAGCGGTTAAAAGATAACGATGGTGATGTCGATATTGAAGAATTGTTTGCCGTGATCACAAATCAGGATCAAGACAATGTCCTGTTGACCGTGGAGGATTTACTGGACAATATATTTCAGTTCTTGAATAAAAAATAAGGGTCAACATGAAAAAACAAAAACAGGCGAAGGTAAGTAGTTCATTTACTTAAGCCTGTTTTTTTAAGCATTGCAGTGGTTCAGGGATTTTTGCGAACACCCGCCAATAGGATATTGGCAACGATGTTTTAAATCGAAAATAGAGGGTAAAAATTCAGTATCAATGAACACATCATAAAAAATAGCGCAAACAAATTACTTTTTATTAATTCGTGGTTCGTCAGGAAAGGAAAATATTTATGGATAAAAAAGGCAAGTACCGGTTAATGTTGATTTTGGGGTTAATCTTGGGAATGATGATAGTAGCAGTAGGCTGCTCTTCCAGCGGGGATCAATCCTCACAAGTAAAAAATGCTTCTGATAGCGAGGCACAACAAGAAGACATATTCGACAATGCCATTTTTGATCTTTACAACCAGATTGATCTCAATGATAAAAAAGCGGATATTGAAAAGTCGTTGGGAGCAACGGGGAATACCTCAGCAGAAGGTTCCTATGTATATTTGGATCAGGACACTGGCTATGCGGTTAATGTATTTTTTGATGATCAAGATCTGGTTACGCTAAAGCTATTAGTTCCCACCACCGGGTCTCGGGAGCTGATTGAACTGAGTAATGCCAGTGTCACAAAAGATCAGGCCGCCAAAATTAGTCCGGGGATGACCCGCAACAATGTCAAAAAAGCCCTGACTGGTGTCGGCGTTGAGATGTTGAGAATGCTTATTCCCAACGTCGCCGACAAAGAAGCTTATGCCCTGGCCTGGATCAATAACGATGGTTCGATCCTGGTGGTGACCTTTGATGCCGATACCGACACGGTGCTGGCAGCTGAATTCAAAGACAACTTGCTGTAGTAACGCCACGTGAACGGGTCGTTTCAAAAATATTGTATCATGAAGATAACAGCGAGATTATGGGACTCAGCGATGCCAGCGATGCCAGCGTGTCAGATGAGCAAATGGCAAATATTACTGAAGGGATACCCTATAATGAGGTTAATCAGTGCTTGGATCGGATGGAACAGAGATTATTGAAATGGCCAATCCCGTCGACGTGAATAACCCCATCATTATGAAGATCTGGTTTAATGATGACCAAACGGGATTCTAAGTGACCTTTTTAACCGTCAAAAGCGTTAAATTCTGGAAATCGCGAGATCTCTAAAAAGCACTGGTGTAGATCAGTGCTTTTTTGCGAGTTTGGAAATAATTTAAAATAATTTATATTTTGGGGAAGAAAACCCGGGGCTCATCCGTTATATGGATGTGCAGCAAAAACGGAGGTGAAATTTGTTGAAAGAACATAAGGAAGAGGAGGCCGATGACGCCTTGATCAAGAAGTATATCGCCACCGGGAATTCCGTGTATTTTGAACCTATCGTCGAACGATACGAGCGATATGCCTATGTCTATGCCTTTTCTCTGCTTAAGAACGAATTTGACGCACAGGATGTAGTAGCAGAAAGCTTTTTAAAGGCATTTACCAAAATCAGACAGTATCGGCTGGACAGCAGTTTTAAGAACTGGTTTCTAAAAATTGTCCATAATACCAGCTTTGACCTATTGCGAAAAAATAAGACCATGATTTATCTGGATGATCAGGTAAATGGCGAAAGTCTCTATACTGATGAAGCCTTGAGTTATGACAACATCGACTCTCTGGATTTTGGCGAAATTCAAAAATCCCTGGATCAATTGCCCCACGAACTGAAAGGTGCGGTGATTCTTCGGTATTATTATGACTGGGATTATAAAAAGATTTGTGAATTTTTAAATATTCCCATGGGAACCCTGTCTTCCCGGCTGAATCGAGCCTGTAAAAAACTTAAAAACCTATATGAAGGAGAATATGACAATGAATGAATGTGATAAAATGATGGCCTGTCTGGGCTTCAACGAAACATCAGTCAAAAATTATGGCAATGCCATTCCCTTTGTCAGCAGAAAGCTGGATATTATCAATCGAGTCAACCAGGCCGGTCTGGAAAAAGCTAAAGATTCAGATTTATTTGCTCTGTTTTATATTTTATCGATAGCTTTTTCAGTCTTGGTGATGCGCTTTATCGTATTTGCACAAACTGGAGACGCAACCATCATTGGGGTTTTTACCAGCTTTGCCATCCACTATTCGCAACCGCTTCAAAACAGTCTAAACGCGCTGTCGTTTGTCGTTTCAATCGTTATTTGTGTCGGAACAGGAGTGCTGATTAATCATTTCAAAAATGAAAATCAATTCTGTTAGACTGAATAAATAAAAAATTTGAAGGAGAAAGAAAAAATGTTTAAAAAATTTAGTGTATCAGTTTTAATGATGGTGATGGTCTTGCTGCTCACTGTTACCTCGGCTTTCGGGGCTACCAATAACGATATCAGCAGCTACCAGGATTCAACCGGAAATATGAACATCGAAGGTTCAGCCGTGCCCAATACGGAGTTTGCCTTTTCCGGGTCAAATATTACGGCCAATTCGGTATTTGATACCACCACTTTTTTTGCCGGAAACGCCATTACCCTGGACGGGGAATATAACGGTGACGTTTTTGCAGCAGCGAATACGGTAACGGTCAACGGCAAAATTAACGGAAATCTTTACACTGGTGCCAACCAGGTGATAATCAATGGCGAAGTAAGCCGGGACGTCTTTGCCGCTTGTTCTGATCTGATCATCAGCAAATCAGCCAACATTAACCGGGATGCATATCTTGCCGCTGCCAATGTAAATATTGATGGTATCGTGGGTCGAAATCTCCGGGCTGGCGCTGGTAATGTCTCGATTAGCGGAACCATCAGCGGTTTTGTAGAAACAGACGTGGATCAGCTGACCATCAATGATGGTGCAAGTATCACCGGACCAATCAATAACCGCAGTGCCAATCAGGCGGTCGTAGCACCAAACGCTGCTGTTCCGGAAGTTAATTGGGAAAAGGTATCTCAAGAGCAGGCTGTGGAAGAAGATCAGGGACCGTCAGTTGGCTCCATTCTTTTATCGATTATCACCAAACTGGCCTTTATTCTGGTAATTTGGGTACTGATAACCTTTATGACTAAAGACTTTAATGCCAATACCACGGTGATGGCAAAAAAACACATATTGGCTTCTTTGGGAATCGGGGCTGGATTTTTCTTCTTGTCACCATTGCTGCTAATCGTATCCTTTATTATTTATGCACCATTTGGCTTTGCAATGACCTGTGGGCTTATCGCCCTGGCCATACTGGGCATGCCGGTGGCGGCAGTGGTATTATCCAAACTATTAATCCGCTTCTTTGAAGATAAAATGAAACCGCTGCTCAGCTCGTTTGTTTCGATCTTGATTGTCGCCGCAGCTGCGATTATTTTAGGCTATATCCCAGTCATTAATTTTATTGTATTCCTGTTCCTGGACGTTGTTGGGGTGGGCTTCATTTGTTACAATGTGCTGTTTACCCATAAAAAACTGAAAGAAGAACGAAATGCAGGCGAAGACGAGATTTTGATGATTGATGAAATCATTGACATGGAAGAAGGTACGATGGTTATCGAGAAGTCAACTGAAACGATCAAACCGGATAACGAAGACCTAATAAAATAATTGCTATGCAAAAAAAACAGGCTCCGATATGGAGGCCTGTTTTTTTTGACTTGTTTGATTCAAATACTGGGGATTAGTACTTATCCATCTCCATATCATCCAGAACAATCCGCGGTGGCGTTGGTGCTGCCGGCTTCACTGTCTTTTTAACCGGTGAGGTGGGGGAAGCATGGTGGGTAGAGCCTTTTTTCTTGATCTTGAAGGCGCCAACCATTTGTTTAAGCATTTCGGCCTGGCCGGACAGCTCTTCACTGGCAGCGGCACTTTCCTCGGCGGTGGCGGAGTTGGTTTGAACGACGGTGGATACCTGTTCAATGCCCTGGGTGATCTGGGCGATTTCGGTGGCCTGATCATTGGAGGCCCGGGCTATGTTGCCAACCAGACCGGTGACCTTTTCAATTTCATTGAGAATTTCAACCAAACTGGATGCAGTTTCATCGGCGATTTTGGTTCCGGCTTCGACTTTGTCAATGGAACCTTCAATCAAACCGGTGGTTTCCTTCGCGGCTTCAGCGCTACGGGCAGCCAGGGAGCGAACTTCTTCAGCAACGACGGCAAATCCTTTGCCATGTTGACCAGCCCGAGCGGCTTCGACAGCGGCGTTAAGAGCAAGAATATTGGTCTGGAAAGCAATATCGTCGATGACCTTAATAATTTTCGAAATATTTTTCGAGGATTCATTAATATCGATCATCGCTGTGACCATTTTAGTCATCTGTTCATTGCCGACTTCAGCATTGCTACGGACCTCCAATGCCCGTTCATTTGCTTCATTGGCGTTGGCGGCGTTCTTTTTCGTTTCCCCGGCGACTTCTTCAATTGAAGCGTTGAGCTCTTGGATGGCACTGGCCTGTTCAGTCGTTCCCTGGGATAGTGCTTGACCACCATCGGAGATCTGCCGTGCGCCGGCTTCAACCTGTCCCGCAGCTTCATTGATTTCTGCCATTGTTTCACTAAGGGTAGCGGCGATTCCATTAAGACCTGTTTTAATCGCCTGGAAGTCACCGAGATATTCATTTGTGATTTCAATATCGAGGTTACCTTGACCCATTTCGGCGAGGGTAAAGGCAATTTCATCGACATAGCGTTTCAGGAAAGCAATCGTCTGGTTCATATCGTTTTTTATTTGGGTATAATCGCCGTTGTAGTTGCCAACCATACCGGTACTCAGATTGCCTCTGGCCAGTTCTTTCAAGGTGTCGGAAGCTTCCTGAACGGGCGCAACCACCGCATCCAGGGTAGCGTTCACACCTTCAACAATTTTAGCAAAGTCGCCCTGATGTTTGTTGGCATCGGCCCGCGTACTGAGTTTTCCATCAATCCCGGCCTGAGCCAGCAAGCTGGCATCGTCAATCAGATTGCCTATTGATTGTTTAACATCAGATAAGGTATCACCAATTTTATGGAATTGAGCACTGACATCGCCAGTATATTCATCAGCTTCACCGATGTTCATGTCAAAGTTCAGGTTCCCCTGAGATAAGCAACTCAGGTTGTTTTCCAGACGGGTGACCTCATTGCTGGTATAGGTACTGACCCGGATAATTGGGGTTAAGTCAGTAACGACTTCAACGAAGCCAATATTTTCACCTTTTTTATTTTTGAGATAAGCCGTATCCTGTTTATTACTTCTGCCAACCCATTCAAAATAACTGTCATTTAATCCTTTGTCGACCAGTCGTCGGATACCACAACCTTCAGTTTTGCAGATGTTAGCTCCAGCATTATAGCAATCCATACCACAAGCGGCATTTCGATCGCTAATAACGCCATTGGCGATCATCAGGTCTTCAAATGGTTTATTCATAAAAGTCCATTTCATGTCATTATCAGTGACGTGTAGTGGGAACGGAATGGCATCAATAATTGCTTCATACCAGACCATTTGATCAACCACGGTATCGAGGGTGGCATTGACACCTTCGACAATTTCTTTAAAACCGCCGCTAAAAGCATTGGCATCACCACGGGTTTCCCATTGCCCATTAATAGCAGCCTGGGAAAGCATGGTGGCTTCATTAATTAAACTGCGAACGGTTTCAATGGTCAGTTTGAGAGCCGGAGATATCTCGTCTTCAGGATCATCAGTATCAATGTTTGCGCTGACATCGCCATTTGAAATTTGGCTCATGGTGGCGATTACGACATTTTGAAGATCGTCGGCCAGCTGATTCACGGATGAGGTCATTTCACCAACCTCATCTTTAGACTGAACCTCCAGCCGTACGCCCAGATGTCCATGTGTCATCTCTTTGATCATGTTGTTTAAGGAAATAATCGGTTTCGAAATCTTTCTGGCCAAAATATAAGTGGCAAAACCACCGACCAGAAGAATGATAAACGATGCAATCAGAATGGTGTTTCGCAAGTTGTTGATTGGAGCCAAAACATCATTTTGAAATTTGATGACAATCAGGGTCCAGTTGGTTCCCGGAATCGGGGTAGTGTAGGCTAGTTTTGTTTCGCCTAAATAATTATAGGAAATACTGCCGACTTGACCAACGCCCAAATCTTTTATGGCCAGCCCAAGCTCTTTTAAGGGCCCACCAATTTCAATATCTTTAAAGATATTGGCCTGATCAAGTATCAGCTGATTATTGGGATGAGCCATGACAGCGCCATTGTCATTAATGATCATACCGTATTTTCTGACACCGTCACCCATTGCATTGGTAACATCTAACAAGAAGGTGGGGTCTCTGCGACCAACAAGGAGGCCGACGACCTGCCCATTACGCTTTATCGGTGCGACATCAAAAACAGCGGGTTCATTGGTGACCTTGCTGATGGCAACGTCAGAGATAGCGGATTTTCCAGCAAACCCTTCTTCGTACCAGAATTCCCCTGCCGAGTTAAACTCACCGCCGCCAATAATATATTTACCGCGACCGTTCGTGTCCATGACAGCAATGTCCTGGTAACCCAAACGTTCGATATCGTCGGTGATGTAGGCAACCTGAGTATTCCAGTCCATGGTGACGACTGGTTCCAGGTAGGCAATTTCAGTCAGCTTTCCTAGATTTCCTGAAATAATGGCACCGATGTGACCAGCACCTTCGGTGGCAAAAGCTTCCTCCTGAGTACTGGCTTCATTGGACAGGGCGACGGACCCTAAATTAATCGCAATCAGTCCCAAGGTAAGAACTGCAGCAGCCAAAATCAGCGTCGTAAAGGCAACTAATTTTGCCGATAAACGCATTTTTACTGCAGTTTGATCATGTTTTACTTGCATTTTTTTCATAATAATGCTCCTTTCTGAACAATACATCTATAAATGTACAGTCACATACGATAGATCACCATCAATTAATTAGACAAACTAAATAATTGATGAAAACGATCACTCACATGATTTGTCTTTGTATAATTGAATATCGGCATATGCGCATATAACTTTAACGATAAGAGTCATAATCTTAAAGAGTTGGTGATTACTCTTAAGATTTTGCCAGGATTATAATATTAGTAATCTATCTATACCCAATTAAAAGCAACTGTATTTAAGATCGAGACGAATAAAGCATAAAAAAACAGACGCTTTTACGGCGTCTGCTTAAAGGATAGGTAAGATTAGTATTTATCATTATCACCCAGATCAATACTTGGTTCAGGGGCTGATCTTGGGGTGTCTTCAATTGGTTTTTGTACTGCTTTTTTGGTAAACTTTGATGAGGTTTTACTTCGGAGTTTAAACGTATCAACCAGTTGTTTAAGCAGTTCGGCCTGACCAGATAGCTCTTCACTGGCAGCAGCGCTTTCTTCAGCAGTTGCTGAGTTTTGCTGAACGACGTGAGCCACCTGTTCAACACCAGTGTCAATCTGCGCAATGCCAGAGGCCTGTTCATTGGATGCTATAGCAATATTGCCGATTAGGGTGGTAACCTTTTCGATGCCGGCGACGATATCGTCCAGAGCGGCAGCGGTATCATCGGCGATTTTGGTACCTTCCTGAACCTTGTCAATTGATCCTTCAATTAAGACGGTAGTTTCTTTGGCAGCATCGGCACTTCGGGCAGCCAGGCTGCGAACTTCTTCAGCTACTACGGCAAACCCTTTGCCATGTTGACCGGCCCGGGCTGCTTCCACTGCAGCATTAAGTGCCAGAATATTCGTTTGGAAGGCAATGTCGTCAATTACCTTGATGATCTTTGAAATATCTTCCGAAGACTGATTGATAGCAACCATCGAATTCTGCATTTGTGACATTTGAGCATTACCTTTGGCAGCATGATCTTTAACCGTATCTGCTAATTCACGGGCCTTATTGGCATCGACGGCATTGTTCTTTGTCTGATCGGCAATTTCAGCAATCGAAGCGGTTAATTCCTGAACGGAACTGGCCTGTTCGGTGGAACCCTGAGCCAGTGACTGACTTCCGGCGGAGACCTGTCCGGAGCCAGAGGCAACTTGTTCGGCGGCCACATTAATATCACCCATAACATCGTTTAGCGATTGAATGATGACATTGATTGCATTAGAAATGGTAATCCAGTCGCCCCGGAATTCCCGGGCGTTTTCGATATTAAGATTTCCTTTCGATAATTGTTCAATTTTTTCAGTAATTTCACTGACAACGGCTTCCAGACGACTGGCGGTGGTGTTAACAGTTTGTTTAAGAGCATCCACATCTCCGCTGTAGTTACCGGTGATACGTTCATGGAGATTACCGTTTGAAATGGCGTCCATTACCACCAAAACTTCACCTAATGGTTTATTGATTTCGTCAAGAATGGCATTCATCCCACTGACAAGTTCGTGCCAGGCACCTTTAAATTTACTGGCATCGGCCCGGGTTTGAAGATTTCCATCGATTACTGCATTGGAGATCATCGAAGCACCTTCGATCATGTCGCCGATGGAAATTTTAACGGCAGTTAAGCTGTGACTGATTTCGTTAAACTGGGTACTGACTTCACTGGTGTATTCATCGGCTTCAACAATATTCATATCAAAGTCAAGATTTCCTTCGGCCAGACGCATGAGATTATCGCCTAAGCGGGTTACCTCAGCATGGGTATAATCACTGACCCGGATGATTGGAGTCAAATCAGTGACGATTTCGACGAAGCCGATGTTTTCGCCTTTTTTATTTTTAAGATAAGCAGTATCCTGTTTGTTGTTTCGGCCAACCCATTCAAAGTATGAATCAGACAACCCTTGATCAACCAGTCTTCGGATTCCGCAGCCTTCGGTCTGACAGATGTTAGCACCGGCATTGTAGCAATCCATGCCACAGGCGGAAACCCGATCTTTAATAACGCCATTTTTGATCATCAGATCTTCAAAGGAACGATTCATAAAGGTCCATTTCATATTCATATCGGTGACGTGAACCGGGAAGGGGATGCCATCAATAATCGCTTCATACCAGAACATATTGTCGACGACGGTGTCCAGAGTTTGATTGACGCCGGAAATAACCCTAGCATATTCACCAGCATGTTTACTGACTTCCGCCCGCTTCGTGAAATCCCCACGAATAGCTGAATCGGAAAGCATGATGGTATCGGCAACCAGACTACCAATGGCATTTTTAATCGAAACCATACTATTACCCAGCACATCGTCTTCTGATCTAGGCTGGATATCAATTGATAAATCACCCTGAGCAATGTTTTGGGCGGCTTCAGCCTGATCCCGGATATTTTCAGCCATGTTGACAAAGGATTTGGTCAGTTCGCCAATTTCATCGCCTTTGGTATCATTGGCCATGGTGTAGTCAATGTCTACCGCACCCAGGGCCAGGTGGTCGGCGGCCTCAGCCAGTTTGGTAATTGGTCGGATAAAGCTGCGGGTGGACAGAACTATCAGTCCGACAATGACCAGAAGACCTAGGCCAAAGATGACCAGCATCATCGTTTGAATGGTGGCGAAGGATTGGTTAAATTCTGCCATTGGCAGTCCGGTGGCCAGCACCCAGCCGGTATCACCGATCTCCGTAACATAACCCTGGCTTTCGGTGCTGCCTGTTGAATATGAAATCGGACCAGCAGTTTTATCGGTCAGGGCTGTGATAATATTTTCGGAGAGATCGGTATCGCTCAGGGGACCGTTATTAAAATCCGGGTTGGGATGATCAAAGACCATACCGCTGTTGGTAGAGACTACGAAAAATCCGGTTTCGCCAATTTTATTTTCTGCGATGATTTCTTTGATCCGATCAATGGAAACATCCACACAGGTGGCCCCGACTAAGTCCTGGGTACCGGGTTTAAATACCGGCGCGACGACGCTGACAATGATTTGATTGGTGACAACGTCTAAATAGGGTTCGGAAATAAACACTTCTTTTTTAGCCACCAGTTCCTGGAACCAGGGGCGGGCATTTATATCATAGGTACCATCCGATGAGGAACCGTCGGATTGGGTAAACTGACTGGAATCGACGTCGGCAATCCAGGCGACTCGAATATTTTCGGGATCAGTGGCGACCACATTATCCAGGGTCAGCTTGATTTCGGGGAAATTGGCGGTTGTGGTGATCCCTGTTCCCGGGACAACCTGATTAAACAAGCTTTGAATTTCGGGATTGGCTGATAGTTGGGTGGCGGCCTCCAGATACTTGGTAAAATAGCTATCAATTTCGTTAGAAACTGCCTGGGAGCGGGCTGATAATTCATTGACAGTAATTCTGGTGATGGCCTGGTTGACAACGTAGAGAGATATTCCTGCGACTATCGCAAAAATAATGGCAACTGGCAATCCGATGGACAACAGCATTTTGAAGAGTAAGCCTTTTTTCTTGTTCATTTAATTTCTCCTTTGCTCATCATGATTGATGATAAATCTGATCGTTGACTAGGATGGGATTTGAGTAGGATTAGTGTAGCTGAAAACGTGAATCAAAGCAAGTGATTATTTTGACCCTATAAACCCAATTTTACCCTGTAATTACAAAAATAAACAACGTAGCAGCAGCTGGAAAATAAAAAATGATGTGGATTCTGAAATAGAAAATAGCAGCGATTTATTGAATGTAAAATTCTGGTTTAAGACAATTTATTTGTTGTGTTTCTGTTTAAAACAGACTAAGATAGTTTAAAGTATGAACCTGTCAGAGTAACAATGAATAATCGCATTAAGGATTGGGTATACTGATATAAATCGTTTTTAAGATCAATTATTTAGGATCATCACTTATTCAAACACTAAATTCGGAAAGGAGGTATTGGCCATGAAACAACAAAAGATTTTTTCAGGGCTTATTCTGATTATCGTTATAATATTAGGCCTCACAGCCTGTGTTCAGCAAAAACCGGTCACAATCGGTTTTGTTGCCAGTCTCACCGGCAGTACCTCGGAGTTGGGTGTTAATGGTCGCAATGGCCTGATGATGGCCGTCGAAGAAATCAATGACGCCGGTGGTATTAATGGCAGATCGGTAGAAGTGATTGTTAAAGATGATAAAAATGATCCGGAAACCGGACTGGCCGTTGATCAGGAGCTTTACGAAGACGGGATTTCTTTTATCATTGGTCACATGACCAGCAATATGGCCGCCTTGAGCATCCCCTTTGTCAATAGTAAAGACATACTAATGATCAACCCAACCATGAGTGCTACTACGCTTTATAATCAGGACGATCACATAATTGTGGTCATTTCGCCTAACAGTGATCAGGCGGTGCTCATTAAAGCGAGTATGGTCAAAAACGGTGGCGAAAAGAAGGTAGCTGTGATTTATGAATCTCAGAATTTGGCGTATACCGGCACGATAAAAGATTATTTGGCCCAAGAAATAGCCCCGCTTGGCGGTCAGGTTATTTATGAGGAAGCCTTTTTATCTGGATCAAATCCAAACTACCAGGAAATAACCCAACGGGTTGCGAGTATGAAGCCAGATAGCATCGTGATTTTAGCCTCATCATTTGATGCTGCCATGTTTTGCCAGCAGCTTTTTAAGCAGAAAAGTCAAATTCCTGTTTATCTTGGAGCCTGGTCGATGAACAATGACCTGCTTTTACAGGGGGGCAAAGCGGTGGAAGGCGTCAAGATCCCAAGTCTGATCGATTTGGATTCACAGATCCCATCGTATACCGCATTTCGCGAGAAATATCTGAGTAAATACGGGGCCGAACCCACTTTTGCTGCGGTATATACATACGAAGCCGCCATAATTTTATTTGATGCCATGGCTGAAGCCAACAGCGATGATCCCGAAACAATCAAAAACACAATCATTGAAAAGAGCACCTATCAGGGACTTCAGAGTGATATTATCATAGATGAGGATGGCGATGCCAGCCGCACCATCTACGAATACGTTGTGAAGGACGGTCAATTTAAAAAGGCGGAATAAAAAATGAAACGAATTAAAAAGCTGCGAGATTTCATTTTGATTAACAACATGCTTTCTATTGTCATTCCCCTGATTCTCGTGGGTCTATTAGTAACGCCCTTAATTTATAACTATCTGATCAAGGATATGCAGCAAAAAAATAACATGATTGCAGCAACCATTGCCCAACGGATGTCCGATTTTATTGATGAGTCATTTCAAGTACTAAATCAGATAAATCAATTGCTTAATGATGGTACACTAAAAGATGATACAGCAATACAGAGTTATTTAATGGCGATAATTGAAAGTTACGACTCGATTGAGGGATTCGAATTGCTTGATACGAATGGAATAGTAAAAACCAACGCACCTCAAAATGCGAATATTTTAGGAGTAAACCGTTCCAGTCAACCATTCTTTGCCGAGACCAAGGCCACCCGGCAACCCTTTGTATCGTCGTCCTTTATATCTCAGCAAACAGGACAACCGACTATCACGATTGCCATTCCTCAGGTTGAAGGGGTGTTGGTGGCTTATTTAAATCTGGAAGAAATCAGTATGCTATCGCTAAATCATATTAGAACCTTTGGGGATGCAGTGACGGTAGCTATCACCGACGGATTCGGTGTCTTTATTTCCAATAAGGATATCAATAAGGTCTATCAGCGAGAAGTTGAAGCAAATTTTCAATCGATCCATTCTGGAACAGATAGCGGAGATCAGAGATATGCTTTTACCTATGAAGGAAAAACGGCAATGGTCAGTCATGCTGATGTCGCCAATGCCAACTGGCATGTCTTTGTTTATGAATCCTATGATTCAATCTATGCTGCATTAAGGCCCTTTTTAGGGATTATGTTGTTGTTCACCTGTTTGTTGGTCTTATTTTCCCGAATTATTGCCCGATTGGTTTTTAAAGATATCAACCATTCTTTTGGAGAACTGAACCGACAAACAAAAGAAATTGCGGCAGGGGATTACCATCCAATTAATACTGACAATCGTTTTGATGAATTTAATCGGCTCACCGAAAATTTTAATGGGATGGTGGCCAGTGTCAAAGAACGGGATGAAACCTTAAAGATACTGGCTTATTATGACTCCCAGACCAGATTGCCCAATGCCGCCTATTTAGCGGAGTCGTTGAATCAATTGATCCTGGACAACCGCGGAAAAATTGCTGTAATTTGTTTTGATATTCATAATTTCAAACGGATTAATGATACCTTTGGACCATCCTTTGGGGATAAGATTCTGGAGATGATGGGTACCCGGTTACTGGCGCTGAAATGTTCCCATGGATTTGTGGCCCGGATTAATGGTTCAAACTTTGTCCGAGTTCTGACAGATCTTAAAAAACCTGAGGATGCTCTGGCCGAAATTGAAAAACTGCGGGCGGTTTTTAATCAGGCCATGAGCTTTAATGAAAATAATGTTTACCTGCGTTTTCACGTTGGCATTGCACTTTATCCTGATGATGCCCGGGATGTTGAGGAATTGCTGCAATATGCCAATACTGCAGCAGATATGACAAAACAGCGGGGCAGATCCCAGTATGCTTTCTTTGAAAATGCCATGAAGGAGAATTTGCTGAGAAATATGATGATTGAGAACTCGCTCCGGCCATCTCTGGAAAACAACGAGTTTTTTCTTCATTATCAACCGCAAATCGATGTTAAAAATAAAAAAATTCGCGGTTGTGAAGCGCTGATTCGCTGGGATCATCCGCAACTGGGGACGGTCTCCCCACTGGACTTTATTCATATTGCCGAATCCACTGGACTAATTGTTCCGATTGGTGCCTGGGTACTGGAAACTGCCTGCCGACAAATCGCTGCAATTAATCGTAAAATGGGCACATCGCTGATGATTTCGGTCAATGTCTCGCCGGTCCAACTAAGTCATGAACATTTTCCCGAAATGGTGGAGAAAACGCTTAAGCGATGTGGCCTTGAACCAGACTTGCTGGAGCTGGAAATTACCGAAAATCTGTTTATTTATTCCTTCGATGAGGCCATAAAAATCATTAAGCGCCTTAAGTCGATCGGCATCCGGATGTCGCTGGATGATTTTGGAACTGGCTATTCGTCTCTGGCCTATCTCAAAAATTTGCCCATCGATACCTTAAAAATCGATCAGGCCTTTACCCGGGATCTGTTGCTCAACAAATCCAATCAGAATTTAATGGAATCCATTATTATAATGGCCCATATCCTTGACATGGATGTGATTGTCGAAGGTGTAGAAGAATTGGAACAGTTGGATTGTTTAAAAAACTATCATTGTGATCATGTTCAGGGATATTATTTCAGCCGTCCCATCGCTGAATCCCAGCTGGAAGCATTGCTAAACGAGTTGACAAAAGATCAAGACCAGAACACTGAGCATGAATAAAAGTGTCGCAATAATCAGACTAGCACAAATAAAAAATGCCGGAAATTAAGGTGAAGACTAGCTACAAGGAGACAGCGGTTTTTTCAGCGGTGGCGGCGGAAGCTGGTATGCGGCAGCAAAAAAACTTGCAATTTGCCATCTGCCAGGGCTTATGGGATAATTATTTCATCGCATTTTAGACAAGGAGAACAACATGAATAAACCAATCCTGGCAATTCCGATCGGCGATGCCGCCGGCATCGGCCCGGAAATAACGGTGAAAGCTCTGGCCGATAAGACCGTTCACGAAATGGCCCGAATAGTGGTGTTAGGAGACAAAAAGGTGCTTCAACAAGCGATGGCCTTTTCAAAGGTGATCCTGACCATCAATTGTATCAGCGATCCTCGGCAGGGCAACTATGTCCCTGGGGTACTTAATCTGGTTGATCTCGACAATATTGAAATGAAGCTATTGAAAATGGGTGCAGTTCAGGCGATGACGGGGAAGGCTGCTTATCAATACATTGAAGCAGCCACCCGGCTCTGCCTGGATAAAAAAGCCGATGTCCTGACCACCACCTGCATCAACAAGGAATCCCTGCAAGCGGCCAGGGTCCCCCATATCGGCCATACTGAAATTATCGGGGCCTTAACCGGGACTAAAAAGCCGCTGACGATGTTTCAGGTTCATGCGCTCCGGGTCTTTTTTCTTAGCCGCCATGTTTCGCTGCGGCAGGCCTGTGATCTGGTGACTCAAGATAATATGGCAGCCTTTATTGATCAGAGTGTGGCGGCCCTAAAAATACTGGGGGTGAGAAATCCCCATCTGGCCGTTGCCGGCCTTAATCCCCACAGTGGCGAACATGGCCTGTTCGGCCGGGAAGAGGTGGAGGCGGTGATGCCAGCAGTGGTGGAAGCCCGGCAACGCGGCGTCAATGTTGACGGACCGATTGGCGCTGACAGTGTTTTTTACTTTGCCTTAAAAGGGAAATACGATGCGGTCTTATCGCTTTACCACGATCAGGGCCACATCGCTACCAAAATGGTGGATTTTGAAAAAACCATTTCTATTACTCTCGGTATGCCGATCCTCAGAACCTCGGTTGATCACGGGACGGCCCTGGATATTGCCGGGCAGGGCATCGCCAGTCCGGTGAGTTTGATTGAAGCGATTCGGCTGGGGGCCGAGTACGCCCCATATTTTAATCAGGACCATTAAAACCATTCCATTCCCACCGGACAGTTCACGTTAGGCAACTGTATTATGGGTTGAGCCTGGGCTGAGGATCCAATTGATTATCCAGCTGCTTAATAGTATAATAATAAATATTAGACCTGATCAAATATTTGCGAGGAGGACAAATGACGCTGCAGAATATCATATCCATGACACTCTATCTGACATTTGTCGTCTATGTTATTTTTGGAACCTATAGCTTAACCCTCAATACCAAGTCGCGGCTCAATCGGGTGTTTGCCTGTCTCGGTTTAAGCTTTGCGCTGTGGGGATTTACATTTGCTGCTATCAATTCTTCGCTAACCAGCGAAGAAGCGCTGTTATGGCGACGGATGTCGGTGTTGGGATGGGGCGTAGCTTACAGTATTATGCTTCATTTCGTTATTATTCTCACCGAATCGAACTGGAGTCGAACTGAGAAAAGACCGATGTTGATGTCGGTTCTTTACCTGCCGGCGATAGTGAATGCAATCACCTTTCTAATTTACAGTATGCCTGAAAATGGACATGTTCAAATGGTCTATTCCCCTGCTGGTTGGTACACCACAACCAATGTTATTTGGTATGACCGGATGTTTTTAGGCTATTATCTGAGTTTTTCCCTGATCGCCATGATATTACTTGTCCAATGGTATAAACAAACGGATAGTGCAATTAACCGCAAAAAGGCCCGGGCAATTCTGTTGTCCTTTCTGGTGGCTTTGGTTTTAGGAACCCTGACCGATTTTATCACCGTCAGTTTTTCAAACGTTCAGCTACCGTCTTTGGCCCCGGTGATCACAATGATACCGGCAGTTACGATTTATTGGATCATCCGTAAATATGGTTTGATGCTGGCGCCCCAGAATGAAAATGAATCGCAACAGGAAGGAATAATCCTCAGTACGCTCAGCCGTACGAGGCTTTTTAAGTATGTCAGCATTGTGCTGATTATCGGGAGTATCCTGAATTTCTATGGCCGCATCAGCACGGGCGATAATTGTATCACTGGGCTGTTTTTAAGTTTTACGCTGGTCCTGATGGGAGCCTTTGTTGTCAGTATTCCCTATCTCTTCAAGTCAATCAAGACGCAGGAAAATGCCCTCGGTTATTTTCTTGCGGTTTTGCTGCCGGTGGTGATGCTTGGCCATTACAACGTCGATTTCAGAACCATCATCTGGCCGATTCCGATCTTTTATTTGATGCTTACCGTTATTTTTAATAATAAAAAAATATTTTTAGCGCTGACCGTTTTGAGTCTCCTGATGGAAGTGCTTTTCTGGATATTGATGCCAGATTTATGGCTGCTGGTTGACCAGCGGCTCTATTTTTATCGGCTACTGTTCTACGCAATTGGGATTGGAATGACCGCCATTATCACCCAGATTTATGTTTTACGACTGCAGGAAAACAGCAAACAGGATTCCTTTCAGAAAATGATTTCGCGATTGTCGGCAGATTTCGTCACCATGAACCGGATCAATTTTGATGACAAGGTCAAGCAGCTGCTCAAAGAAAGTGGAAATTTTACCAGCATCGACCGAGTCTATCTTGGTCGAATTTCCGAGGATGAAAAAAACCTGGTTTGCAGCCATGAATGGGTGAGTGCAGGGATAACCTCACTGATGGACGAGACAAAAAATGTTGGGATCACGGCAGGATCCTGGCGGATGGAGCAAATTCTAAAGAATGAAATTATCGATATTCCCAGTCCCAATCAGCTTCCTGCAGCGGCTGAGGAAGACTGTCTGTGGCTTAAAAAGGCAAAAGTCCGGTCTCAGATCCTCGTTCCCATTCAGAGTAATAACAGTATTATCGGTCTGCTCGGATTTGAAGAGGTCCGTGGTAGTAAAGCGCTAAGGGTAATCGACCCGGATTGGCTGAGAGTGCTGGCCAATATTCTGGCGGATGCCATTGCCAAGGTGGAAACCGAACATGATATGAATTACCTGGCCTACTATGATCCGCTTACGGGGATTCCCAATCGGACCTTATTTTATCGACGGCTGGAGCAGGCCATTGATCTGGCCCGACAAACCGGCAAAAATTTGGGAGTGATCTTTATTGATCTGGATGGCTTTAAAGAAGTTAATGATACCCTTGGCCATGACTGGGGCGACCAGCTGTTGAAGCGAATAGGGAATCGACTCATTGACTGTCTTGGTGAAGCCGATCTGATCGGACGGTTTGGCGGTGACGAATTTCTGATTATGGTTCCTCAGGTTTCGCAGGACCTGGAGCTGGAAAAAATTGTCGAAAAGGTGATGACGATTTTTCATCGCCCCTTTCTGGTGGCCGAACAGGAACTGTATATTTCGGGTAGCGGCGGGATTGCCATTTACCCCAAAGATGGAGAAAATGTCAATAGCCTGATTAAAAATGCCGATCTGGCCATGTATGCCGCTAAAAAAAGTGGCAAAGGCCGGATCAACTATTGTTCAGGGGATATGAAAGAGGCGGTGCAGGAAAAGATGATGCTGACCAATAGTCTGCATCGGGCGTTGGAAAACCACGAACTATTTCTCCATTATCAACCTCAGGTTTCAGCAGAGACCCATGAGCTTACCGGTTTCGAAGCGTTGTTGCGGTGGAACCATCCGGAACGGGGGATTATTTCGCCAGAGCTATTTATTCCTCTGGCCGAACAAAGCGGACTAATTAGTACCATCGGCGAATGGGTGTTGCAGACCGCCTGTGCCCAGAATAAGGCCTGGCAGGAGCAGGGATACAAACCAGTTCGGATGGGTGTGAATTTGTCGGTGGAGCAGTTTCGCAGCTCCAATCTGGAGCGCATTATCCATAACTGTCTCGCAGCCACCAGGCTGGAAGCACAGTATCTGGATCTGGAAATCACTGAGGGCATTGCCATGAAGACCTCTCAATATGTGATCCGACAGCTTTATGCCTTAAAAAAATTGGGCGTGTCCATCAGCATCGATGATTTTGGCACCGCCTTTTCGTCGATGAGCCGTCTCAAAGATCTGCCGGTGGACCGAATTAAAATCGACCGCCAGTTTATCTGGGGAATCGGGGCGAATCCCCGGGATGAAGCGGTTATTTCGGTAATGATCCATCTGGCCCGGGAACTGGGACTGGAGGTTACCGCCGAAGGGGTGGAAACGGCTGCTCAGTTAGCATTTTTACGGATCGAGGACTGCAACGAAATTCAGGGTTATTATTTCTCAAAACCAGTTTCTGTCGACACCATTCAAACCGATATTTATCAAAATCAGTCCAGCCGATGCGAAACAGGTCCCAGGTGCATAACAGCCATGACTGGCGGCGAGCCTGGATAAAACATATTTTAAATTTCTAGATTATGACTATTAAGGGGATTAAATGCTGCAAAATCAAATATCAATTCTTTTCTATTTAATTTTTATCCTGTATAGCAGTCTGGGTTTTTTTAGCCTCTTTCTCAATAAAAAAGAGCGGCTCAATCAGGTTTTTTTCTGGTTATGTATGAGTTATGCCATCTGGACCTTTGCTTTTGCTATTTCCAACTCTCTGAGTGATCTCCAGAATGTGCTGATCTGGCGCCGGATTGCGGCCTTGGGCTGGGGTAGCGCCTTCAGTTTGATGCTCCATTTTATTCTCATTTTAACTGAAAATCATAAGGTGCTGCGCTCCGCCAAAATAAGAGTGGCCATCTATCTGCCGGCGGCCATTACCATTTCAGTATTCGCCCTGGTCCCGGATCTGGCCAACGCTCAGTATAATCTGATTCAGACCCCGGCCGGCTGGGGAAATATTCCCATTAATAATGGCTGGGATATCTTTTATAACGTCTATTTCCTGAGTTTTTCACTGATTACCCTGGGCATTTTATTTAAATGGTATCGAACCTCTCCAGACCGGCAAAAGCAGCAGCAGGCATTTTGGCTGATGCTGGCATTTTCAGTTGCGATTGCCTTGGGGACGGCATCTGAGATGCTGGTAAACAACATGCTGGCTGTTAAGATTCCCTCCGTTGCACCGATTCTAATTCTCATCCCGGTGCTGGCTTTTGCCTATGATATCAGGAAATATAAACTGATGGTCCCGGTGATGGCAGCAAAAAAAGTGAAGCTCAGCGAAATTCTCAGTCATGACGCCCGTCTAGCCCTGTTTCGGGCGATGGCAATTATATTTCTGTTGATGAGCGTCCTAAACCTCGGGCACTTCTTTCTTTATCCAACTGCGTTATGGCAGGTTATCCTGGTCTGTACCGTTAATCTGGCCCTGGGACTGGCCATTTACAGTTTGCCATATTCCGGTTTATCAACCGCCAACCAGGATCAGATTCTGACGATGATGATGGCAGCCGTCATTCCGTTGGCCCTTTTTAAACCGGTCGATAACTTGGCCAATACGGTATGGGCGGTGCCGCTAATTTTTTTGATGACCACGATAATTTTCAAACGCCGGAAAATGTTCGTTATTTTAACAGTAGTAACGCTGATTTCGGGTTTAATCATCTGGTTAACGAAACCGGATCAGTGGGTTCATATCGGCACCGCAGATTATCTGGCCAGACTTTTTATCTGCGTTGTGGCCATTCATCTGGCCGGCTATACCAATCGTATTTATATTACCAGACTTAAAGAAAACGACCGCCAGGTTGGCTTTCAGAAGATGATTTCCCAGGTGACCACCCATTTTGTTTCGGTGTCAGCCAGTAACTTTGACGAAAAAGTTCGCGATTTATTAAAAACAAGCGGTGAGTTCACCCACTCAGACCGGGTTTATGCAGGACAGTATTCAGAAGAAACTGGCAGTTTCAGGTGTATTGATGAATGGCTGGCGGAGGATCAATTCCCCAGCGTCCAACAAGACGGAAAGGCTCAAACACTGGATTACCCATGGTTTTCCCAAAAACTCTTAAATAATGAGTTGGTTTACGTGGCCTCAAAGGATGATCTAACCGCTGAGGAAAAACCGGAGAAGGAAAGAATGGCGGCAGAGGGAATCGAGTCACTGTTGCTTATTCCGATTCAGAGCCGCGAAAAAACTATCGGCTACCTCGGCTTTGAGCAGATCCAAAAAAACAAATCCTGGCGGATCGATGACCCGGAACTGCTGCGCGTGCTGGCCAATATTCTGGCCGATGCCCTCGGTAAGATTGAAAATGAGAAAGAAATGCATTGCCGGGCTTATTATGATGGACTAACCGGCTTGCCCAATCGGGTACTGTTTCAAGAGCGGCTGGAAAAGTCTATCACCGCAGCGACGATCAGTGGCGATTCGCTCGGGGTGATTTTTGTCGATATTGATGGATTCAAGGAAGTCAATGATGCTATGGGCCATGACTGGGGCGATCATCTGCTGAACCGGATTGGCAGACGTTTGTCGGAGAGTCTCAGAGATTGTGATTCAATGGCGCGGTTTGGTGGCGATGAGTTTCTGATTCTGGTCTCACAGCTGACCGATGAAAGAAAATTGGCTGAAGTAGCAGACCGGGTGATGTCGGTTTTCCAACTGCCAGTGAGTCTTGGGGAACAGGAATTTTATATTTCCGGTAGCGGTGGAATTGCGGTTTTCCCGGAAGACGGAGAGACCGTCCAGTCACTGATCAAACATGCTGATCTGGCTATGTATGAGGCCAAAAAAAATGGTAAGGGCCAAGTTGCTTTTTGTTCAGAAGCGATGAAAAAAGGGGTCCGTGAAAAGATGATTTTAAGCAACAGCCTGCATCGTGCTCTGGAAAGACAGGAGTTTTTTCTCGACTACCAGCCCATTATAGAGGCCCAACGACTGCAAATACGTGGATTTGAAGCCCTGCTCAGGTGGGCCCATCCGGAATTGGGAGTGGTATCGCCGGCGATTTTTATCCCTTTTGCCGAGCAGAACGGTCTGATGGCAGCAATTGGTGAATGGGTACTGATGACGGCCTGTGCCCAAAACAAGTCCTGGCAGGAGCATGGGTTTCAACCGCTGCCAGTCTCGGTGAATCTCTCGGTGGAGCAGTTTCGCAGTGATCTGACCGCCATGGTCAAGAATTGTTTGGAACAAACTGGCCTGGATCCCAGATATTTGGAGCTGGAAATCACTGAAACTATTGCCATGGAGGAATCGCATGATGTGATCCAGACCCTTCACCAGCTAAAAGCCTTAGGAGTCAGTATCAGCATTGACGATTTTGGTACCGAGTTTTCTTCGCTGAGTCGGATAAAAGATCTGCCGGTGGACCATATCAAAATCGATCGACCCTTTATTCGCGGAATTGGGGTAAACCCCAAGGACGAATCGATTATCGCGGTGATGATTCATCTGGCGAAGAAACTGGGTTTGCAGGTAATTGCTGAAGGGGTCGAAACAGAAGCGCAGCTCCGATTTCTCAGGGAAAAGGGTTGCGATGCAGTGCAGGGCTATTATTGCGGCCGGCCCGCAGCCGCCTTTGCGTGGGTAAATAATTGCTGATACTCAAAAATGCCTCCACCTTCGTGGAGGCATTTTGCTTTAGGGCGCAGTGGTTAAATCTTTTTTCCGTAAGCCATGAGCCTTGCCCTGTTTGGTCCAATCGTGGTTGGCACCCTGCAATAATGCGAAACGCGGATAAGTAGGATTAACGTAAAGATTATCACCGGATTCGCGGTCAAGCAGGTTATTGACAAAGGTACTGTAAGGATGGGCCAGGTTTTTCTTCGGCCCATGTCCCATGGGAACATCTTTAGCCAGTGCGATCATGATGCCGGTCCCGATGCCGATACCCTGGCCCCATTTAAGATGGGCTCGACTGGTCCAGTTTTGCATCATTGAGATCGTCGTTTCATTCTGAAAGCCTTCGTAGTGGCCATTGTTGACAATGGCATAAACAGTCATGTCATGGGGTGATTCAGTTAGTGATTTTTCCAGTTGAATCAGGCAATGCAGCAGATGAGAAGGAATGCCGCCCATATACATCGGCAGGGCAAAGACCAGCACATCGCAGCTGGCGACATCCTCTAACTGGCTGTTATTCAGCATGGTATGATGCATGTCCAAACTGATCAGATCATGATCGGCAGGGAGCAGCGCTTTCAGTTCATCAAGCAATACTGCTGAGGTACTGCCGATGGCTTTGGGACTGCCATTAATTAATCCGATTTTCATTGTCGATGAGCCTCCATTTCTTCAATATTTTTGTAAAAGCTGACCCGATGTGACTGGGCATGGAGGTCGATCCCGTTATACTCCACAAATCTTTCAGCCGTTGCTTTTTCAGGCAGGGTGATGTCTTCACCATAAAACCGAACGGATAGATTCACATGATTTTTGTATCGGTCTTTCTGATGCATTTCACCATCTCTGATTGTGAGGTAGGGTTGGTGGTAGGGTAGGGTGCGGTCTAGCACGTTTTTGACAAAAGGACTGAAACCGCCATAAAGGCAACGACTGATGATTTCAACCTCATCACTTTGGGCCATCCGCTTGCCAATATCGCTGAAGTCATCTTTTATTCTGCATAGCCCAGGTGTTTCAACCCAACAGCCATAGCAGCCAACACATTGGTGAATTTCCTGATCTTTTCCAATTAAGATTGCGTCGTCAGGAAGTTGTCCGAATAAACGATCAGCTTCACTCTGGTTCAAGTCGTGAATGATTAGTTTCATTGGTACTCCTTTCGGTTGTGAATCTTAATCCTATTAAATGCCTACCCAAATGATGGGGGATTATTCACATCTTTATTAAAAAATTAAACAGAAAATCACGGCCAGACTTTGCTGCAACAGTAGCTCAATAATGTGGTTATGATTCATTTTTTTGTGAATATTAATAAAAAGTGAAAGGTTCGTTAAAAACCGGGCATTGACATCGTTTAAATCTCGTGTTACATTCTTATGCATTGATAAGAGCGATAGTAATAAATTCATTTTCAGGTGTGCATTAAATAATTAAGGTTAACCAGGAGAGGGTGAGAATCATATGGAAATTAGAGATTTGCGTTATTTTTGTTTGACTGCCGAATTGGAGCATGTCACCAAAGCCGCCAATCAATTGGGGGTGTCCCAACCGTTTTTAACAAAAATCATCGGTCAGATTGAAGAAGAAATTGGCGTTAAGCTGTTTGATAACCAGGGTCGCTCGATCCGCTTGAACGCCTATGGAAAAGCCTATTATGCACATGCTAAAAGGGTGCTGATGGAAGTGGAGAATCTGCAGCAGTCGATGGAAGAAATGCTGGATCGACAGGACCGGACGATTACTGTGATGAGCAATACCGACATTTATTTTGCCGGGATGGTTAATGAATTTCAAAAAGTTTATCCTCAGGCCTTGCTAAAACTATCTTATGCCCCCAGAGATAAGGTTGAGTTGGCCCTGAAAATGGGTAATGTTGACTTTGCCCTATGCTGCCCGGCGCTGTCGGAAGATGTCAATCTGGGGATCAAAACCGAAAATGTCTTTCGGGAGTATGGTTGTGTGATTACCCCGCCAGATCACGATTTTCTTCAGAAAGGAACCTGCACCGTCAGTGATATTACCAAAGAGCGCCTGCTGGTTTCGCCACGGGGGGCGGCGATGCGGGAGAAGGTCGAAGAACTGTATCAGAAATTTGGTTATTCGCTGGATAATATTGTCATTGAGACCAGTGATGTGCGGTCGATTCTTTTAGCTGTCCGGCAGGGGGCTGGCTGTACATTTATGGCAAAAACTGTCATCGATGAGGATCCTGGTTTGAAAAAAAACAGTGTCGAAGTCAGCGATACCGAGATCTTTGGGGATTTTGGATTAAGTTATAACGAAATCTTATTTAAAACTCAGCGCAAAGCGGACTTCAGGATGTTTGCCATTGATTACTTTTATGATTTGCAAAATTCTGAAAGTGAGGCCTGATTCATAATAAAAGCGCCGGCAATTACCGAATATGGTAATTGCCGGCGCTTTTTTAGGTTTGGTTATAAATTGATAACCAGGCAGGTTATCAATTTATCCAATGTAAAGGAATACATACATCAAAAACAAAATATTATACGCAGCGAGGAGACCCCTGTATACTTTGACCATAGACATCAGGAATAAACAGCATGACTTAATTATAATTAAAAAATGTGGAGGTACACAATGGCAAGACCATTAGAAGGTTTACGGGTTGTCGAACTGGGAACACATATCGCGGTTCCATTGGGATCACGGATGATGGCGGAGTGGGGTGCTGAAGTCATCAAGGTCGAGGCGCCTGAGGGCGATGCCTATCGTTCCATGGGGTTATTGATGGCATTGCCATTCAAAGAAGATTTTAATGTGCTGCTGCAACCCACCAATGCCGGCAAGAAAGATATCTGTATCAATTTAAAAGATCCGGAAGGGTTGAAAGTACTCTTTAAACTGCTGGAAACAGCGGATATCTTTACCACCAGCATTCGTCTGTCAGCCCTGAAAAAAATGGGTTTGGACTATGAATCGATTAAAGACCGCTATCCGGGTCTGGTTTACGCTCATTTTTCCGGTTTTGGAAATAAGGGCGCCGAATCTGAGCGGCCGGGTTTTGACTCAGCAGCCTTCTGGGCCCGAGGCGGTGAGATGATTGAATGGAGTAACGAAGGCGTCTATCCGGTCCGGCCATTCCTTGGTTTCGGGGATGCGGTATCATCCTCAATGCTATTAAACGGAATCCTCGGCGCCTTGATCAAGAAAGAAAAAACTGGCGTGGGGGATTATGTGGAATCTTCCCTGCTGGCCACCTCCCTGTGGTATAACTTCCACGGCGTGATCATGGGTCAGCAGCAGTTTGGCCATAAATTTCCGCGAAAACATGAGCAACCATTGGGTGGCCCGATGCAGGTTCATTATGAAACCAAAGATGGTGACTGGATGCTGATTGTTGAGCCCTTATGGGATTGGAAATATAAAAAATATCTAGAATTTTTAGACCTTGAACAGTACCTGGAAGATCCCCGGTTTACCTCGTTTAGAGGGGCGGCCATTCATGTGGCCGAGTTAATTCCAATTTTTGCAGAGGCTTTCAAGAAAAAAACGACGGCTGAAATCAAAGCATTTTTCATCAAGAATGATATTGTTCATGAGCGACTGGTTAACCCCAGTGAATTGTGTGAAGATCAACAGGCCTGGGATAATGGTTATCTCCGGGAGGTTGAATTCCAAAACGGCAAAAAAATGGTGATGCCCAAGGAAGCCGTTCATTTCGCCAGCATGGATGAACCGGCCTACACCCTGGCCCCAGATTTAGGCCAGCATTCAAAAGAAATCCTGTTGGCAGCCGGTTACAGCGAGGTGGAAGCGGAAGCACTTATTGCTGCCAAGGCCGTGATTCAGCATTCCTGACAGCAGGCTGATTAGTGAAACGAAAATAAAGAAGGTGGCAGAATGGAAAGAATCAATGACGGTTATTTTATCTCCCTGTTAAGCATGTATAAAAAAAATATTTCGCCGGACCGGGAGGTCTTGTTCGACTATGATAATAACCAGCATTATACCTATCAAATGCTGGAAGACCGGGCCAACCGGCTGGCCCGGTTTTTAATCCGACAGGGATTGAAAAAAGGTGATCGGGTGGGATTCTGCAGTTATAACTGTGTGGAATTTATTGATGCCTTTTTCGCAAGTTGCAAGACCGGAATCATCATCACTTCTTACAACTGCCACTTGAAAAAAGACAAGCTGCTGGATCTGATGGAAAATGAAAGGCCTAAAGCGCTGTTATATGATCAGGAGTTTGAAGCGGTGATTGAAGCAGCCAGACAAAGATTTCCGGAGCTTGTCTGCATTAATCTGGGGGCGCATTCTGTGATCCCCGGAGCCTATTCCTATCCGCGGATTCAGGCCGAAGAAAGCAGCGAAACCGTCGATTGTAAAAGCCTGACCCTGGATGACATTCAAATGCTGATCCATACTGGGGGCACCACCGGCACCCCGAAAGCGGCCAAGATCTCCTACCGTTCAGTGACCTGTAATGTGTTGAGCCAGATCTTGACAGTGGGCCTGCATCAGAATGACATTGCCTATGTGTTTCTGCCCTTTTTTCATACAGCTGCCTGGACCATTTTCACACTGCCGCTACTGTTGATTGGCGGTAAGGTGATCATCACCAAAAAATTTGATCCTGAGCTGAGCTTAAAGATCATTGCCGAAGAACGGCCAACTCTGACGGTGGGGGTAGAAACAGCCCTGAAACGGCTGGCCGAGACCCCGGGTTTTGCCAAAACCGATTTTTCCAGCTATCGGATTATGATCAGCGGGGCAGCACCCACCGCCCGGGAAACCATGGAACACTATTGGAATAAAGGTGTCAAGCTGGTATCCGGCTACGGCATGACTGAACTGGGCACCTGCAACCTGCTGCCCCCGGTGAATGACATGAAACTGGAGCAGCTCATTGAAAAATGGGACTCAGTCGGTCAGCCGGTGCTGTACAACAGCGTCCGCATCGTTGATGGCAAGGGCAACGATGTAGCCCCCGGAGAGTCCGGTGAATTAATTTGGCAAGGCGAGCTGGCCTTCAGCGGTTACTGGAACAACGAGGGGCAAACCGGAGAAATGATCCGGGACGGCTGGATTTATTCCGGCGATATCGGGCGGATCGATGCCGATGGTTATTATTATATTGTGGGTCGGAAAAAGAATATCTTTATCTCTGGTGGGGAAAATATTTTTCCCGGCGAGATTGAAGAAATCCTCTGTCAACATCCGGCAATCGACGAGGCCTGTGTCATTGGGGTGGCCGATGTTAACTGGGGAGAAGTCGGGAAGGCTCTGCTGGTCTTAAAAGATCGGCAGGAACTGAACGCTCCGGAGCTCCGGGCCTTTCTCAAAGGCCGGTTGTCCAGCATCAAGATTCCCCACTATTTTGAAGTTATCGATGAAATTCCAAAAAACCAGGTCGGCAAACGCGACCTCGAACAGATCAGAATGATATACGGCTGATCCGCAGCACATGAACAATTATAAAATTAATTGGAGGTATTTAACATGACAAAGAAAAAATCAGTATTATTTAATCCCCAGACCTTTACGGGGGAACGGTTTGATGAACGCACCAACACCGCCTTTCAGGATAGCATTAAGTTTTTTGAATATAAAGGGCTCGCGGAAATAAGAAAAGATGCCGAAGCCAAGATCTGGTGTCACGACTGGATCGAATATCAGGGGGAACACGGCATCTTTGCCACCATGTTGACCGCCGAAGGCTACGGCGACGACCCCACCGCCCGGTTTGATTTATCGCGGATTTGCACCATGAGCGAACTGCTGGGTTTCTACTCCGGCAGCTATCAGTATGCCTTCCAGGTTTCGATTCTCGGGGTGGGCCCGGTGTGGATGGGCGACAACGATGCCCAGAAACAGGACCTGGCTCGACAGCTGAAAGCTGGAGAACTGTTTGCTTTTGGGATGTCGGAAAAAACCCATGGTGCCGATCTCTATTCCAATGAGTGCACAGTGCGGCCGGTTGGCGATGGCAACTATGTGGCCAATGGCAACAAATACTACATTGGCAACGCTCACATTTCTCCTAAGGTTGCGACATTGGGCAAAAATACCGAAACCGGCGCCTGGACCTTCTGGGTGGTTGACTGTAATAACCGGCACTATAACTATGTCAAAGATATTGACACTAAATCTTCCGGGCTCTGTCAGTTGGGCGAATATGAAATGATTGAATACCCGATTACCGACAACGAAATTCTGAAAGTCGGCGATGAAGCCTTTGCCGACGGTTTATCCACCGTTAATATCGGCAAGTTCAACTGCGGCTGGTCGGAAGTGGGGATGGTTTCTCATGCCTTGTTTGAAGCCGTGACCCATGCCAACCGTCGTAAAATCTATGGCCATACCGTTACCGATAACTTCCCCCATATCCGGTCATTTTTGTCCGAAGCTTTTTGTCGGGCCAACGCCATGAAACTTTACACCCTTCGAGCCCTGGATTATTTCCGGGTCATGTCATCCGACGACCGCCGCTACCTGTTGTTTAACCCCATCGTTAAAAACAAGGTTTGCCGGGAAGGTGGCGATGTGATGCGGCTGATCATGGATGTGGTGTGTGCCAAAGGTTATGAAACCGACACCTATATCAGTGATGCGATGATCAATGCCGATATGTATGCCCGTCTGGAAGGAACCGCCCATGTCAATATGGGGCTGATTCTGCGATTCATTAAGAACTACTTCTTCACCAATAAAGATTACGGTGAAATCGGGATTGTCACGGAAGCCAAAGATGATAAAAATGTCTTTGCCCAAACCATGGGCGGCCTCGGTAAGGTTGAATTTCCCGATTTCAGCAAAGCCTACAAGGGCGTTGATATCGCCAATGTGCGGATTTTCTTTGATCAGGTGATGAAATTCCGGGCGCTGATGATGAAGGGGGCGCCGGATGAAAAAATGGCCAAGAATATTGATTACATGCTCAATATCGGGGAAATGTTCTCGATTATCGTTTATGCCCAGCTGATTCTGGAAGCAGCTCAGCTGCATCAGGTTGAAGACGAAATGACGGATCAGATTTTTGCCCTGTTTATTAAAGACATGAGCAAATATGCCCTGGCTCAGATCAACAGCCAGGAAAATACCGATGTCCAAATGGAATGTCTGTGGGAAATTGTCAAGGTTGCTCCCACCATCGATAAAAAACGGGATTACCAATTCTTCAAAGAATATGTACAGGTTCTCGATGGCGCTTATATGTCAAAAGGGACCGTGGTGGGGCTTGATTAAGCAGTTTCGCCAATAAAAGATCAGTAAGTGTCCGTCGCTTGGGATAGCTAGGCGACGGCTTAAATTTGAAAGTGAGGTTCATCAATATGAGCATTTATATAAAAAAAGCTGCGGTGATTGGTGCCGGAGTGATGGGATCAGGCATTGCTGCCCACATTGCCGGGGCGGGGATTCCCGTTTTGTTGCTTGATATCGTATTGCCCCAGTTGAGCGATGATGATCAAAAAAAGGGCTTAACCCTGGAAAGCCCGACATTTCGCAAAAAGCTGGCCGAAACCGGGAAGCAGAAGGTTTGCGATCCCAAAGCCCGGCTGACCTATTCTCAGGAAACCAAAGCCCGGATTGAGACCGGCAATCTCTCCGATGATCTGGAAAAGCTAACAAGCTGTGACTGGATTATTGAAGTCGTGGTGGAACAGTTGGCGGTGAAAGAGAAACTCTTTAACACGATTGCCCCATACATCCATGACAACGCGATCCTGTCCACTAATACCTCGGGGATTTCCATCGCGGCGATTTCAAAAAGTCTGCCTGAAGAGTTGCGGGGCCGTTTTATGGGCACCCATTTCTTTAACCCGACCCGGTACATGAAGCTGTTTGAAATCATTCCCGGGCCCGAAACCCGGCCGGAAAATATTGAAGCCATGAAAGTCTTTGCCACCCGGCGATTGGGCAAGGGCGTGGTCGAAGCCCGGGATACCCCCAATTTCATTGCCAATCGGATTGGTGCCCACGGGGCCATTTCGGCGATGCAGTTGACTGAGAAATACGGCTATACGGTCCAGTATTCCGATGCCATCCTGGGCACTCCGGTGGCACGGCCGAAAACTGCCACCTTTAAAACCGCTGATCTGGTGGGGTTGGATATCGGTGGTCATGTGGCTCAGAACGTCATCGAGCACGCCAGTGATGAAGCCGAAATCAAGGCTTATCAGGTACCGGCATTTGCCAACCGTCTGATCGAGCTGGGACACCTGGGGGATAAAAGCGGCAGCGGTTATTACAAAAAAGTCCGCACTCCGGAAGGAACCCAGCGTTTTTACTGGGATTACCGTAAAGAGGACTATGTACCGCTGGAAACCGTTAAAATTCCCGCCGTTTTGGCTGCCATGAAAGCAAGAACCCCCCAGCAGCGGGTGAATGCCATGGTCTGGGGTGATGATGAAGCCAACCAGTTTGCCTGGGAAGCGGTTAAAGCCAATCTCTTATACACCGCCGCCCGGGCGCCAGAAATTGCCGCCGATTTTAACGCCATCGATAACGGCATGAAATGGGGTTATAACTGGGAACTGGGACCATTTGAAATCTGGGATGCCATCGGGGTTGCCGCATCCGTTAAGCGGATGGAAGATGAAGGCGATGTGGTGCCGGTCTGGGTCAAAGAACGGCTGGCCTCAGGAAAAACTAACTTCTATGATGCGGCAGCCATTAAAACCCCGTATCTGAATCTGAATGCCAGTGAAGTAACCGTTATTTCTGAAAATGATGATGCGATGCTGAAAAATATCGGCGATGGGGTGGCCTGTCTGGAATTTCGCACCAAGGGCAATACGGTCACCGCAGGCATTGCCGAGATGATTATGGACAGTCTCAAGCTGGTTGAAGCAGGCGATTATAAGGGTCTGGTACTGGCCAACGAGGGAAAAAATTTCTCCGCCGGCGCGAATCTGGCGTTTATTATGGAAATGATTAGCGGCGGTCAATGGGATGCCCTGGCAGCAGCCATTCACAGCTTCCAGTACACCAACCTGGCGATGAAGCGCTGCTGTAAACCGGTGGTTGCGGCTCCCCACGGGATGACCCTGGGCGGCGGTGCCGAAATGTCACTGCATACTGCGTCCCAGGTGGCCCATGCCGAAACCTATATGGGTCTGGTTGAACTGGGCGTCGGTCTGGTACCCGGCGGTGGTGGTTGTAAGGAATTGCTGGTAAGAATGATGGAAAAAAGCGGCCCCAAAACCGCCCTTAATCTGACCCTGGCCACCCAGGCTGCAATGGAAGCGATTGCCATGGCCAAGGTTTCCAGCAGCGGTCAGAACGCCGCTGAACTGGGATTTTTAGGCGCCCGGGACCGGGTCTGCATGAGTCAGGATTATCTGATTGAGGAAGCCAAACGCACGGTCATCAATCTTTATGATCAGGGCTTTACACCCAACTTGAAGGCAGATATTGTAGTTGGCGGAACCACCACCAAAGCAACTCTGCAAATCGGCCTGGCCGGGATGGCGCAGGGCCGTTTTATCAGTGCTTATGATGCCTTCCTGGCGGGCAAGGTCGTTCATGTCATTTGCGGCGGTGATGTTAATACCGGCACAACGGTATCCGAAGAATGGATACTGGAATTAGAAAAAGAAGCTTTTTTGAGTCTTTGCGGTGAAGCAAAGACCCAGGAACGAATCGGGTATATGCTGAAAACCGGCAAACCCCTGCGAAATTAAGGAGGGACAGAAAATGAATCAAGCAGTTATCGTCGCAATGGGAAGATCCGCCATCGGGCGGGCCCCCCGGGGTACCTTGCAGTATACCAGACCAGAAGAATTAGGCGCCCAGGTCATAACCGGGGTATTAAATAAAATTCCGGATTTTGATGTCCATGAAATTGAAGATGTGATTGTCGGCTGCGCGTTTCCCGAGGCCCAACAGGGAATTAATCTGGGCCGCATTCTGGCCCTGAAAGCGGGATTATCCGAACAGGTGCCGGGACAGACGGTCAACCGCTTCTGTTCGTCGGGGCTGCAGGCGATTGCCACCGCCTCCTATCATATCATGTCCGGCCAGGTTGACTGTATTCTGGCCGGAGGCGTTGAATCCATGAGTACAGTACCGATGGGCGGGAATTTTCCGGCCCCGGATCCCGGCTTAACGGTGACATTGCCGGAAACCTATATGTCGATGGGGATCACCGCTGAAATTGTCGCCAAACGTTACGGTATCAGTCGGGCGGACATGGATCAGTTTGCCGTTATGAGCCATCAACGGGCAGCGGCTGCCATCAGCAAGGGTCTGTTTGCAGAAGATATTATTCCAGTGCAGGCCGCGCGACCGGGGCTGGATGAAATGGGCCGACCTGGCATCACCTTTCAGCCCTATAGTGTGGATGAAGGGGTGCGAACCAATACTTCGCTGGAAGCACTGGCAAAACTGAAATCGCCCTTCCAAATGGGCGGTAGCGTCACCGCCGGTAACTCCTCACAGACCAGTGACGGCGCCGCCTTTGTGTTAATGATGAGTGCCGAAAAAGCCCACAACCTGGGACTGAAACCATTGGCAGTTTTTAGAAGCTTTGCGGTTGGCGGGGTCGCTCCCGACGTGATGGGGTTGGGCCCGATTGTGGCCATTCCCAAGGCCCTGAAACTGGCTGGGATCACCAAAGAAGATCTGGGTCTGATTGAACTAAATGAAGCCTTTGCTTCCCAGTCGCTGGCCTGTGTTCGGGAGCTGGAGCTGAATCCGGAACTGGTTAATGTCAACGGGGGTGCCATCGCACTGGGCCATCCATTAGGGTGTACCGGAGCCTTCCTGACCACCAAGCTGGTCTCTGAAATTAAGCGCCGCAACGCCAGTCCCTTTGGTGTCGTGAGCATGTGCATCGGTGGCGGCATGGGGGCTGCCGGGGTTTATGAGATTATCGCATAAGGTAAAATAAGATTACATCGGGTATAATAAAATTAAATCAGGGTGCATCTCCAGCGAATGGCTGGGGGTGCCCCTGCTTAATACGTTTAATAGACAGGAGACCGGAAATGGCTATAAAGCATATCAGTGGGAACACTTTTTACAGCGAAGGGGACACCAATATTGGAATTTGCGGCGATGTGTTGATTGATACTGACATCAATCTGCTGCATCTCAAAACGCTGTTGACGGATTTAGCGGGGCAAGGAATGGTAATCGATACGATTTTAAATACCCACGCCCATCCGGATCATTTTGGTGGAAATGCCTATGTGGCTAAAAAAACCCAGGCAAAAATAAGGGCAACAAAAAAACAGCAGCTTTTTATGGAAGAGCTGCGCCTGCTGGAACTGGTGACCTATTGTGCCAAGGCGCCAAGTTTTGATTCAGACTTCAGCGTCCGGGATATTCCTGCCTGCCAAGTTGATGAAATCATCAGTGACAAAGGGGTTGTGATTAATGGCCGGCGGTTTGATTTTACGCCGCTGTCAGGCCATGCCTTTCATCAGATCGGCATTGCAACGCCTGATGGGGTATTATTTGCTGGTGATGTGTTGATGGCTGACGAACAGATTGACAAGTATAAGATCCCGGTGATCGTCGATGTCGAGCAAGCGTTTGCCGACCTGTGTTACATTGAGCAGGGCGATTACCAGGCTTGTCTCTTTGCGCACATCCCGCTTTTAAATGACTATCAGGCCTTAATTCACCGCAATCGGGCGCTGCTGGAAGAACTGGGCGAACGGATCCTGGCAATCTGTCAGGTGCCGATGGGCCGGGAAGCCATTACCGGGGCGTTGTCAAGAGACATGGAGCTGTATGCCTCCTTTATTCAGTTTGGTCATGTCAATATTACCGTCGGGGCCTATCTGACCTGGCTGGGGGATCAAAAAATGCTGGAATATCTCATGGCCGACGGAATCATGAAAGCCGTCAGAAAATAGCAACAGCAAATCGCAAAAAAAGACCTTTTCGATGGAGAGGTCTTTTTTTTATGGGGAGCAATCGATGGGAACAAGAATCTCGGAGCGGATTGTGTGAAGCTGGCATTTTAGGGTATAAATCAAATCATAAGGGAAAAATGTGAGGTGATTACTAAGATGGCAAAAAAAAAGCTGATTCAGGTTTCGAGAGATGGGCCCTATGTGGTAACCGGTTTGCCGGAAATTCAGGAATCCACCACCAGAAATGTAGCGGTGGCGGATCCGGCAGTGGCCTTGTGCCGTTGTGGGGTGTCAAAAACCAAACCTTTTTGCGATGGCAGCCATGGAAAAATAAATTTTTCTGGCGAAAAAAGCCCGGATCGGGTGCCCCGGCAACTGGATACCTATGTGGGCCGGGAAATCACCATCCATGATGACCGGGGGATTTGTTCCCATGCCGGTTTTTGCACTGAAGGCTTGCCCAAAGTTTTTCGGATGACCGAGGAACCTTGGATTGATCCCGATGCAGAAGCCAAAGAGCTGATCATTGAAACCATTAAAAAATGTCCTTCCGGGGCCTTAAGTTATTCCATTGATGGGGTGCGAGTGGATACCTTTACTGATGTCGAAGCCATTCAGCTGGATGAAGACGGCCCCTACCATGTCCGGGGCGGGATTTTTTTGGATCTGGGCGATGCGCCGGCGTCCGAGCAGCCCGAATCCAAAGAGCATTGCAGTTTATGCCGCTGTGGTCAGTCTAAAAATAAACCTTTTTGCAGCGGCCAGCACTGGTATGAAAAATTTGTTGATCAGGGCATGGTTGGCGAACTGAAAAAACAGGATGAAGAGGGTGATGCGTTCAATAACAAATATGCCATCATTAAAAAACTGGCTGAAACCGGTAAAAGTGAAAACTCGGCGATGCGAACGCTGGAGACCTTCCCGGATTTTAAGACCCTGCTTTTTAAAGGCACCCAATTACAGCGAATGCCCTTAAATGAAGAGGTGGCGGTCAGTCTCCAAACCGTCATCGGAAAAAACGCTAAAAAGCCATTAACTCTGGCGCTGCCTTTTTATGTATCGCATATGTCCTACGGCGCCTTGTCTAAGGAAGCCAAGGTAGCCCTGGCCAAGGGCAGTAGTCTGGTGGACACGGCGATGTGCTCCGGTGAAGGGGGGATGCTCCCGGAATCCCGCCAGGCCGCCCGTCATTATATTTACGAGCAGGGGACGGCGGCGTTTACCTATGATGAAGCGATTATGAAACAGGCGGATGCGGTCGAAATAAAAATCGGTCAGGGCGTCAAGCCCGGTTTGGGTGGTCATTTGCCCCAGGAAAAGATCACCGCCGAAATTGCCCAAATTAGAAAACTCAAGGCCGGCGAAGCATCGATAGCACCCGGTCGGCTGGCCGGGGTTGATGAAATTCGGGATCTCGTGGCGCGAATTGCCCGGATTCGGGAAATAACCGGCGGCGTTCCGATTGGCATAAAAATTGCGACCAGTCATCTGGAAGCAGATCTGGCGATGGCCCTGATGGCCGAACCTGATTTTATCACCATTGACTGCCGGGGCGGCGCCACCGGTTCAGCGCCCAGATTTCTCAAAGATAATGTCGGGATTCCGGCCATTTTTGCCATTCGTCGAGCCCGGCGCTTTTTGGATAAGTTAGGTAGTGAGGTAACCCTTTGTGCCACCGGTGGGTTTCGTGACAGTGCGGACATTGCCAAGGGCTTGGCGCTGGGAGCTGATGCCATTGCCCTGGCGACAGCCTCGCTGATAGCCATCGGCTGCCTGCAGTCGCGGATCTGTCATACCGGGAAATGTCCGGCCGGGATTGCCACCCAGGATGAAGTATTGCGGAGCCTCTTTAATGAAGAAAAGGCACTGCGTCAATTTGAGAACTTTTATACCGCCACCGCCAATGAGCTGCAGGTTTTTGCCCGGAGCAACGGCCAGGATGATATTCATCAGCTGGCCGTTAGCGATTTAATGACCATCAGTCATGAGGTCGCTCTTTACACCGACGTTGAGCATGTCTAGAAAAGGATAACTGAATTCCGTGCGGTCGCTGACGACGGAGTAAAATAATTTCAAACACTATGAAAGAGACGGGAATGCCCATGGAATTCATTAAAAATTTAGGCGAATTGCTGCAAACCCGCAGTGACTTTTTTATCGAACTGCTGCTCCAGCATATCGTGCTCAGTCTGATCGCGATTGTGATCATTACGGTGGTGGGCGTTACCACCGGGATTCTGATTTCCAAATCAAAAAAAGCCGCCAGCGTGGTGATTGGCCTCACTAACGTGCTGTATACGATTCCCTCAATTGCGATGTTCGGTTTTTTTGTCTCGATCACCGGCATCGGTAATACTACAGCAATCATCGCCCTGGTGATTTATGGGTTATTACCGGTGATCCGCAATACCTATGTGGGCCTGATTGAAGTAGACGATCAGATTCTTGAGGCGGCCGTGGGGATGGGCAGCACCCCCTGGCAGCTACTGTCAAAGATTCAGTTTCCCCTGGCGCTGCCGGTGATCATCGCCGGGATCCGCAACATGGTGGTCATGACCATCGCTCTGGCTGGGATTGCTTCCTTTATTGGTGCCGGCGGACTGGGCGTAGCGATCTGGCGGGGCATCACCACGAATTTTGATGAAATGACGGTGGCCGGCAGTTTGCTGGTGGCCTTACTGGCCTTTGTGGCCGATGGCTTATTAGGAATTGTAGAAAAAAGATTATTAAGGAGGACAAAATGAAAAAGTGGCTAGGTTTAGCATTAATCGTCGTACTGGTTTTATTAGTGGCCGGTTGTCAAACAGAGGAAAAGAAGGTGGTTATCGCCTCAAAACCAATGGCTGAAAGCTATATCATCGCCGAAATGATGGGTCAGCTGATTGAAGCCAATTCTGACATCAAGGTGGAGTATAAAATGGGCATTGGCGGCGGAACATCTAATATTCAGCCAGCCATGGAGGCCGGTGATATCGACATGTACCCGGAATATACCGGAACCGGGTGGCTGTTTGTGCTGAAAAATGACTTGGTGACCGATCCGGAAGCCCTTTACGAAGGGGTCAAAAGCCAGTATCAGGAAAAATACAATTTTGTCTGGCTGGAACGCTATGGCTTTAACGACACCTACGCATTGGCAATGGATAAAACCAAAGCCGATAGCATGGGGATTAATACCTTCTCGGATCTGGCCGCCCAGAGTAACAGTCTGGTGCTGGGCTCGGAATATGATTTTTATGAACGGGAAGATGGCTATCCCGGACTGGTTAATGCCTATGGTTTTAATTTCAAGGAAACCAAAGAATTGGATATCGGTCTGAAATATAAGGCCATCGGCGAGGGCCAGGTGGATGTAATCAATAACTTTTCCACTGATGGACTACTGGCCGAATATGATTTAAAGGTGCTAAAAGATGATAAGGGATTCTTCCCGGCCTATGAAGCGGCCACCGTGATCCGTCAGGAAACCCTCGACAAATACCCGGAACTGGAAGCGATTCTTAACCAGCTGGCGGGGCTGATCAGTGACGAGGAAATGCAGCAGATGAATTATTATGTTGAAAAAGAAAATCGGGATGCCGGCGACGTAGCCGCTGAATTCCTAAAAGCGAAGGGCTTGTTATAATCCGATGATCGAGTTTCGTGATGTCAGCCAGCAGTATGAAGCGGAGAAACCGATTATCCGGAATTTGAACCTGATTGTTTCACAAGGCGAGTTTGTGGTGCTGATCGGTCCATCAGGATGTGGTAAAACAACCCTGTTAAAAATGATGAACGGCCTGATCAAGCCAGACAGTGGGGAAATCCGGATCAAGGGGAAAGAGCTCAAAGAGTGGGATCCGATAACCTTGAAACGCAACATTGGTTATGTCATCCAGCAGGTGGGGCTGTTTCCCCATTTGTCTATTGAAAAAAATATTGCCTATGCCCTGGATATCCAGAAGGTCAGCGAAACGGTGAAAAAAGAACGGGCCCGGGAGCTGATCCAACTGGTTGGACTCGAAGAAAATTATCTGGCTAAATATCCCAACGAATTAAGCGGCGGTCAGAAGCAGCGGGTCGGCATTGCCCGAGCGTTAGCGGCGGACCCGGAGATTATTTTGATGGACGAGCCATTGGGAGCCGTGGATCAGATTAATCGGGGGGTGCTTCAGGATGAAATCATCCGGATTTATCAAACCCTCAATAAAACCATCGTCTTTGTCACCCACGACATTGAGGAAGCCATCAAACTGGGGACCAAAATTGTGGTGATGAATCAGGGCGAAATCATGGAAATGGGTTCCCGGGATACCATTGTCTTTCACAGCAAGAGTCATTTTGCTGATGATTTTATCGGCAACAAGGGCTTTTTATCCTATTTAAACATTGTCAAAATTGAACAGGTGATTTGCCCTTTTGATGGCATAAATGGCAATATCTCCGAAAAAGATATGACCCTCTGGGTAACCGCGGCGGAGCCGCTGATTGTCGGCATCCGGATGTGTCTGGAAAACGGCGTCAATCATATTGGCGTCCGGGATGTTGCCGGCCAAGTCGTTGGCGCCTTTGATCTGGGGTGTTTGTCGCGGTTGAAGTTTTGATAAGATCGTCAGCGCTTAGAAATACGTTGATACTGGAAAATAAATTAACAATGGCGATGCTTCCTGTTCAAAAGGAAGCATCGCCATTGGGCGTTAAGAATGAATTTTATGCGGAGCTAACGGCCGGGCCTCGGGAAGGGTGATCTCACCGGCTTTGACCAGGGCATACTTGGCGGCAATCGGGCCGACCACCGAATAGATAAAGGTGGAACACAAAATAACGACCTGGATTTGTTCAGCATACAGGGGCACCAGCTTGGCGGCTACCACCACCAGCCCCAAAGCGACCCCGGCCTGAGGCATCAGGGTTGGTCCCAGGTAGGTGCAGATATTTTTATTCTGATGGGTTATTTTTCCACCTAACCAGGAGCCAGCCATTTTGCCGATAACCCGGACGACCACGTAAATGATCCCGATCAGGCCAATCGCTGGCAGAGCAGAAACCTGAAACCCGGCTCCGGAGATGACAAAAAAGACCAAAAAAATTGGTGGCGTAAAGGCATCGGTGGTTTTCATCAAGGTATCGATATGATCGCGGTAAATATTGACCAGGACACCGCCCAGAGCCATACAGGCCAGCAGGGGTGAACCATGAAGCAAATCAGCGACCCAGTAAGTCAGCAGAATAAAGGCGATGACAATGCAGATTTGATTGGAAGGTTTCTTGAAAAACCGAAAAAACAGTTTCATCAGGATTCCTGCCGCGGCGCCCAGCACAAACGAAATAATGACCTCATAAAAAGGGGCCAGAATCGAAAGGATCAAATTGGTTTCAATTGCTGAATTCATAGCATTGACGATGGTTGCGGCAAAACCAAAGGCGATCAGAGCAATGGCGTCATCCACTGCGACGACGCTCATCAGCATCGAGGTCAGGGGGCCTTTGGCATCATATTGCTTGATCACCATAATAGTCTGGGCGGGAGCGGTCGCGGCCGCGATAGCGCCCAGCATAATTGCAAGCTTGGGATCAAAACCGAAAAGCATCAGCACCAGAGTGACCAGGACTACCGCCAGCAGGGCTTCCGCCGTGGCAATCACAATCGGAGCAATCCCAACCTTCCGGAAATAGTTGAGGTCAAACTGACTGCCGATGGAAAAGGCGATGAAACCCAGGGCAATATCCGAGATCACCACAAAACCGTTGACCATATCAATCGAGATGATATTCAGAAAGGAAGGTCCTAAAATGAGCCCGGCAATCAGGTAACCGGTAACATTGGGCATTTTGAATTGTTTGGCCAATCGTCCCAGCAGGATTCCGGCTAACAACATAATCGCTATTTCAATGATAAGTTTAGCTTCCAATTGAACACAGACCTTTCGCGAAATCGACGGGGATCGTGAAGACAATGCCCGAATCGGCGTCGTCGAGATTGGCGACCGTGGCTTCAATCACTTCGATGACCTGATTGATTTTTTCTTCTTCGAGGATCATAAAAATTATATTACTTTCGACAACATCCGGATTGAGAAAGGATCTTAATGAACCAAGAATCGGGATTTCATCGGTATCGTGGAGATGGCTGAGGTGTCGGGCCATGCCCCGACCTTCCAGCACCGTTGCGCCGCATATTTTTTGAGCTGCCAAGGCTGCCAGCAGGGTATCCAGTTTGTCCGGCTGGCTTAAAACATAAACAAGTAACTTCATTGATTTCCTCCTCAGTTGATCGTGATAAAAATTATTGTTACTTTCAGTATAACACTAAATTTCCGGTAGATCAAAAAAGATTGGTTGATAACTTGGTCTTAGGCCCGTTGGTGGAATGGTGTTTTATACTAAAATTTGACCCAGAAAGTTCTGCAGTCGTTCATTTTCCGGGCGATCAAAAATGTCTTCGGGAGTACCTTCTTCGGCTATCTGACCTTCGTGAATAAAGATGACCCGGTCGGCTACCTCTTTGGCAAAGCCCATTTCGTGGGTTACAATAATCATCGTTCGGCCTTCTTTTGCCAGGTCATTCATGACCCCCAGGACCTCTCCAACCAGTTCTGGATCTAGGGCCGAGGTGGGTTCATCAAAAAGAATTACCTTCGGCTCCATGGCTAAAGAACGGGCAATGGCCACCCGTTGCTGTTGTCCACCGGAAAGCATGGCCGGGTATTCGTCGGCCTTATCCAGCAGGTTAACCTTTTCAAGTAGCTCCATGGCCAGCTCCCGGGCTTTGTTCTTGTCTATTTTTTTAACCGTAAGAGGGCCTTCCATGACGTTCTGAATGACCGTCATATGAGGAAAAAGATTAAAACGCTGAAAGACCATTCCGACCTTTTGGCGGATTTCATTGATGTCTTTGACCGTAACCAACTGGCCGTCGATGTAGATTTCGCCCTCGTTTTTTTCTTCCAGGAAATTGATGCAGCGCAGCAGGGTGCTTTTTCCCGATCCGCTGGAGCCGATCAAACAGACGACCTCGCTTTCGTCAACGGTTAAATCAATACCCCGGAGCACTTCCAGTTCACCAAAATATTTATGTAGGTTCTTAATTTCAATCATACTCATTGGTTACCTCTCATTTACTTTTAATTTTTGTTCGACGATGCTGAGAATTTTAGTCAGTCCCATGGTAATAATCAGGTAGTATACCCCGGCAGTAAAATAAATCGGGAAGACATTAAAGGTGGCGGCACCAAATTGTCGGGCCAGCAGCATCGTTTCGGTGATGGTAATCACGCTGGCCAGAGATGAGTCCTTTACCGCAATGATAAACTGATTTCCCAAAGCGGGTACTGATCGCTTAAAGGCCTGGGGCAGCACCACCCGTTTCATCGCCTGCCATTTGGTCATGCCTAATGACCGGGCGGCTTCCCGCTGACCATAATCGATGGATTCAATGGAGCCCCGGAATATTTCACTGATATAGGCGCCGTTGTGCAAGGCCAGGGCAATGATCGCTGAGGGGAAGCTGTCGATCATAATGCCCAGGCTGGGGAGTCCATAAAAAATAAAGTACAGTTGCAGTAATAGGGGGGTTCCCCGGACGATGGTGATATAGACGTCCATGACTTTTTTTAACCACTTATATTTTGTCAGTTTTAATACGGCCACCACCAGACCGATAATCATCCCCAGAATGATGGAAAAGAATGCCAGCTGCAGGGTTAAGATTACACCGGGAATAAATTTAGGCGCAAATTCCACCACGGTTTTAAAAAAATCAATACTATTGTTGGTCAGATTTACGATCGCATCCAATGGGATACCTCCTGTTTTTAGAATCATCATAAAATGATGACATCCGTATCGTCTCAATAAAAAGACACGGATGTCACAGTTCTAGATTTGGTTTAATTCAGATCCAAACGGATCAGGGGTTAAATGGGTTCAGGCAGTTCGGTTAGGTACCGGACTGCCTGAATAATAAGTTTTTATTTTTCAAGAATATTCATGCCAAACCAGCGGTTGCTGATTTCGGCATAGGTGCCATCGGCAATCAGCTCAGCCAGAGCCTTGTTGACGGCTTCCAGCAACTCCGTGTCATCCTGACGAATGGCGATGGCGATGTTTTCAGTATAAAGCAGATCACCGACCGGCTCAATAGCGACCCCGTAATCAATTGGGGCTCGGGCGCCAACGACCTTGCTGGTAACCAGCCCATCGGAACGGCCCTGATCAACGCTTTTGAAATTATCCACATCGCTTTGGAATTGAAGAATTTCGGCAATATTTGTCATGCCATCCAAATATTCATGGAAGGTGGTACCGGTAACGACGCCAACCTTACCATTTTCCAGTTCGTTGATGCTGTTTAATCCCGAACCGGCTTTAGCAAAAAACTGTGCCCCGTCATAGTAATAGGGATCAGTGAAACTAACCTGTTTCAGGCGTTCTTCAGTAGCCGCCATGCTGCCGATAATCATATCAAAGCGATTCCCGGTCAGACCGCCGATGATGCCGTCCCATTCGACAGTGATGGGTTTGGCCGTAACCCCCATTTTTGCAGCGATGGCATGGGCGATTTCAATATCAAATCCGGCCAGCTCACCATTTTCATCGATGTAGTTAAAGGGGGGGTAAGCACCGGTCATAGCAAAGGTCATCTCACCTTTTTCCATAATTTTTGAATAGGTGGTTTCGTCAGCAGATGCTCCGGAACAGCCACTTAAAACACCGGCCAGCAACACTCCTAAAACCATTATCATTAACTTTTTCTTTTTCATTTTTTCCTCCTGAATGTAAGTTGTAAATTTATATTAACTTGATCGAATCATTCACGATTGAATGATTTAAATCAAGGAAAAATCTATAAAAAAAAGCACTCCAACTCTGAAAATACAGAGTTAGAGTGCTCTAGCTTCGCTATAAAAATAACTCACAATATACCATTTGTGACAGAAACGTCCAATAGTATAGTGTATGACCTCTCGATCCTACACAAGCCCCAGTTCTATAAAAATGTTTTTTTATACAGATTTCGTTTATTACGCTCCCGGCTTACACATTTCCACGTTTCTCAACACGTAAACAAGCTCACCAGAAAAACTACTCAAAGTATATACTTCACAACTTTATTGGGTACATTATATCAAAGCTATATCATTATGTCAACCTAAAATCATTTTTAAATAAAAATTCTGAAATCATGGACTACTTTTGATATGTTTTTTTATAATTTGGTCACGGGTTTTTTACTACCCACCCAGATAAAAGAAAGGATTCCCACAACGATTAAGCCGATGCCACCGATGATCCCGGTGGGCAGAGGTCCGATGAAGGGGCTGGGGGTTCCCAGGGTAAACCAGATAGACATAGCCGCAAAGCCGTTTAGAGAGCCATGGGCGATGGCGGCGGGTAAAAAGCTTTTGGTGCGGATGACCAGCAACGAGAAAAAGGAACCAATCACTAAGCAAAAGAACACCATCGCCAGAATTCCGCCCCAGGGTGCGGTGGGATAACCAGTGCCGTAATTATGCCCCATGGCTATAATCGGCGCATGCCACAAACCCCAGATGATTCCGGAAATGACGATGGAAACCCGGGGGCTGTACATTTCCATCAGTTTGGGCAGCAGATAACCTCGCCAGCCGATTTCTTCACCAGAGGTGGTAATGATATTAAGCAGGGGAGCCAGGAAGATGCCCAGCAGCAACTGTGTCAGAAAGATGGTAAACAGGCTACCTTCAGGCAGGTCAACGCCCTGAGCTGCGTAGATTCCGGCCATCTGACTCATGGTAGGGTCAAACTGATCTGGGAAGACCAGAAAATAGATCAGGCCTCCCAAAGCAATCAGCAGCGCCGGACCGAACCAGGCCGCCAGATAATAACGGACATGGCCTTTTAAATGAGGTTTAAGACCAAAGTCTTTGAATCCTTCTTTGGTGATCAGCCGGGTGGCTACCACGGCCAGGGCTGGCATCAGCATCACCGCCGAAAGTACCAGAATGGCATAGGGGTTGCCCAGTCCGCCATTGGCCATTAGGCCAAATGCCAGAATCCAGGTCAGAGAAAAAGTGATTCCTAAAAAAATTCCAATTCGTTTCATTGATTATCTCCTTCAAAAGTTTAAGTTTGGGTAAATGCAGTAGTGATAAATTTAAACAGGGTCACAATGGTCTAACATAGACCAGCGGCAAGGCTTATATTACTTTAGTTAGATGTGCTTTTAATTGCTTAACCAGCTGGAGAAAGCGGTGATCCTCTTTAATAAAATCAAACTGGGGATTAGCGACCAGTCCGTCCAGCATGCTTTGCTTGATGACTTCCTCGCTGCGGGGGGCCCCCACTCCCAGGTCGAAATCCTCAAACCAGGGCTGGATGGCGTCAAAATAGTCATCACCATGGAGGGTGTAAGGGAAAAAGTCAGAAACACAGACCTCGGTATAAGCGGTCAGATAATTAAGGGTGGTATCAGCATCCTGATGGATGGCATAGACCTGAGCAGCGGCGTAATAAACCTGGGCCATGGTATTGGGATGGAGGGCGTCCAGATCATAAAGCTCAGTTACTCCCAGGGTGCGGGTCAGAATCGTTGCGACCCGATCAAGATCACTGGCGTTCAGCATCAGATAGGACGGGGTTGTGGAAACCAGCATCAACAGATGCTGATAGCTGCTGATCTGCAATACCTGTCTGGCCTTGTCCGGATTACCCGCCATCTGATAGGCCTGAGCCAGCATTTCAGTATCAGTGGGGAAGGGACGGACGGTTTCGCCCACCAGTTCCATGACTTTGGCGGGCTGGTTGAGCATCAGATAGCAGGTACTCTCAATCGCTATCGTATCCTGGGCCAGGGTCATATCATCGCTTTCGGCTCTGATCCGCTGGCACAGCGTGACTGCCGTTTCCAGTATCGTCAGGTGGGTCTCCGGTTCCGGGGCCAGCATATGATGGTTGGCCAGGAGCACCGCCATCTGGAGTAGCAGGGGAAAACAGGAGTAATATTTTTTAATGATGGTTTCGCATTCGGTCAACACCTCAGCCACCGGTTTGGCGGCAAAATCATCTGCCAGCCGATGGTACACAGCTTTGATATCGGTCGCCGTCAGCTGTGGCGAATAGCCCATCAGCTCATCGATGCTGATATTAAAATAGGCGCCAAGCTGTGGCAGAAAGGTAATATCCGGGTAACTCTGGCCAGTTTCCCATTTGGACACTGAGGCCTTGGAAACCCCAATATAGGCGGCCAGATCTTCCTGGGTCAGACCCTTTTCACGACGTTTAGAGACAATGATTTTGCCAATATTAATTTCTTTCATTTTATCACCTCGCTTTGATTATAGGGCCAATCACAAAAAAGCACAATCGATTTGCAGTTGATTTTGGTTGATGAAATCAACCAGCAGCTGATTCAGTGACGATTCCAATAATTAAGGATAAATCGACGAGGTTAAATATTCCTTTGTTCAGACTAAATAATACTAGTTATGACCGGTTAAAATGGTCTCGCTCGGGTATAAAACTAACATGAAAACATCTGAAAGATGACAGAATTGCAAAGGAGAAAGACAATGGTTGAGCAGATTTTCAAATTGACACGCGGCAATGACAAGGTTGTTGAAAAAGTTATTCTGGATGAAAACCTTCATTATATGCATGTGATTATGAATCAGAGTGATGGGTTTCCCGAGCACAATACCAACGCCGTGGTTTATATGACGGTGATCCGGGGGATTGTCTCACTACAGCTGGATGATCAGGATTATTACGCCTATCCGGCCGGCACGGTGTTAAAGATCCCCTTACATACGAAAATGGTTCTCAATAACTTTAATCCGGAAACCCTGGAGTTGATTTTGATCAAGGCCCCGCCACCGGAGGAGCAGCCGGAATAACGTAACAAATATAAGAGAAAGAACGCAAATTACAGAGAAGCAGGTGACAGAAATGAAGATAGTCGTATTGGATGGCTTTACATTAAATCCCGGTGATCTTAGCTGGAATGGTCTGGAAAAATTGGGTACGCTGACGGTTTATGACCGGACCTGCGAAGCCGAGGTTAGGGAACGGATCGGTGATGCCCAAATCGTATTTACCAATAAAACTCCCATCACCAAAGAAACCCTGGACGTCTGCCAACAGATCAAATACATTGGGGTGCTGGCCACCGGCTATAACATTGTTGATGTGGCTGCCGCCAGCGAACATGGCATCACTGTGACCAATATTCCCAGCTATGGGACCTATGCGGTGTCGCAGTTTGCCATCGCGCTGCTGATGGAGTTGTGCCATCGCATTGGCGATCATGCCGGTTCGGTGCTGGCCGGTGACTGGGCCAAAAACCCGGATTGGTGCTATTGGAATTATCCGCTGATTGAACTGGCAGGAAAAACCATGGGGGTCATCGGCTTTGGAAAAATCGGTCAGCGCACCGGACATATTGCCCAGGCCCTGGGGATGAAGGTGCTGGCCAATGATGTCACCAAATACCCGGAGCTGGAATCAGAAACCTGCCAGTACGTCACTCAGGACGAATTGTTTGCCGCAGCCGATGTGATCGTTCTCCATTGCCCGCTTTTTGATGAGACCCGGGGGATTATCAATGCTAAAAATATCACCAAAATGAAGGATGGCGTTCTGATTATCAATAATTCCCGGGGCCAGCTGATTGTTGAAGATGATTTGCGTGATGCCCTCAACAGCGGCAAGGTCGGGGGAGCGGCGGTGGATGTGGTCTCAACCGAACCGATCAAACTAACCAACCCACTGCTTCAGGCCAAAAACATTATTATCACCCCACATATTTCCTGGGCTCCCCGGGAAAGTCGGCAGCGGCTGATGGATATTGCTGTCGATAATCTGGCCTGTTTCCTAAAAGGTGAGCAGCGAAATGTGGTGAAGGGTTAAAATTCTAAACTAAATAAGAAGGCGTCGTTTAGCTAAAGACAAACGACGCCTTCATATTTGGAAGATGGCATGAATTATGGTGTTAAAAAAATAGTTTCGTGCTATAATTCAATTATTACTTAAAACGTAACATTTTAATTTGACAGACTAACAGATAGGGATAAACTCCAATGGACAGAGAAAAAATAACAAAATTTTTGGGTAAATTAATGTTTCGGGAAATTGACGTCAGCGACGATGCCTATGGTATCGAATTATGGAAAAATAGAATCTTTTCACTGCTTTCTTTGTCACTTGTTTTTTTATGCGGACCAATCCTTATTTATGGGGCATATTTGTTCTTCGCCAATGGCAACACCTTACTTGCCATATTCGAAGCCGCGATCTTTGCCGTGATTGTCTTTGCGGTAACCAAAAAGAAAATGAAGATTGACACCAGAAAGTTTCTGGTGATTAGCAGCATCTATGTAATCAGCATTGTCTTATTGGTCTATACGGGCCCCATGGGTGCGGGAATGATCAGTGTTATCTTTTCCTTTGTCCTGGCGGTCTCATTATTGAATAAGCGACAGAATAAGGTCTTTTTTGTCATTAATCTGGTGATTTTTTTAGTTTTGACGGTCATGCTGCTAACCGGTTTTTTGCAAGGCTTGCCGATAGAAATGTACGGCGATTTCTGGCTGATCAATGCCATCACCGCTCAGATCATTATTGTTGTTTTGGTATTCTTATACAACATGATTTATGAAGGTCTGGAAAATCAGACTCGGGAAATCCTGAACTCACGGACATCGCTGGCCCTCAGCGAAGAAAAATATCGATTGCTGGCTGATACGACGGCGGATGTTATCTGGGTGTTTAACGTGGATTCGGGAAAATTTGTTTATATCAGTCCCTCCATCCAGGATCTGCGCGGGTATACGGTCGAAGAGGCGCTGATGGAGAACTTTGTTGATAAGTTGGCTTTTAACAGTGCCCCAAAACTTGTGGAAGAAATTTCCATAAGGAAACAGGAGTTTATCGCTGAACCGGATACTCCCAAGACCTATATCTACGAGATCCAGCAGCCGTGTAAAAATGGTGAAATCATTTGGGTGGAGACCTCCTCGCGATTTCGTTATAATGCCCTGGGTGAGATCGAGATTGTCAGTTCGAGCCGGAGTATTAATGAGCGAAAGAAAAAAGAAGAACAAATCCGTTATATTGATTTCCATGATCCGCTGACCGGCTTGTTAAATCGAAAAGCGCTGAGGCAGAAATTTCTCGATGAGAAAGCGGATAAAATGCAAAAATCAGTGATTATCATCAATCTTGATAATTTCCGGATTATCAATGATGCTCTGGGACATCAGGAAGGGGATGATGTGCTTCTGGATATGGCAACCAGAATTATAAACAGTGTTGGTAATAATGGCTTGGTTTATCGCTATGATGGCGATGAGTTTGTCATCATCGTTGAGTCCAGTGATTATCAGTTTGTCAACGGGCTGGCGTTACAGGTACTGAAGACAATTTCAACCCAATTTATGGTAGCAAAACGGCTTTTTTATTTAACGGCCAGTATTGGCATCGGGATGGGGTCAGAACCACAAGACCTGGAACAGACTGTAAAAAATGCGGATACCGCATTATATGTGGCTAAAAAAGAGAAAAATAAAATTGTCCGATACATTCCGGAAATGGATCAAACCCGAACCAGGGAAGCAATTCTGGAAAAAGATTTGAAGATTGCCCTTGAAAAGAGTGAGTTTGAACTTCATTATCAGCCTATCTATGATATTAATAGTGGGATTATTAATCATGCCGAAGCATTGCTCCGATGGGATCATCCGTATCTGGGGCGGATCTCTCCCGTTGATTTTATCCCGATCGCGGAAAAAACAAAGCTTATTATTCCAATCACGGATTGGGTCATTGGGGAAGTGTGTAAAAAAATCAGACAGTGGCAAAAAGCAGGCATGTCTGATATGACCGTCAGCATTAATGTTTCGCTTTTGTCATTTGAGAATCGCGGTACGGAACTGACGGAATCGGTTTCTTGCGGCATTCGCGAGGCGGGAATCGAAGCCAACTGCATTAAGCTTGAAATAACCGAAAGTATTTTAATTCGGGATACCGAAGAACTGGTCAACGTTTTTAATGATTTGAAACAAATTGGGGTTAAGCTGGCGCTGGATGATTTTGGCATCGGTTATTCTTCTTTTGGTTGTATGAAGGATCTGCCCCTGGATATTATTAAACTCGACCGGTCCCTGATCAGTAATATGGTCGCCGACGAGCGCGAGCAAATGATTGCCGAATCGATGATTACAATAATCCATGGTCTTGGCATTCAAGTGGTTGCCGAGGGTGTCGAAACCGCAGAACAATTGGAATTTCTGAAAAAATTCCGCTGTGATTTTGTTCAGGGTTATCTCTTCAGTCGGCCGCTGTCGTCAGATGATTTTGTGGACTTTTATTTTGCAATGAATAAAATTGAATAAGGAGAGAAATCTGCTTCTGAAGTTAATGTCGGTTTTTTTGTCAAAGATTGAATTTAGTCACCGGAAAAGAGTCATTGTTTTACAAGCAATCAAAAAATAGTCAGGAATCAGGTCTGATTCCTGACTATTTTTGTTTTGACAACAGTTGTGCGAACTTTGATAGTGATCGTCGAACAATTGCTTGACAGCGTTGAATCGATGGCCAAAAATCCGTTTACGCCGGCCATTCGCTTAAATGGAAGCGGCGTTGGATTTTCTTAATTTTTTTATCAGCTTGACCACTTCATACCATAAAACCGAGACCCCGGCAATGGCAAAAACTATCAGGAATTGACTGACGGTGAGGGGGGCAAATTTGAAAAATGCATTCAAGGGGGTATACAGGATGACCAACAGGCCCAACAGGGTCCCAAGGTTGACAACCCACATCACCCGGTCTTTTACCAACCGTTTCATTGATTGAACCGCAAAATCGCAATCGGAACTGTTGACCTGAACCAGAAAGAGATTTGCCAGCATGATGACGGCAAAACCCATGGTTCGGGCCAGCTCCGGGTTGTCCGGATGCTGACCCAGCATATAGAGATAGGTACCGAAGGAAGCGGCAAACAAGACCAGACCCTGGGTGACACTTTTTAACAGGATTTTGGCATTGAGAAGCTTTTCTTTGGGATTACGGGGCGGCCGTGTCATGATGTCCGTTTCGGCTGGCTGCCGTTCCAACACGATCGAACAGGTGGGATCGATGATCAGTTCCAGCAAGACCACATGCAGGGGCAATAACAGCAGGCTGGTTGGGGTTATTCCCATCAGCGGGGCCAGCAAAGCGGCGAAGGCAATCGGGATATGAATGGTAAATACGTAACCCACGGCTTTGCGGATATTGTCAAAAATCCGGCGGCCGTCCTGAACGGTTTCAACAATGGTTGAGAAATTGTCGTCCATCACCGATATCGGCATATTTCAGGGCCGGGGCATCATTGACACCGTCACCGGTCATGGCTACAATTTCGCCGTTTTCTTTAAAGGCTTTGACAATCCGCATCTTATGTTCGGGGATAACCCGGGAAAAAATACTGACATCTTTAACCTGCTCGCGGAGTTCTTCATCGCCCATTTCACTGAGCATGTCTCCGGTGATAATATGATCAAGATTGGGCATGCCGATTTTTTTGGCGATGCTGGCAGCGGTGATGCCGTTGTCACCGGTAATCATCACGACCCGAATACCGGCCTGATTACAGATGGCGATATCGGCTTTGACAGATTCCCGGGGCGGATCGGCCAGTCCGACCAGGCCGCACAGGGTCAGCTGGCAGGCTTCAATAGTCTGGGGAATATCGGCTTCGGTTTTAGGTTTCATCAGGCCAACCGCAATGACCCGCAAACCCTGCTCGGACATTGACTGGATTTTATCATCAATCACTGCCCGTTCTCCGGCCGACAGATCAGCGATGGTCAGGATCCGTTCCGGGGAGCCCTTGGCAGCAATAATAATTTCGTCATCATGAAACCAGACGTGTCCCATCATTTTCAGCTCATTGGTGAAAGCATATTCGCTGATCAGTTCACCACCAAAGAGATGTTCTCGCGAAAAACCGGCTTTTTCACAGTGACGGAGCATGGCCTTTTCCATCGGGTCGTAGGCATCGGTTTCGCAGCCCAGGCCCATGACTTCGCAGAGGGTCTCGAGATCACCATCAGGCGCCCAGGTTTCCTGGACGGTCATCTGGTTCATGGTGATGGTGCCGGTTTTATCGACACAAAGGACCGAAACCGCACCCAGGGTTTCCACCGAAGGCAGCTTACGGACCAGCGATTGTTTCTTGGCCAGACGCCAGGCCCCCATCGACAGAAAGACGGTGAGGATAACCGGGAATTCTTCGGGGATCATCGCCATGGCCAGGGTAATCCCGGACAAGATACTTTCGATCAGTCGGTCACCGAGGGCGTGGTCGGGGATATTGATATAGGTAACCACTGCAACCAGGGCACACAAGACCGCAGCGATACCGGCGCAGAGCTTGACCAGGCTGCCGGTTTGCTTCTGTAGCGGCGTCGGTTCATCCGGAGCTGATGCCACATCAATGCCGATTTTGCCATACTCGGTGGCGGGGCCAATTTTGTCAACGACAACGGTTGCGGTACCCTGGGTCACGAGGGTACCGGCATAGCAATAATCTTTACGCCAATGATCGGATGAAGGCAAAGCCGTTTCAGTAGCGATTTTCCAAACGCCTTCAGCTTCTCCGGTCAGCGAAGATTCATCGACACAGCAATCATTGCAGCGGATCACGATGCCGTCGGCGGGAATTTTGACCCCCTCGTAAATCATCATCGCATCACCGGGGACCAGATCAACACTGGCTATGGTGACTTCCTGGCCATCCCGGATGACTTTGACATGGGGGGCGGACAGATCTTTCAGGGCATTGAGGGTTTTGTCGGTTTTCCATTCTTGGATCACATCAATGCTGATAATGCCGATGACAAAAATCAGCATAATGGCGCCATCCCGGGGTTCTCCGAGGAAAAAATAGATGGCGGCGGCGACCAGCAGCAGTAAAAACATCGGCTCACTGATAATGTGCAACACCTTGTGGAAAAAGCTTTCTTGTTTCTGCGGTGCCAATTCGTTTTTGCCAAATTGCTCCTGCCGCAGGATTGCATCTTTAGTGGTCAGTCCCGCCGGACTGTTTGAGTTTTCAGTCATAATCGTCCTCCATTTTCTGTTTTGCTTGTTTTATGTCTATCTCAGCACGCAGGATATGGTTTAAATACGATCTGTTCTCAAAAAGGTATAAAAAAAACACCTGAGGAACAAACTTCTGTCCCACAGATGTGAAAAAATCAAATCTGTTGCCGTCGCAACGGCCCGGCTCCATGAGCTTAAATGGTCATGGCCTGATCAGGTTGTACTGTAGATTAAAATGCAGCGCAAAGAGATAAGATAATTCTAAGGCCGGTAGATGCATTTGTCAAGCATATCTGAGAATAATAACTGAAAAATTGCCGTAGGTTAGGTTGCAAAGCATTAAAAAAACATCAAAGCTCGAAGCTTTGATGTTTTGAAAAGCGATGGCTTAGCCAATTGGTGTTGTCGAAAGCAGGAATCCGCCATAAAAAGCTAGAAAACTCAAGACCAGTGTGGCCAGTACATAGATAATGGCACTGAGGATCCGGTGATTCTGGAGCAGCACAAAGTCCTCAAACATAAAGGTTGAAAAAGTGGTGTAGGCTCCCAGAAAGCCTTCGGCAAATAAACCATAAAGCAGAGTTGAAATATCAAAACCGGTGACGACACCGAGAAAAAAGGCACCGGTCACGTTGATGACGAAGGTCCCAACCGGAATGTGCTGGTGCCGGGAGGCAAACCGTTTGCCCAAATAATAACGGGTGGTGCTGCCAAGGGCACCGCCGACAATGACGAATAAAGTTTCCATGAGCTATTTTCCTTATTGATAGTCAATGCTAAATCGGGTCACCAGATTTTTGCCAACTGGGTGAACAATATGATGACCGATCAGATGACCCAGGTAAACAGCAACTACCCCCAGGATAATGGAGGCCGCCACATAGTAACAGAAAAAGCGCAGATAGCCGGCATCCAGAATGGTCAGACTTTCTTTGCAAAAGGTTGAATAGGTGGTAAAGGCGCCGATTAATCCAACAGTTAAGCCCAGCTTTACATCAGTGCTGATCCGTTCGGTTTTAGAGAAAACGGCATTGAGCATCCCCAGAATTAAGCACCCAATCAGGTTGATAACCAGAATAGTTAAGGCCAGATTGATGAGCTGGTCCGCCGATTGAAAAAGAGTGGGAGCGTTTTTGATCTCGAATCGCAACAACGCTCCAACAGCACCGCCGGCGGCGATAAAATAATATTTTTTCATAACAGTCCTCCTGACTTTAGTGAACTAATAAATAGACGCGAAGGGTATTGTTTATTGTTTTTGTTTATGGCAAGTAATGGTTATTTCAGACAATAAAAAACCTGCAGCATTGAAAATCCTGCAGGAGTCATCAGCTAGTACGCAATTCAGGTGAACTCCATCACCTTATTTGAAATAATGTTATCATGGGGCAATAACCGTGTCAATAAAAGGTGGGAGTGAAATCGAAATCAAAATTGAATTGTAAATAATTGCCGTCAAATTTGGGTGAATACGATAATTAGCGATTGAAATTTTCGATTGAATCGATTAAACTAAGACAAAAGGTGATGAAGTTCGCCCTGGCTCCGGCCAAGATGCTGACATGCTGATGACTTCTGTTAATCATACAGGATCATCGGCTTTTTTGATTTGTGCAAAAGTTATACGATGGATACCAGCTACAGTCAAAAGACCCGATGAAGCCTACGCCTTTATGAAAGATAGCGACGCGATCATTTTTATGCTCTCTGTGGATAGTCCGATTAACGAAATCGCGCGGGAGTTTTTAGTTGAAGCCCGTAATTACGCCGCCAAATGCTAATAAGATCGACACCATCAGCCCAGCGGATCTGGAAGCCTATCAGGGTTATTGTCATAATAGGCTTTGTCAGATTATGGCCGCCGATGCCATCGAACTGTTTGCCATCAGCGTCAAAACCAAAGTGGGGATGGCTGAGCTGCTTAACCAGAAAATTGATGAACCGAAGGCCTTTTTGAGCAAGGCGGTGGTGGAACGCGAATCGGCCACGCTGAAGCAGGAACTCAGCGAGCTGGTCAATCGGGTGATTGCCAATAAAGAAGCTGCTACTACAAAACAGCTGGGTAATAAGATTTGTGAGTTGGATGAAAGCTGTCAGTGCTTGACGATGCTGTTAAAGGAGCTTTAATTGATTGCATGGATTTTCAAGGAGTAAGCACCACTTGTTGTTAATAGATGTATTTCATTGACGTGACTCTCACTTCAAGAACAGTTACCGGGCATAACAAATATAGAAGAAAAATTGTACTTTCTTCCCATAAGAAAATATGCTTCCCCTCTTAGAATAAGTTTGTATATTCATCTTGTGCGCGAAATGGAGAGTATATTAACTTTTTGTTTGTTTTTAGATGATTATTCAGACTGCCCCGAATATAGCCACCACGGAGCATAAATATGTGGCTGTCAATGACACACTCCGAGGGGGTCTCTTTAAACCGATCTCCAACCAATGCTGATACTTTCATAAAATACCTCCTAAAATAAAAAAAACGTCCCAAGCTAAAATACGCTTAGGACGAACATTCAGTCCGCGGTACCACCTAAATTCAGGTCAAATGCCTGCACTCACCAGCATCTGACAATGCCTTTTCATTTTAACGGTGAGCGACTGTCAAGCCTTACCAGGTATTATCCATTCGACTTGCAGCTCCAAGATAGACTTACGCTAACTGCCCACTTTCTATGACATCAATAATATGTACTATTTCTTTTCTACGCTTTGAGTTTATTATAGCAACGACCTATTAAGTCGATAATGTTATCTTAGTGAATAAATGGCTTTATCGGCAGTGGAATTGTTTCAGGAAAAAAGTATAACAACCACGAAAAACTTGACAAGCCGAGAACAGTCAAATAACATATACCCATATTCATAAAAATAAGGAAAAGAGTAACAGGAATATAAGATTGAAAAGGAAGTACTAATACAGGAGGAATACCCTTTGGATAACCAAAACTGCTCTTGCACAAACGAAAAAAAACGGCCTACAGCTGAAACAACGGAGAATCCCGATTGTTCGTGTCGTGAAAATCAACCGGATCAGGTTATCAATGCGGTTTCCTGCTGCCAAATGCTGCCAACTCAACCATCAGGAAACACTGTCACAAGGGCCGGTAGAAATGCCCATTGGATTATTGGGGAAATTGATACCCCAATCGGAATCGTCCCGGTAATTGCGCCCAGCTTAAATAAAAAAGATATTCTTGATGGATGGAAAGTCCGCTGGGGTATTAATCGCATGAATTATAAAATTAACCCCGGGCTTTATGGTATGGGCAGCCCCGATCAGGATTCACCGATTCTTGTTTCCTGTAATTACAAGTTGTCTTTTGACGCCTTGCGGAAAGAACTCACTGGCCTGAACGTGTGGATTCTGGTCATTGATACCAATGGTATTAATGTCTGGTGTGCTGCCGGGAAAGGCAGCTTTGGAATCAAAGAGATTGTCGCCAGACTGATCGGGACCAGGCTCAAAGAAATCGTATCGCATCGAAAAATAATCCTACCCCAGTTGGGCGCATCTGGCGTAAAAGCCCAGGCCGTTTTTAAAGAATCGGGATTTCGGGTTATTTATGGACCCATCCGAGCCAGAGATATAAAAGCCTTTCTCGAGGCTGACATGATGATAAGCGACAGCATGCGAACCGTCAGCTTTACCCTGTATGATCGGCTGGTGCTGACGCCCATTGAGCTGGTTGGTACGATCAAGCAGTCCCTGATGATTTTCGGGGTCTTGTTACTGCTGAATTTTGTGGTTAAAGAACCGTTTGGTCTTATCGATGTGGGGGCATACGTCGGTGCTGTTTTAACCGGCTGTGTGCTGACCCCGGTATTATTGCCGGTAATTCCTGGAAGAGCCTTTGCCTTTAAAGGCTGGCTGTTAGGTCTGATGGGCACTCTTGCCATCATAGCCTTTAGCCATCAGACGATCAGTTCGGGAATTTCGCTGGTAGGCTTGTTCGGCTATCTGCTGATCTTTCCGGCCATTGCCGCCTATTATGCGATGAATTTTACTGGCTCATCAACTTTTACATCCCACTCCGGAGTTCAGAAAGAAATGCGGGTTGCGGTTCCCGGGTTGTTGTTTTCAATTGGCGCGGGAGGACTGCTGCTTTTGATCAGTCACCTGTTTTAATCGAGTTGTATAATACGATAAAGGAAAAACATATGAAAAATCGTTATTTTAAAAATGTTGTCTCCCTTAAGCTGGATAAAAGTCGTTGTGTCGGGTGCCGAAGCTGTCTTGAGGTTTGTCCACATCGGGTCTTTGAATTGTTTGAAGGACAGAGTCGGATCCGCGACAAGGATGCCTGCATGGAATGCGGAGCCTGTGCCATGAATTGTCCCACTGATGCCATCACTGTGAAGACCGGGGTAGGCTGCGCTTCGGCCATTCTCAAGAGCATCTTTACCGGGGCTGAACCCAGCTGCGAATGTGACAATAGTCATGAATCAGACAGTTCCTGCTGTTAGCAAAGAATGCGTTTAGTGTTTATGCAATGCTTAATTATTAATCAAATTCGGAGTATGACATGAATTTAAAAGAGCGAGCGAAAAAATTAAAAACAGATATACCGGCGGTTTTTGTGGCGCTTAAGAAAAAAGAAACGCCACTGGCTGCTAAAATACTGGCTGGTGTTACCATTGCCTATGCATTGTCACCCATCGACCTGATTCCAGATTTTATCCCGGTATTGGGCTATCTGGATGATCTGATTATTCTGCCAATCCTCATCGCTTTTACGATCAAATTAATTCCTAAGGAAGTTTTCACAGCATGTCAAAAAGAATCAGAACACCTTTGGGATGGTGGAAAACCTAAAAAGTGGTATTATGCTCTTCCAATTGTGTTATTTTGGCTAGTCATTATCTGGCTGATTGTAAGAGCGGTGATGAGCTGATGCAGGATCAGGTTTTTAAATTAAAAACAGAAAGTTATGAGATAATAATGATATTAACAGGAAAAGATGAATACCGCAGCATCTCTTTCAGAAAGTGGAGACTATGTTTATAAATAATCATAACGGCTTGGAATTGTCAACGGCGATGCTGATTAACGCAGCCGAGCACAGAGGCATTGAGGTTGAGATCCTTGATCTTGAGGATAATTTTATTCGGCTTACAAAAGGCGATAGAATTGAATATATCAAACAGGCTACCCGGACATCAGCCGATACCTATATCGCACCGCTGATCATGGAAAATAAAGAAGTGACGAAGCTGGTCCTCCGTGAGAAGGGCATCAACGTGCCGGCGGGGATCAAGGTTAAATCGGCGGCTGAAGCAATGGCCCATTATGGAGGTTACCAGGGCAAAGATATTGTGATAAAACCTAAATCTTCCAATTTTGGGATAGGGATTGTCATTCATAAAAATCTTCAGTGTGAAAACTGTTATCGGACAGCGGTAATCAACGCTTTTAGTCATGATACATCAGTATTGATTGAAGAATTCGTGCCTGGCAAAGAGTATCGGTTTCTAGTAATCGGCGATGAGGTAGTGGGGATTCTCCACCGGGTTCCGGCCAACGTGGTGGGGGATGGGGTTCATACCATTGAAGCGTTGGTGACTGAAAAAAACCAGGATCCGTTGCGGGGAAAGGGATATGTTACCCCTCTTGAAAAGATTCAGCTAGGAAAAACTGAAATTGCTTTTCTCAGTGAGCAGAATAAATCCATCGAGACCATTCCGGAGAATGGCGAAAACGTCTTTCTCCGGGAAAACTCCAATATCAGTACCGGTGGGGACAGTCTTGATTTTACCGACGAGATTATTGATGATTACAAGGCTATTGCGGTGGCAGCAGCCCATGCAGTTGGTGCCCGGATCTGTGGCGCCGATATCATCATCCGGGATATTCAAAAAAAACCCGATGCAACAAACTACAGCATTATCGAACTTAACTTCAACCCAGCCCTGCATATTCATAATTATCCCTTTGTCGGCAAAAACCGCCATGTCGATGACAAGGTGCTGGATCTGCTGGGATTTTAAACGGTCAATGATTAACAATTGTCGGTACAGAAGTTTGTCGACTACCTCAGCACCTATTAAACAGGTGCTTTTTTTATAAGTGTTCACTACCTGACAAAATTATCGTAATCCCGGTAAATCTGGCGGAAATAGCCATAGCACCACTTGACGATGGCTTTTTCAAAGGCCGTGGACTTGCCCATGTAGCCGGCCACGTAGTTGGCGTTGGGACTATGGGCATGGGCCCGGGCCGTGAGGATCATTTGATTGGGGTTGAATCCATATAAAATCATTTCTACCTCCAGTGATAAATTGGGGAACAGGTGTTTGTGAAATGGTAAAACGTGACCATGATGCTTGATACGAGGATGTTTTTATTATACCTGTTGAGAGTCAGAATAAACAATAACTGCTGAATATATCGAAAAAAATGATCTGTTCTCAGGTTGTAATTATAATGATTCGGGGTATAATTGAATAAAGAACGATAACAAAATAAATGAGCGCAAAAGAGGGAATAGTAATGGAATTTGATGCGATTATTATTGGCGGGGGATTGTCCGGGCTGACGGCCGGGAGTCTGCTGGCGAAAAGCGGATTAAAGGTGGCGGTAATTGAAAAAAGCTATAATCCCGGCGGTTCCTGCGGGGTTTTTAAACGTAATGGGGCGACCTTTGATATTGGCGCAGCGATGCTGTTCGGATTTGGTGAGGCGGGTTTTAATGCTCATCGCTTCGTTTTTAATTGTCTGGAACAACCGATCGAAGTGGTCAAGCACGACCTGCTGTACTGTATGCACTTCAAGGGTCACGTGATTCGCTTCGGGGCCGATATCGATGATTTTGCGGCCCAGCTGGGCACGGTTTTTCCCTCGGAACAAGCCAATGTCCGGCGTTTTTACCGGGATCTGGAGAAAATGTATCGCGATGTGATGGTTGCCAATCCCAATTATACCACCCCGGATGAAACCGAAACCCGGGGGGCCCTGAAAAGCCTGATCAAACATCCGCTGTCCTATGCCCGGTTTCTGGGCTATTTGAATAAAAGCGCCCGCAGTCTGCTGGAAAATTATTTCAGCGATCCAGAAATCTTCAAATTTTTTGATAAGATAACCTCCACCTATTGTTATGCGACCCTCGAAGAAGCCCCGGCGGTGCTAGCGGCGGTGATGTTTGTCGACAATCATGTGGGTGGCAGCTATTATCCCGCCGGATCGACCATTTTTCTGCCCGGCAAGCTGGAGCAGGTGATTGAAGAAAACCGCGGCACGATGGTGCTGGAAACAGAAGTCACCGGGATTCTTTTTGAACATAACCGGCCGGTGGGGGTGGAACTGAGTAGTGGTGAAAAAATATTCGGCCGGGATTTGATCTATTCGGGAACGGTCTGGAATCTCTATGGCAAGCTCATCGACCGGCCCAACCTGAATCTAGCCCGAGCCCGCTGGGCGGCCAGGCAGGTGCCCACCTATCCCAGTGTGGTACTTTATGCCCAAGTTGACAAAGTTGTGATCCCGCCAGATACCCAGCCGGTGGAAATGCTGGTTGGCAACCCCGACCGTCTCGATGAAAGCGAGGTCACCGTCTATATTTCCAGTATTGATGACCATACCCTTTGTGATGAAAACAGCCATGTGGTGTTGGCCATCGGACCCAGCTTTGAAAACTGGCAGCAGGGGGAGGCAGCGGACTATCTGGCCAGAAAAGAGCTGGAACAAGCCCGGCTGATCGGGGTCCTGGAAAACCGCTTTCCAGGCTTTGGTGAAGCGATCCGTTACGCTGAGCTGGCAACCCCCCGGACGATTGAGCGTTATACCAATAAAAACGGTGGCGCGGTGGCCGGTCCCAAACAGATGCTGGGGCAGCACATGTTTAAGCGGCTCCATACCCGGACCGAATGGGATAATCTGTTTTGCTGCGGCGAATCGACCGTGATGGGCACCGGTACCCCAACCGTGACCACCTCGGGGATCTCGGCGGCCAATGCCGTGCTCAAGAAACGGGGCCTGCGACCTTATGTCTATCAGCCGGAGCGAACGAACATGGTAAAGATCCTTGACAAACCGGTGACCGCCGAAAAACTTTATGCCGATGTCCCGGCTGACATCCGGAGCCTGATGCAGAAGGCCTCTCGCTGTGAATATTGTGAGCATCCTTATTGTTCCATCGGGATGCAAGCCCAGGGCCGGAATCTAGATATCCGGGGGATCATGCGCCGGGTCGCGGTGGGAAATCTGGTTGGAGCCAGAAAACGGCTGGCCGCCTATTGCGAGGAACACCAGATCAAAATTGAAACAGCGCCCCTGGATCTGAACGCCTGCGAAACCCGCTGCATTCAAAATACCCGAAATGGCCAACCGGTGGAAATCCAGGCGGTGATCGCTGGGTTGCTGGGGTAGATGGAGGTGGTTGAGATGAAGAATTCAATAAAAACAGGAGACCGGGGAACGGAGAACGCCGGGATTGATTATGACGTAATTGTTGTCGGTGCCGGGATGGCCGGATTAACCAGCGCTGCTTATACCGCTAAAGCTGGTTATACGACCCTGATCTGTGAAAAAAGCGAAAAGGCCGGGGGCCTGGTGGGGAGCTTCTGCCGCCAGGGCTTTACCTTTGACGCCGGTATCCGGGCCTTTGAAAATTCGGGAATCGTTTTTCCGATGCTGGCGCAGCTGGGGATTGACATGGAGTTTATTAAAAATCCGGTCGTTATTGGGATCGAAGACATTCAGATGAGCTTAAAAGGGGTGGAAAGTCTGGCCACTTATGCCGCCATGCTGACCCGAAAATTTCCCGATAATCATGCCGAAATTGATGCAATTATCAGCGAAATCCGCACAGTCATCAGGTATATGGAGGTACTCTATGGCATTGAAAACCCGCTGTTTATGGATCTGACCAATGATCGAGCCTATCTGTTTAAAACCTTATTGCCGTGGCTGCTCAAATATCAGATCAATATCCGCAAAGCTCAGAAGCTTAGCGAGCCGATTGAAACCTATCTGCTCCGTTTTACTAAAAATCAGGCTTTGATTGATGTGATCATCCAGCATTTTTTTGAAAAAATGCCGACCTTTTTTGCCTTGAGCTACTTTGGCTTATACAGCGATTACAGTTATCCCATCGGTGGTACCGGGAGGCTGGTTAGTGCAATGAGTGATTTTATTGCTGCGCATCAGGGCGAGCTGGCTCTGGGCGCTGAGATCAGCCAGATTGATCTTAAAACGCGGCGGGTAACCACCCGGGATGGCCGCAGCTTCGGTTATCGTGAACTGATCTGGTGCGGGGATATGAAGGCCCTATACACGGCCGTTAACTTTGCAGAACCAGGAGAACCCAGCTTGCAGGTCCGGGAACAGCAACAAAAGATCCGTGAAAATCGGGGTGGGGATTCGATTTTCACCCTCTACCTTGGGGTTAATCTGGAGCCGTCTTATTTTGTGCAGCGTTGTGGCCCCCATTGTTTCTACACCCCCAGTAAGGCCGGGCTTTCGGCTATTCAGTCAGAACCCTGGCAGGCCGTGCTGGCGGACCCGAACCGGTCGGCGGCCGATCAGCAGCTTGCTTTGAAAGCGTGGATCCGGGAATATCTGGCATTGACCACCTATGAGATTTCCAACCCGGCGCTTCGGGATCCGGCCCTGGCTCCAGCCGGGAAGACCGGGGTGATTGTCAGCACCTTAATGGATTACCGGTTGGTTAAAGCCATTGATATAGCCGGCTGGTATCCGGCCTTTAAAGCTTTCTGCGAAGAGCAGATCCTATTGGTGCTGGAAAACAGCATATTTCCCGGCGTGATCAGGCAGGTTGAGCTACGCTTCAGTTCCAGTCCCTTAACGATTGAGCGGCTCACTGGGAATTCTGGCGGGGCCATTACCGGCTGGGCCTTTCTTGACGATTCCGGAACCGGAAAATTACCGGCGGTCAGTGTTTTTCGCAAAATTGCCAAAACCATTGAGACCCCACTGCCCCATATTTATCAGGCCGGGCAATGGACCTTTAGTCCCGCGGGGCTGCCGGTCTCGATCCTCACTGGCAAACTGGCCGCGGATGGGGTGATCAAGCGGCTGGTCAAACAGGGCCGAGTGGGCCATTCCGTTGATCAGGCGGCCCGCCGATGATCATCGTCGGCGGCATGATTGTGCTGGGTTTGGCGGCCAGCTGGGTGCTCTTTTTTCGCTTTCCCGGATTGGAGCAAGGTGATCTGCAAGTCTTGGGCAACAAAACACCCCGGCTGTCGATTATCATCCCGGCCCGGAACGAAGAACAGAACCTGGCCCTGCTCTTGGCTGATTTAAAAAACCAGACGCTCGAGATTCACGAAATTATCTGTGTTGATGACGGTTCCACCGATCAAACAGCCAACATCGCCACGGCTTTAGGGGCTCGGTTGATTACCGCGGCCCCAAAACCAGTCGGCTGGCTTGGCAAGTCCTGGGCCTGCCAGCAAGGCGGGGCGGCCGCCACCGGGGCGCTGCTGTTATTTCTGGACGCTGATGTGCGGCTGAGTCCGACCGGGATCAGCAAGCTGCTTAAGGCCCATCAAAAGACTGGCAGGGTGGTCTCGGTGATGCCCTATCATCAGATTGAGAGCAAAACCGAGACCTTGTCGTTTTTTTTTAATTGCCTTCAGATGGGCGCCAATGGCCTGGGATTGCCGGTGGGACGTGATCAAAACAAACAAAACAGTGATCAAAAACAACAAGCGCAAAATAATAAAAAAAGCAGCCATCCTTATCGGATCGGCCTCTATGGCCCGGTGATCTTAATCAGCCGGGCCGATTATCAGTCCGTCGGCGGTCATGCCGCTATTAAAGACAGCATCGTCGATGATATGGCCCTGGGTGAAAAACTCCGCGAAAAAGAGATTCCCTTTGCCTTGTTTCTGGGGGATCAGGACGTTTCCTATCGGATGTATGGCGGCGGATTGCGGCAGCTGATTCAGGGCTGGACCAAAAACCAGGCCGCCGGGGTGTCAAAAACACCGCTGCTGATTCTCGTGCTGGTCTTTTTCTGGATCACCGCAGTGGCCTCGGCACCGCTTTATCTGGTGCTCAGTCTGGTCTGGCAGCAGTGGCTATGGAGCGCCATATTGGCATCATGCTACTGCATCTGGGTGCTGGAGCTTACCCGCATCGCCCGGCATATTGGCAGCTTCTCAGTGATTGACATCTTCTTTTATCCACTGCTGCTGCTTTTTTATCTGCTGATCTTTTTGCGGTCGCTGGCAAAAAAAATCTTAGGGCACCCGGTGATCTGGAAAGACCGGAAAATTAGACTGGATAAATAAGAGAGGAGCAGCGCATGCAAATTATTTTTCTGCCTCAGGGGCTGACCATTCTGCTGTGTTTTATTGTCTGGCCGTTGCTGATGGTTGCTGCGGCTCTGATCTGCACCCGCTTGCCGGATCGTTTTTTTGACTACGCCGCCTGGTTTTACCGGGCCCATCGCTGGGAAAGAGATGGCGAGATCTATCAAAAGTGGTTCCGTGTGCGGCGCTGGAAAAAATACCTGCCAGATGGCGGATCGCTGGTTAAAGGCGGTTTTGAAAAAAAAAAGCTGGTCAGTTTTGAAAAAGACAATCTTGACAAATACCTGCTGGAATCCTGCCGGGCCGAAATGATCCACTGGCTGGCGATACTGCCTTTTTGGGTGTTCGGTTTTTTTACGCCGCCGATCGTGATTCTTGATATGTTGATCTTTGCCCTGGCCGTTAATCTGCCCTGTGTGATTGCCCAGCGCTACAACCGGCCGCGGATTGTCCGGGTTGTGGCGCGGCGGCGGTGAGTAGATGTTTATCTTCAAGGTTTTGCTGAAGAGATAAACGTTGACAGATAAACCAGAAACAGATACGATAAAAGTCTGAAGAATAAGGATGGCAAGCAGATGAATACCAATCGAAAATTGCTTTATAAAATTGTACAATTAGTTAGTGTTGTCATATTGGGGATTGTGCTGTTTAACATTTTTCAGCTGGTCAACATCATCCAGGGCACCGGTCGGGTGATCAACTATACCGGGATTATCCGCGGGGGCACCCAGCGACTGGTCAAGCTTGAAACAAACGGCATCCCCAAAGATGATCTGATTCTGTATCTGGACGGAATTCTTGATGAACTCCAGACCGGTCAAGGACAGCACGATCTGGATAAACTGGACGACATTCCTTATCTCGAAAAGCTCTCAGAGCTGAATGATTATTGGGATAATTTGCAGGCCGAAATCCTGATCTATCGGGTTGACCAGAGTAATCAAGAAAAAGTTATCCAAATGAGTGAGAGCTATTTTAATATGGCTAACGATGTAGTCGGAACAGCAGAATTTTATCTGGAACAGAAAGCAAAAATCCTCACCAGCCTGGAATTGGTGATGGTTATTCTTTTGGGTCTGCTGATCGTAATTTCGTTCCAACAGGCAATCACCGAAATCCAGCTGCTCAGAAAAAATAAAGAGCTGGCGACTGCGGCTTATTTTGATAAACCAACCGGACTACCTGGGCGGCTCAGCTGTGAAGAGAAAATCTGGACTCCCATGGATCGAAAAGAAGGTCCTTACTGCATGGTGATGTTTGATCTCAATAATCTAAAATGTATCAACGACAGTTACGGTCATAGTGCCGGGGATGCTCTAATTAAGGGTTTTGCTGATATCTTAAATCATTTAACCAACGAAAAAGTCTTTGTTGGCCGTTATGGTGGGGATGAATTTATCATGATTGTTAAAAACCATCGTGAGGACCAAATCGAGCAGCTGCTCATGGAGATCGAACTGGCCACGATCCGGTATAATCAAAAGTCAGACCAACTAAAAATCCAATATGCGGTGGGATATGAGTATGGCGGTGATTCGCTCCCGCAGATGCTAGAAAAAGCCGATGAAAAAATGTATTTAAATAAAACTGCAGTTAAAGCTGACACCAAAGATTTGTAGATGAAAGGCAGGCGCAATGGAGCTAATATTATTTTGCCGATGATTTTTCGGCGTTTGAAGATTATTTCGCCGAGATCAAAAGTGCGGTCCGGCGCTATCATAAAAACGAACCGGTCAATGGCTATGGAGAGCCGATGGACGAGATGTATTACATCACCTCCGGGACCATGTCCGGGTCTTTTATTCATGAGTCGGGAAATGTCAAAACCTCATCCTTTTACGGTAAGGGCTATCTGGCACCGTTGTATTTTCCCGGCGAAATTGAAATGATGCGTTCCTTTGCCTTTACCGCCGTGACCGATCTGGAAGTTTTTGTCTTTAACCGGGTTGGCTTTGAGCGGTATGTCAATACCAATCCGGCCCTGAACGTCGCCATGTATCGGGCCTATATTAAACTGGTTTCCCTGAATGGTCAGGAACTAGCCAACCAGCTTTTTTCCACTGGCATGGAAAAGATCTGCAATTTCTTTTATATCTATTTAAAAAACACCAATGATCATGACCAGCTGATTCCCTTTTCCCAGCAGGCGATTGCCGAGTTTGTCGGTCTGAACCGGGCCAATGTCGCCAAATATCTCAAGGTATTGCGCGAAGAAAAAGTCATCGATACCCAACGAAACAAGATAATAGTGACAAACATCGAAAAACTACGTCAATTTTGTTCAGAAAACATTTAAACTTTCTTAAAATAAATAAAATTTACAAAAATAAGCGTCCTTATGTCTTTTGCGAGACAGAAGGACGCTTTAAAATTTGCTAAGATAGCGGTAACGATGTAAACCTTTAACGGTCAATCGGGAAACAGAGCAGCAAAATTAATGAAGTTCAAAATCTAACGAATATTATGGAGGAAAAAAATGATTGATGTTTTAGCTTTACAACAGCAACGGGGAAAACTGTACAGTGATTATTATGCCAACACGATACCCGAACGGATGCCGATCGGGATCAACCTGCCGCAGCATCTGGTGGCCGAATATGGTGGTCAGAACCTGTTTGATTTTCAGTTTGATTACTCAAAAATGGCCGACCCGGCCCGGGAGCTGTGCGCCAAAATCTATTCGGATGCCTGTTTGGTTTTACCGGCCAATTTTCTGCTGTCCCGAACACCATCAATGTATCAGCTCTATGGCTCACAGTCCTTTGTAATGGGGAATGGTGGCTTTGTTCAGCATCCCGAGGTGGTTGGGATGATGGCTGATGAGTATCCCCAATTGATTGACAAACCCTTTGATTTTCTGGTCGAAACCGTCATCCCGCGGCAGCATAAAAACCTCGATCCCCAGAATCCGATTAAGATGGCCGCGGCCATCCAGATGGGCAAGCTGGCTCTGCAGAACGACGAAATGGCCTTTCTGCCGACCTTTTTTGAACTGATCCAGACCTACGGCTATTATCCGGGCAGTCCGCTGGGCTCCTTTAATTTTACCGAAGCCCCGCTGGATTTTATTGCCGATCAGCTGCGCAGTTTTTCAGGGATCAGCATGGATGTCCGCCGGCATAAAACGCAGCTCCAGGAAGCCGCTGCGGCGGTAATGCCGCTGCTTTATCATTGGGGGTTGCCAGGCAATATCCATCCCGAAGGCTCTGTCTTTATTCCGCTTCATATGCCGACCTTTATGCGGGAAAAAGATTTTGTCGAGATTTATCTGCCTTCCTATCAAACAATGCTGCAGCAGTTTGCGGCCGTGGGTGCCCGCCCCAATATGTTCTGTGAACACGATTGGAGCCGCTATCTTGATATCCTGCTGTCGGAAATTCCGGCCGGATGTCAGCTGGCCTTTGAATATGGCGATCCCCAGACCATCAAAGATAAGCTGGGTAAAAAATTCCTGCTCACCGGCTTGTTCCCCAGTGCCTCACTGAAGACCGATACGCCGGTGCAGATTGTTGATCGGGCCAAAGCCTTTCTGGATATTATGCTCCCCGGTGGTGGTTATCTGTTTGGCTTTGACAAAAACCCGCTGACCCTGAAGGAAGTCAATCTGGACACCCTGGCGGCATTAACCGAATACATTCGCGACAATGCGGCTTACGAAAATCCCGGAACATCCTTTGGGACACCGCTAAACAGTGAAGGTTTTGTCTATGATGAACGCCTGGTGCCCAAGCCCCAGTCCCAATATTTGTTTGACTGGGAAACATTCAAACAAAGCTATCCGCTGACCCCGGATTTTGCCCGGGACAATTTTGAGCGGTTCAGCCATGAAACATTTGATTTTTACATGAACCTGCTGATTTAAGACGCAAATAAGGAGCGACGAGATGATTATAATCGGAAAAAAATTAATGGCAGCATTCCGGCGGTTAAGGAGGCGATCGACAAGCGTGATGCCGCTTTTATTGCCGATCGGGCGGTTAAATAGGCGGGCGAGGGGCGGATTTTGTTGATGACTGCACCAGTACCGCTCCGGAGCTGGAAATTGAAACCCTGAAATAGCTGATCGAAGTGGTTCAGGTAGCGGTGGAAACGCCGCTGAGTATTGATAGTCCCAAACCCCGGGTGATTGGGGTGGTAGTAAAATAAGTTAAACAGTTTTAAACAAAGGTGCCCTTTTTAAATAAAGAGCCGGGATGGTCCTCGCTCACAAGCGCATTTTTCAAAAAAAGAATCGGCTTCCGCCAGCTAATGTCACTGGTAGAAGCCGATTCTTTTAGTCATTTTAGTACTTCATAACCGTCGATCACATTGTTTAAAGCTGCCAGTCACTGAAAGTAAATACAAATTCATGTGCACTTTTTTAGGTTAATGAAGCTTTCTCAGTTCCAGTTTTTTCTTTGAATACTCGTCATCATCAATTTCGCCTAAAGCGTAACGTTCATTTAATATCTCTAAAGAACGATCAGCAGGCGGCTGATTTGTATAGCTCGGTGAATGGTGATTTCCATTTTTTGAGAACCAGACAATAGCGACGACAATTAAGACAATTAGTAAAAGCATAAACATAATACCACCTCCTGCCATGCCCATCAATCTAAATCCCTGTGGGGACCCAAACAGACCGAGGCCGCACCCATTATAGAGATTTAATCCCATCATTTTTTTCACCCGCTTTCTCAATTTTTGTAGCTAAGTATATCATTCTGTACGTCTAGCTTATCATGATGTTGTGTAGAAATTATGGAGATTAAAAATAATCACGATTTAATTTTTGACGATTGCGATATTGCAGCTTCAGTTTAATGATCCGTGCGTTGTTTGTTGCTATTTGAAAAAGATTAATATCTAAAATTTGCCGTTTTTCTCAGATTATTGGAAAAATCAGTTTGAATGGCAGGTCTTTTTTTATTGCCGGCGATGTCAGTATCATCCTATTTTCCCCAAGTCGACGACGGGATTTTACCATTTGATAAAATTGCAGGCGGTAGCGTTGAAAAACAAGCGGGAATATTCATAAAATGATGCGATTTCGTCCATATCTTCATCAATTTTATTCGGATATAATGCAGATATTACAAAAACGAAGGAGTTGAGACGAGAACACATTTTTAACGATACCAAAGGATTGAGAACAGGAGGAGAAGGCTTTGAAAATATTGATACTGGGTGGTTTTCTGGGTTCCGGAAAAACATCGGTGCTGCTCCAGCTGGCTCAATATCTGGTGCAGCAATATCCCGGCAGTCAAATGAGTCAGGTGGCGATCATTGAAAATGAAATTGGTCAGATCGGCATTGACGACAAGTTGCTGCGGGGCAATGGCTATACGGTCCGGGATATTTTCTCGGGATGCGTCTGCTGTAGTCTTAACAGCGATTTGCTGTCAGCCGTGCAGGAAATAAAAAGCACGATTGATCCGGAATGGCTGATCATCGAAGCGACCGGAGTGGCCTTTCCCGATAAGATCGCCGAATCACTGTTTACTAACCTGGGGATTGCCGCCCAGATTGTCACCCTTGTTGACGCCAGTCGCTGGCAGCGGATTCGGATGCCGCTGGCAAATCTGATTGAAGGACAGCTAAATGATGCCCACCTGATTCTGATTAATAAAACTGATCTGGTGGAGGAAACCGTATTGCGGGAGGTTGAAGCTGACCTCTGGGAACTGAATTCAGATGCGGCAATCTATCTGATCAGTGGAATTAAACCCATTGATGAACGGCTGCTTAAGGTGATCCAGAATGGCTGACTACAAGATCAAAATCAGAAATAGTGAGCAACTGAGCAAACGCAAAAGCTATCAGATTGTGACCACTTTGCATGAAGGAACGGTGGCCATGGCCGGGGAAACTGTGTTTCAGGAGAAATCTTTTAAGGCCCTAAATACCGTCATCCAGGAAGAATTTGCGGTAATCAATCAATGGATTGCCGCGCGCGGTGGGATTGTTGGTCATCTCAAAAGCTTTCTTGCAACAACGGGACAGACCGCGATGATCTCGACAACCGGTGATCAGGTAATTTGTCGCCTGCAGCCAGCCGCCGCAGACGGCAGCAATGGGGTTTTAGTCAGTATTGCGCTGATCGTTTTTGCTATTCCCCCGAATGATTTGGAAGCGCGGCTGATTGATCTTTTTGAGCAACTGGAATGCGCCCAGAAAAAAGGAGAAAGCCATGACCGATAAAAACCAGCCAGCCGAAAGCCGGATCTATAGCGATGAACACGGCAACCAATTTAAAATGGATGTGATAAAGCATTTCAGCTTTGGTGATAAACAGTATGTATTGACCCGGGAGCAGCGACTCCACCACCATCATGACGAAAGCTGTGATTGCCATGATCACCATCACCACCCGGCCGAAACCGCCAACGAAGATCTCTATGTTTTTGAATGGTGCGATGGACCTGACGGCCCGGCCCTGCTGGCGATCAGTGAGGCAACCCTTAAGGCATTGGAGCCCTTTCTGGCCGGGCAGGAAAATTAAAAATAATGAAGAGAAATTAGGAGAACAAAGCATGATCATCATTGGAGAAAAAATCAACGGCGCCATTCCCGCCACAGCTAAAGCCATTGCGGCGCGGGATGCCGAGTATATTAAGCATCTGGCCCGGATTCAGACGGCGGCCGGGGTGGACTATATCGATGTCTGCGCTTCAGTCGAGAATAACGTTGAGCTGGAGACCATGAAATGGCTGATCGACATCGTCCAGGAAGTCACCGAGACCCCGATTGCAGTGGATAGCCCCAACGAGCAGACCTGCATTGCGGCCATGAACTACTGCAACAAACCGGGGCTTTTTAACTCGGTTTCGATGGAAGGCAATAAGGTCGATGTCGGCTTTGCGGCCATTGCCGCGACCAGCTGGGAATGTGTGGCACTGCTGAACAGCGACAAGGGCATTCCCAAAACCGCCACTGACCGGCTGGACGTGTTTGCAGATATTATGGCCAAGGCCAAAACATACGGCATTGCCCCCTCGCGACTGCACATCGATCCGCTGGTGGAAATGCTCTGCACCTCGGAGGAGGGAATTGCGGTGGTGACCGAGGTGATCCGGGAGATCAAAAACCAATACCCGACCATCCACGTTACCGGGGCGATCAGCAACATTTCCTTTAACCTGCCGGCCCGCAAAACGGTCAATATGGGCTTTACCGTTATGGCGATGATGGCCGGGCTGGACAGTGCCATCCTTGATCCCACCGATCGGGATTTAATGGGCATTATCTTTGCCACGGAGGCCTTAATGGGGGAAGACGAATACTGCGTCGAATATATCCGGGCTTACCGCCAGGGGATTCACGGCGCGGTAAAAAAATAAAACAACTAAATTGATAATCAACACATTTAAATAAAATTGATTATAATAGGAGGAAGAAAGCATGTCAAAAATTACAGAAGTCAAAGAATTGGTGGAAGCGGGTAAGTCTAAGAAGATTGGGGCAGCGGTCCAGGACGCG